>CADBPC010000130.1 GCA_902796425.1 uncultured Lachnospiraceae bacterium
GGACAAGGCCGAGCTTGATCAGTGCCTGGAAACCGTTGCAGATGCCGAGGATAAGTCCGTCCCTCTCGTTCAGCATCTTCATAACATCTTCCCGGATCACCTGGTTCCGGAAAGAAGTTGCAAAAAACTTCGCAGAGCCGTCAGGCTCATCGCCCGCAGAGAACCCGCCGGGGAACATGATGATCTGCGAATCGGCTATCGCCTTTTTAAACTCATCGATGGACTCGCGGATTCCTTCCGGCGTAATATTGCGGAACACCTTCGTGACGGTTTTTGCTCCCGCTCTCTCAAAGGCGGCAGCTGTGTCATACTCGCAGTTCGTTCCGGGGAAAACAGGAATAAAAACGGTGGGCTGTGCCAGCCTGTGCGAGCACACATACACATTCTCTCCGGGGTGCTGTGCGGTATCATAGAGAGGAGACTCTACATTCTCCTTCCCCCTGACGGCAACCGTAGGGAATACGCTCTCGAGGGGCTCCTTCCAGATCCGGAGCGCCTCTTCGCAGGGCACTGCGTCCTGTCCGTAGGTAAATGCCGGCGCATCGCCGCCTGTCACGGCAGCGACAATCTTGTAGTCGAAATCCTCAAATTCTTCCCGGACATCCAGAAGAGCCGCTTCCCCGGCCGACATTTCAATCAGGAGATCTCCCATCGCGTTCTCGAAAAGATCCCTGACGGGAATCTTCTCACTGAAGGCAACGCCGAAGCCGTTGCCGAATGCCATCTGGGCGGCAGCCGGAGCAACGCCGTAGCTGTCAAGAGCATACGCCGCCACGGCCTTCCCGCTCCGGATAAGCTCCGTTACGGCGCGCATCAGCGCGATCGTTTCCTCATAGACAGGGATGTCATATTCATCCTTCGGAACTCTGAAGCGGACAAGAACGTCGCCTTCTTTCTTGAGCTCCGGTGTCAGCACATCGCCGAGCTTTGTGACATCCACGGCAAAGGAGACCAGCGTGGGCGGAACGTCAATGTCATTGAAGGTTCCGGACATGGAATCCTTTCCGCCGATACTCGCCTTGCCGAAGCCGACCTGGGCGTCATACGCGCCGAGGAGCGCCGCGAAGGGCTGGCTCCAGCGTCTGGGAGAATCGCTCATTCTGCGGAAGAACTCCTGGAATGTGAAATGAAGCGTGTCAAAGTCACCGCCGGAGGCAATAATTCTCGATACCGATTCCAGTACGGCATAAATTGCTCCGTGGTACGGGCTCCATGAGGAAAGGTACGGATCAAAGCCATAGCTCATCATCGTTACCGTGTCCGTATCTCCGTGCAGAACGGGGAGCTTTGCCGTCATCGCCTGCGTCTTTGTCAGCTGATAGCGGCCGCCGTAGGGCATCGTGACTGTTCCCGCTCCGATCGAGGAGTCAAACCGCTCGACAAGTCCCTTCTGCGAACATACATTGAGATCCGAAAGAACTGCCCTGAACGCATCCCCGAAGGTTCCTTCCGCGGGCTCCTCCGTATCGGCATCCCTGTCCAGGATTTCCGCAGCCTTGCCGCATGCGATGCGGTATAAATAGTTTTCCTTTTCATCGGGCGCGTCCACCAGGACTTCTGTTTCCTGATGTGCACCGTTCGTATCAAGGAAGGCGCGCGCGATATTGACTACTGCCGTGCCGCGCCACTTGAGCACAAGTCTGGGTTCCTGCGTTACAACCGCCACCGGCGTCGCCTCAAGGTTCTCCTGTGCGGCATAGGCAAGGAAAGCAGCCTCATCCTCGGGAGCTACGACGACAGCCATTCTCTCCTGGGATTCCGAGATTGCAAGTTCCGTTCCGTCAAGACCCTCGTACTTTTTCGGCACAAGGTCCATGTTGACCTCAAGGCCGTCCGCCAGCTCTCCGATGGCAACCGACACGCCGCCGGCGCCGAAGTCATTGCACTTCTTGATAAGGCGCGAAACCTCGGGTCTTCTGAAAAGTCTCTGCAGCTTTCTCTCTGTCGGCGCGTTGCCCTTCTGGACCTCAGCGCCGCAGGTAGCCAGAGACTGCGAGTTATGTGCTTTTGAGGAACCTGTGGCGCCGCCGCAGCCGTCACGCCCGGTTCTTCCTCCGAGAAGAATGATGATATCTCCCGGATCCGAATTTTCTCTCTTTACATTCTTCCTGGGAGCGGCGCCCATAACCGCGCCGATCTCCATACGCTTTGCGACATAGTCCGGATGATAGATCTCTGTTACCGATCCGGTGGCAAGACCGATCTGGTTGCCGTAGCTCGAATACCCTGCCGCTGCTCCCTGCACCAGCTTTTTCTGGGGAAGCTTTCCGGGAAGCGTTTCGGAAACGGGACGGGTAGGATCCGCCGCGCCGGTAACACGCATCGCCTGGTATACATAGCCTCTGCCGGAAAGGGGATCGCGGATTGCGCCGCCAAGGCAGGTCGCCGCGCCGCCGAACGGCTCAATTTCGGTCGGATGGTTGTGCGTTTCATTTTTAAAGAATACGAGCCATTCTTCCCTGACAGGGCCGTTCCCGTAATCTACCTCGACAGGCACGACAATCGAGCACGCGTTGATCTCATCCGACTCTTCCATGTCGGTGAGCTTTCCTTCTTCCTTTAACTTCTTCATGCCGATAATGGCAAGATCCATAAGGCACGGATATTTGTCCGGCCTGTCCGCATACAGCTCGTTCCTCGTATCCAGGTAGCTCTGGTAGGTCGTCTCCATCGGGACCTTATAATAGCCGTCGTCAAAAGCAACATTTGTGATTTCAGTCGCAAATGTTGTGTGTCTGCAGTGATCCGACCAGTAAGTATCCAGCACACGGATCTCAGTCATTGTAGGATCGCGTTTTTCCTCATCCCGGAAATAATCCCGTATAAAGAGGAAGTCCGCCTTTGTCATCGCAAGGCCGAGGCTGTCATAGAGCGAATAAAGCTCCCGCTCTCCCATAACCGTAAAGCCGGCAAACGTCTCCACGTCAGGCGCTTCCGGATAATTCTCCTTCAGGGTTTCGGGCTTTTGCTCGTCGGTTTCCCTGGAATCCACCGGGTTGATAATATATGCCTTGATCCTGGAGAGTTCTTCATCGGAAATCTTCCCGGTCAGGATATAGGTTTCCGCCGTCCGGATCACAGGGCTCTGTCCCGCATCAAGGAACTGTATGCACTGGACCGCCGAGTCTGCTCTCTGGTCAAACTGGCCGGGGAGCGCTTCCACGGAAAAGACTATGGCGTCTTCTCCCGCCGGGAGCTTTTCCCTGTACAGGACATCCACGGGAGGCTCGGAAAAGACACACCCGCAGGCCTGCTCAAACACTTCATCCGAAACATTCTCCACATCGTAGCGGATCAGGTACCTTACATCTTCTATGCCACTTACGCCGAGAAACCCTTTGATATCACTGAGCTTTTGTCTGGCAGCGACGGCATAGGGCTGCTTTTTTTCAACATATACCCGTCTTACCGTATTCTTACTGTCTGCTGATACATTTCCCATATTCATATTCTGCGGCTGTTCTCCTTATCATGAATGCTGTTGATAGTCTCTTGCGCCTATATAACCGATACTGTCAAGAATTACATCAAACTCGTATTCGACATCCCTGGCGGCGATTCCCTGCGCCGCCGCGCTGATCTTCAGTCCTTCAATAATGTACATCGCGTTCAGCGCCGCCCTGTGGGGATCCGGACAGTCAAAATCTCCCTGTCTGCTGCCTGTCCTTATCAAAAGTTCAATCACTCCCACCGCATCCAGGAACCTGGCGCGGAGCGTTTCCGTACCTTTATGAAGGAATGCGTACTCATATACGGCTGTGCTGAGCGAACCCTCCGTCGAAAGGAGCTCTTTTTTCTGCTCCTCCAGAAAAAGCCCGAGTATTTCCGCCGATGAGGCATGCTTCCTGACCGCCTGGCCGATAGCGTTGTCATTCTCGTCATCGGCTGCCTTAAGCACATCAAGGAAGACCTCTTCCACGCTTGAATAGTACAAATAAAGACCACCCCGGCTGATTCTACAGGCTTCAACGATGTCCTTCATGGTCACATCCTTAAAGCCTTTGTCCATAAACACCTGCCTGGCAGTCTCAATTATATACTGTTTTTTCAGTTCTGATTTTGCACCCATCCGATATTTTCCCAAAGATCATTTGATTATAGCACGAATAGGCGTATATGGAATACTGGCACTTTTCTTTTTTAAATGAGCATAACCTGAGCACCTGACTTACATACCCGACTTGCCATCTTCCGGCAACAAGGCTAAGATTAGCGCATGAATTATTTTAGTGTATTTGTCAAGAAAACAATACGGTATCTGTTAAAGCCGCTGTCCTTTGTTCCTGCCATCCTTGTGATGGTTATGATCTACCGGTTTTCCGCACAGACAGCCGTCGTCAGCTCGGATCTGAGCCAGACCCTGACCGAAAAGATTGTCCACAGCATCAATTACCGGCTGGGAATGGACTGGACGCCCGCCGAGCAGGCGCTCCGGGTTATGACTTTTGAATATTATGTAAGGAAGCTTGCGCACTTCGGAGAGTTTCTCCTGCTTGCCGTAACTCTTGTTATTCCGCTTTATGTACACGGCGTAAGAAAAGCCCGTCTTTTCTTCCTCACCATGCTGATCTGCGCGCTGTATGCCCTGTCGGATGAATACCACCAGTCCTTTATAGAGGGAAGGAGCCCGCAGATCCTGGACACTGCCGTTGACTGCTGCGGCTCACTTGTCGGCACGCTCCTTGGCTGGGCAGCCTGCCATATCGGCAAAAAGACAATATTTAAGCCGCTCTCTCTTGAGAAAGAGCGGCAGATCATTAAACGATATGAGGAAAAACAAAAGGAGCGAAGGAAAAGGCAGAAGGAGCGCGAAAAAAACCGCAGCCGCAGGAATCGTCGTCCGTAAGCTTATTCCAGCATTTCCGCAACGGCGTCCACAAGTCCCTCCGTCGTCTTCTCGCTCTCAAAATTGATGACAATCTTCCGGCCGTCCTTTAAGGACATTACGATGCAGTTTCCTATCGCCGGGTCGACGTAGAGTTCGTAATCGCCGAATTCGTCATTGGTCCAGGTACCGCTTTTTTCCTTATTATTATCCGTTCCGTTCTTTACGGTGCCGTAGGAGAGGTCTTCTCTGAGTTCAACGCCTTCGATATCGTCCCAGACGAGCGCGGTCTCGGTACCGGCGGATGAATGAAGCGTCATGCCTTCCTTCGAAAGTGCGATCATGCTGCTGTTTCCGTTTCTGAATCTCATAACCGTAATAACAACGATTGCGGCAGCCCAGATCGCAATATTCGTCCAGAGCTTTCTTCTTTCCATCTTATTCTGCTCGCTATCATAAGTGCCTGTATCCGCGGACATGACCTACCTCCTGCAGCTCCGCCCGGAGCCTGAAATAAATTTGATAATTATCATACGGTGTATCTGTCCGTTTTTTCAACCACTTTTTTAGCATCACCCCGCGATCTTTTCGAACTCCCTGAGCTTTCGGACAGCCTCTGCGCTGACATTTTTGGGCACACAGACCTGAACGACGACATACTGGTCTCCCCTGACCTGAGGGTTTTTCATGGATACCATGCCTTTGCCCTTCAGGCGGATTCTGCTGCCGGACTGTGTCCCCGCAGGAATCCTGCAGGATACCTTTCCGTAGAGAGTATCAATCTTTTCTTCCCCTCCGCAGACAGCCTCGGAAAACGGGATCCGGATTGTATGATAGATATCGAGGCCTTTCCTTTCAAAGTCCCTGCTCCCTGCGACGTGGACCCTGAGGTAAAGGTCTCCGCAGTCGGAGGCTCCCGCCTGTGCATAGCCCGAGGGAGGATTCCCCTTTCCTTTGAGTCGCACGCACTGGCCTTCGTCAATACCTGCGGGTATATGCACCTGCAGGGTTCTTCCACCTGTGCCCGCTCCCCGGATTCTCTTATCGCACCCGGCCGCAGCCTCCTGAAGCGATACGGTGACATCAACATAGACGTCCTCCCCGCGCGGTCTGTAAAAGCCGCCCGAGAAGTGGTCTGAAAAGCCTCCTGAAAAGCCCTCTGAAAAACCGGATCCTGCGGATTTGAATCCGAAAAGATCTCCGAACAGGTCATCGAAATCCGCCGCCTTCGCTCCATTGCCCGCAGAATAAAAGCCTTTCCCTGCATTGTTCTTATACGGATCTTCCTCATACCGGTCAAAAGCATCAAAGCCGAACCGGTCATATCTGCGGCGCTTTTCTTTATCGCCAAGAACTTCGTATGCCTCCCCGATCTCGGAGAATTTCCTTTTGGCATCCTCGTCGCCCGGGTTCGCGTCCGGGTGATACTTTTTGGCAAGTCTCCGGTAGGCAGACTTGATTTTCTTTTCATCCGCGCTGCGGTCAACGCCGAGCACCTCATAATAATCTCTTTTCATATCCGGCTTTTCACCTCCTCCCTTTTAAAAATGGCCCGAAGGTTTCCCTCCGGGCCGGCCGTTTTTTAGTCCTGACATTAACTTTACTGAATCTCAATCCGCTTTGCTTCTTCCGCGGCAGGAATCTCTTCCTTCTTGGGAATATGAACGGTAAGGACTCCGTTCTCATACTTTGCAGTGATATCCTCGGGCGTGATATTCTCCGCCACGCTGAAGGATCTGCTGTAAGACGAGGACCTTCTCTCCCTGCGGATGTACCTGCCCTCCTCATTCTTCTCATCGTTTTTGTCCTGGTGAGAAGCGGAAATGGTGAGAATATTGTCGCTTAATTCAACACGGATGTCTTCCTTATTAAATCCGGGAAGCTCAGCGTCGAGGCAGTACTCTCCGTCCTGCTCGGTCACATCCGTTCTCATGGAAGCCGCAGCCGGAAGGCCGGTCCCCCAGAAGCTGTCCATCATTCTGCTCATCTCACGAATCGGGTCAATATAGTTTCTCTCATTATTCCAAAGCATAGGCATTAACATAACATATCCTCCTTAAATCATCTCCGGAGCAGCTCCGGTAATCTTTCCTTTTGAAAGGTTATCTTTGTGATGGTTATGTTATACCATGTATAGAACAGCTATTCAATATAGAAATTATAAACAATCTATAAATTATCCGATCGTTCTAATTCTTGCACAAAGAATTTTAAATTTCAGCAGATTATTTATAATATTTTCATAAATTCGAGGTGTATTTTCAAATGCCGCAGTGTATAATATCAATATAAACAAGTGTTCCGGAAAACATGAAAATAACCTGTGCGCCAGAAGCCTGACGCCAGGTTATATTTTTTTGACGAAATGATAAAGGAGCATCGCAGTAAGGCCCCAGATTGTTACGGATCCTTCCCTCTTAAGCTCCGTCTTCCCGTTCCATTCGAAGATAACCTCGGCCGGAACCTCGTAGAAATAATAGTGCTTCTGCTGTTCGCGGAAGCGATAGTTCCGCCCTCCCGCAATCTTCTCATAAGGGAAATCGTCCGCGGGCACGGTGTGCTGGCGCGCCTTGTAGATGTCCGGCGGATTCCGGACAAACCAGGAAAGAGGCACCGCAAATGTGCATGATGCCTCCGCCCGGTTGAAATTCCCGTCATAGCGGTCAATGACTCCGAGGTAGGAGCGCACAAGCGCCCCTCCGGGGCCGGACACTTCATGCATCGGCGCTATCAGTCGGACCTGCTGCCTGTCAAGCAGCAGCTCCTCACAGGTCTCCCTGACTGCCGTTTCCTCAGGGGGCTCTCCTTCTGCCGCCATGCCTCCGGGAAAGCAGATATCTCCGCCCTGCCGGATGTTCCTGCTGCGCTCCTCAAAAAGAATATAAAGCCCGTCCTCCAGCTCCATAACCGGGATCAGGACAGCTCCTGTTCCCGCGCCGGGCGGCAGGATCCTCTCAAGCTCATGACCTGAGAATTGCCCGCAGAGTTCATGGATATCCGGGCTTATCTGATGGTTGTCTTTCACGTCTTTAATACCGATGGTTAAACTATTTCCGCAAGCGGCAGGATACGGATTCCTTCATCCGAAAGACGCTCGCGAATCTTCCTGACAAAGGTCAGAGCCTTTTCGCCGTCGCCGTGGACACAGACGGAATTGCCCTCCAGCTCTATATCCGTACCGTCAAAGGTGCGGACCCTGTGTTCCCGGATCATGCGGATCGTTCTTTCGATCGCCTCGTCTTCGTCCGTGATCATCGCGCCGGGCAGCCTTCTGTTTCGAAGTGATCCGTCCGCTTCATACGCCCTGTCGGTAAAATACTCCGACGCCGCCTTAAGGCCGAGATCGCGCGCAGCCTTTAAAAGCTGTCCCCCGGCCAGCGCCAGTACGATCAGCTGCGGGTCGAAATCACGGATTGCGCCGCAGACTGCCGCCGCGAGCTCGTAATCCTTCGCCGCCATATTATACAGCGCGCCGTGCGGTTTGACATGCTGCATCCGGATTCCCTTTGCCTTCAGGAATCCGTCCAGTGCGCCGAGCTGGTAAAGCGTGTACGCCCTTGCCTCCTGGGGCGAGATCACCATGTTCCTTCGCCCGAAACCCATAAGGTCCGGAAAGCCGGGATGCGCGCCCACGCCGATTCCCGCCTCCGCAGCCATCCGGACCGTATTCTCCATTACGACCGGGTCGGATGCATGAAATCCGCACGCCACATTTGCGGAAGAAATCAGCGGAATAACCTCTTTATCCATTCCGAGTGTATATCTTCCGAAGCTCTCTCCGAGGTCACAATTCAGATCTATCGCGTCAAAAGCCACTTTACGCCTCCCCTCTGCTGATGGGCGGTGCAGGTTTACCTGCCGCCCGAAACAAACTTCTCAATAAAGCCGGTATCGGCGTTTCCTTCGATGAATGTAGGATTATGCATGATGCGGTACTGAAAATCAAGATTGGTATTTACACCGAGAATGACCGTTTCGTCAAGTGCCGCCCGCATTTTCATCACTGCCGACATCCTGTCCGGCGCATGGACAATAATCTTTGCGATCATGGAATCATATTCCGACGGTATGCTGTACCCCCGGTACAGCCCGCTGTCGACCCTGACGCCGTTTCCTGCCGGCAGATGCAGCGTCTCCACTGTTCCCGGACTCGGCATAAAATTCATTTCGGGAATCTCGGCATTGATCCGGCATTCGATCGCATGTCCCCTGATTTCAACATCGCTCTGCGTAAAGGAAAGCTTTTCTCCCGCGGCAACCCGGATCTGCTCGATGACAAGATCCGTTCCCGTCACCATCTCCGTAACGCCGTGTTCCACCTGTATCCGGGTGTTCATCTCCATGAAATAGAACCTGCCGTCCCGATCAACAATAAATTCAATTGTTCCGGCGTTGGTATAACCGACGGTTCTGGCAGCCAGAACCGCGGCAGCGTTCATTTCCTCCCGCATCTTCGGAGATACGATCGGACTGGGAGCCTCTTCAATCAGCTTCTGGTGATTGCGCTGCACCGAGCAGTCTCTCTCGCCGAGTGCCACAACGTTTCCGTACCGGTCCGCGATGATCTGTACCTCGACATGTCTGGGACCCACAATCAGCTTCTCGATGTACATCGTGTCATCGCCGAACGCACCTGCCGACTCCATCTGGGCAAGATTGAACTGATGCTCAAATTCATCCGCCGAATAAGCCTCGCGCATCCCTTTTCCGCCGCCGCCGGACGATGCCTTAATCATCACAGGATACCCGATTTTGTCCGCCTCTTCCTTTGCCGACTCAACATCGAAGCAGGGCTGCTTTGTCCCGGGAACCACCGGGACGCCCGCGGCCATCATGGTACTGCGCGCGGCCGATTTATTGCCCATTTTTGCGATGACATCGGCAGAAGGCCCGATAAAGGTAATACCGAATCTTTCGCACTCTGCGGCAAAATTACTGTTTTCCGACAAAAAGCCGTATCCCGGATGGATTGCGTCACAGGCCATATTCCGCGCCGCCTGTATGATCCTTTCGGCATTCAGGTAATTCAGCCTGGCAGGACCCTCGCCGATGCAGATCCGCTGGTCCGCCAGCTGGACATGCAGGCTCTTCTCGTCTTCTTTTGTATATACGGCAACCGAGCGGATTCCCAGGTTTCTGCATGCGCGGATAATGCGGACCGCGATCTCGCCCCGGTTGGCGATTAATATCTTTTTAAACAAAACCATCCCCGCCTTCCGTTACAGTCTGCGGACTCTGAAAAGAGGCTGCCCGTATTCAACTTTCTGCTCATTGCTGACAAGAACCGCTTCAATCTCGCAGTCAAAGTCACTCTGGATCTCATTCATCAGCTTCATTGCTTCCAGGATGCAGACCGTCTGTCCGTTCTTTACATGATCCCCGACCTTGACAAAGGCAGGCGCATCGGGAGCCGGCGCCGAATAGAAGGTTCCGACAATAGGAGATGTAATATAGGCATCCTCATCCGCCTCAGCCTGCGCGTCACTTGCCTCCTGCGGCTGTACTGCAGGCTGCGCGCCGGGCATAAACGCGCCGCCGGAAACCGGCGGGAGCATCATTCCCGCGGGAGCCGGCGCGGGGTTGTCCAGCTTGCTCATGCTTATTTTAAAATCGCCCTCCCTGACCGTCATTTCCGTAAGGGACGACTCCTCCAGTATCTTTACAAGACCTGCAATTTCTTCAAGATTCATACTCATCCTCCATTTTGCTGCATAACCGGGTAAAAGCGCGGCATTTTCACTGTTCCTGTACCAGGAGCTTCCTCAGCCGTTTTGCCGTGAGGCGGCTTTCCAGTACTTCCCTGCACGGAACATGAATCGCTTTGCGCATCGCTTCGATCTGCTCCGTTTCCGCGTGGAATATTGCCTGCGCCTCTTCAACCGTGACCGCCTTAAAGGTGACGGTATGACCTGTCTTTCTCTGTACAAGCTTTGGAATATCCGCAGATATTACCGCCGCAATTTTCGCATAGCCGCCGGTTGTCTGTCTGTCGGAAAGCAGGATAATCGGCTTTCCGTGCGACGGCACCTGAACCGCCCCATAGGCTATCCCGTCGGAAATAATATCCGCCGCGCCGGAGGCGGTTGCGATAAACGGTCCCTCCAGCCTGCAGCCCATGCGGTCAAACTCCGATGTGACTGTGTATTTTTCCCTTAAGAAGGTTTCGATTCCCTGTCTTGAGAACCTGTCATCCTGCGGTCCCATGACGACCCTGAGCACTGCCTCCTGGGCGGAAAAATCCTCCTGGGGAAGTGTCCTTGACAGGAAGAACGGCAAATATCTTCTCTTGATCCTGAAGCCGATATAATCATCGTCCTTGAGCTTCCGGCCCTTAAAGCCGCCGATCCTGCTCTTGAGGTTTGTGCAGCGGCTCCCCATTACGACCGGGATATCCAGATAGCTTGAAAAGGAAATATACCCCCTGGTTCCGGTTCTCGCGGAGCCGAATTTCAGGATGTCTCCTTTTTTCATATAGAGCGCCGTATACATTTTGGCGGGCTCGCCGTTGATGGTAGGGCTGAAGTCGCCTCCCGTGATCGCGATGATTGTCTCGGAGGTGAACTCGAGTGTGGGACCGATCAGTGTGATCTCGAGAACCGCCTCGTTTTCGGGATTGTCAATAAGAAGGTTTGCGATTTTGAATGAGCGGATGTCCATGACGCCCGCGACAGAAAACCCCTGGCTCTGATAGCCGTACCTGCCAAGGTCCTGCACCGTTGTCAGCATGCCGCCCTTTAATACACGTATACCCATGCTCACACCTCCCCGCTGCTGACCTTGACCTTATACGTGCCGCGGTCCACCTCGTCCTTTATCTGCAGGAACTCGTCCCCGGTAATGGGAATGAACCGGATATATTCACCGGCATTTACCAGAATCGGGACCTCTCGCTTAGGATCGTAGGTCTTCACCGGGGTCATACCCATCAGCTGCCAGCCTCCGGGTGAATCCATCGGGTAAATACCCGTCTGGGATCCGCCGATTCCGACCGAGCCCGCGGGTATGCTCAGCCTCGGGTTCGAGAGCCTGGGCGTGTGGATCCTCTGATCAAGGCCTCCGAGATAGCAGAATCCCGGCAGGAATCCAAGCATATAGATCAGGTAGTCGCAGCTGCTGTGAATGCTGATAACCTCTTCCACACTAAGACCCGCATGATCCGCAATAGCCTGAATATCCGGCCCGTATTTGCCTCCGTAGCATACCGGAATCTGGTATACACGCTTTACTGCCTCCTGCGTATCCAGATCCAGACTCAGCAGGGCTTCCATCCTTTCGCGGAGCGTTCTGTAGCTGAGAACCTGCGGATTGTAATTAATAAGGAGCGAGGCAAAGGCAGGGATAACATCTACGATTCCCTCGATATGCTGCTCCCTCATAAGACGCACCACGGACGCGATTTTCGCGTTGATGGCAGGTGAGATTTCTTCTCCGAATACGATCAGAAGCGAGCTGTCCCCTTCTGTCAGTATCTTAATATTATCCATGAAAACCTTTATTCTCCATGAGCTGATAAACAAGGAAGCGCCGACCCTTCCTGTGCAGCCGGAAAGGTCAGTGCTTCATCACATTTCTTTCGTCTTTGCCGCTCTTATCAGAACAGCTTTGAGAAATTCGAGGCAAAGGTCGTAACGCCTACATATCCGGATACAACGACAACCACCGCGCCGATGACAAGAAGCCATGTGGGATGCCTGTAGCTGCTGCCGACAACCGAAGTCTTGCGGGCCGCGATCAGGCAGATTGCCAGGGCAATCGGAAGGATCAGGCCGTTGACGGCGCCTGCGATAATCAGGAGCTGTGCCGGAGTGGTTCCGACGACCAGCATAATAATCGATGAGAATACGATAAACCCGATGACCCATGCATTCTCATGTTCTTCAATCGAATGATGGAAGGTCTTCAGGAAAGAAACCGAAGTATATGCGGCACCGATAATCGAGGTAATTGCTGCGCACAGGATAACCAGTCCTGCAAAGCGGTAGCCGATCTGGCCCGCGCCCTTTAGGAAGGCGTCCGCTGCGGGGTTAACGGTTGTATCGAGCTCCGCGCCCGTTGCCACAACGCCCAGGACCGCAAGGAATAACAATACACGCACGATCGCGGCAACGATAATACCCGTAACCGAGCTCTTCTTAACCTGGTCCAGCGCCTTTTCGCCGGTTACGCCGGCATCAATCAGACGATGAGCGCCTGCAAATGTGATGTAGCCGCCGACCGTACCGCCAAGAAGTGTAAGGATTGCGGGCGAAAGATTTGAGAAAGGTGCAGACGGCACAAATGTGTTCTTCAGTGCATCCCCTACCGGCGGCTTTACAATGAAGATCATGACAAGGATGACAGCAATCATCACTCCGCCGAGGATCTTTGCAACCCTGTCCATGGCTGCCTTGGCATTTTTAACGACGAATACGAGAATTGCAATGATACCGGAAAGAATGATGCCGACCTTGGTGGGAATACCAAGCAGCGCATTAAAGCCGAGCGCGCCGCCGCCGACATTGCCGATGTTGAATACAAGTCCGCCGATAACGATCAGGGCCGCGAGAACATAGCCGAGTCCCGGCAGTACCTTGTTGGCCACATCCTGTCCGCGAAGTCCGGATACACACAGGACTCTCCAGATGTTGACCTGCGCAAAAGCGGCCATCAGCACGGATGCAAGGATAACAAAGCCGAAGCTTGCTCCGAGCGTACTGATAAAGTTGGCCGTCTGTGTCAGGAAACCGGGGCCGATTGCCGATGTCGCCATCAGGAACGCCGCGCCTAGAATCGCACCACTGCTCTTCTTTTCGTTACTCATCACTCATTCCTCCTACATTAATAAATGGAACTGTACTCTTGTATACAGAATACCCATTTATCATAACATACTTTTTCGTTTTAACAAAGTAAACCGTTAAAATGTATGCGGGTCTCCTGCGATGTTTTGAGTTCAGACATGCACGGCTCATTGCACCGCGAAAAAAGCCATGCCGGCAGTTACTGCCGGCATGGCGCCATTTTCTGCGGAGTTTTCGTGCTCACCTTCCGTGAGCATTCTCTGCGAGTGATATGTTCTGTTATTCAGGAACGGATCAATACATTCCCTCAGCGCCGCCTGCAGGCATCGCAGGAGCGGGCTCCTTGATGTTTGCTACAGCGGCTTCTGTTGTCAGGAAGCTGGATGCAACACTTGTAGCGTTCTGCAGAGCGCTTCTTGTAACCTTTGCGGGATCCAGGATGCCTGCCTCGATCATATCAACATACTCTTCGGAATATGCATCAAAGCCGATGCCCTGTGCGGATTCCTTAACCTTGTTGACGATAACCGATCCGTCAAGACCTGCGTTGGAAGCGATCTGGTAAAGAGGAGCTTCCAGAGCCTTCATAACGATCTTAGCGCCTGTCTTCTCGTCGCCGTCAAGACCGTCGACAACCTTCTGGACTTCCTTCTGGGCGTGAATGTAAGCACTGCCGCCGCCGAAGATGATACCCTCTTCAACTGCTGCCTTTGTAGCATTCAGGGCATCCTCCATGCGGAACTTGGCTTCCTTCATCTCAGTCTCGGTAGCAGCACCGACACGGATAACGCCTACACCACCTGCGAGCTTTGCAAGTCTCTCCTGGAGCTTTTCTCTGTCGAAATCAGACTTTGTCTCATCGATCTGCTTCTTGATCTGGCCGATTCTGGCTCTGAGAGCGTCCTTGTCGCCAAGACCGTCGACGATCGTTGTTGCTTCCTTTTCAACCTTTACGGACTTAGCACGGCCGAGCTGATCAACAGTAGCGTCCTTAAGCTCAAGTCCGAGATCGGAGCTGATCACTGTGCCGCCGGTAAGGATTGCGATATCCTCCAGCATAGCCTTTCTTCTGTCGCCATAGCCGGGAGCCTTGACAGCTACTACGCTGAATGTGCCGCGAAGCTTGTTGACGATCAGGGTTGTAAGGGCCTCACCCTCGACATCCTCAGCGATGATCAGGAGCTTTGCGCCCATCTTTACGATCTGCTCAAGAAGAGGAAGGATGTCCTGGATGTTGGAAATCTTCTTGTCTGTGATCAGGATGTAGGGATCCTGAAGGGAAGCTTCCATCTTGTCCATATCGGTAGCCATGTAAGCAGAGATATAGCCTCTGTCAAACTGCATACCTTCAACGAGATCGAGCTCGGTCTGCATGGTCTTGCTCTCCTCGATGGTGATAACGCCGTCCTTGCTCACCTTGCGCATGGCCTCAGCCAGCAGCTCGCCAATCTCCTTGTCGTTGTTGGCAGAGA
>CADBPC010000131.1 GCA_902796425.1 uncultured Lachnospiraceae bacterium
GGGGTGATTGCGGATAAACTCCCGGATGCGGTCCTGGGTCTCCCGGGCGGCCGCCAGATCGTCGAACACCACGGAGAGCTTGTCGGCGTAGAGCGCCTCGTCTATGTAGGTGATGTCGCCGTGGAGCATGTAGAACAGGCCGTCGTTTTCCACGATGATGATGCTGTTGCCCCTGGTGTGGCCCTTGGCCTTGATGAGCCGGACGCCGGGGATGATGATCTGGCTCTCGGGGAAGTTGTAATATGCGCCGTCCGTGAAGGTCACGGGCACGATGTTGTTGAGACCCTGCAGCTCATCGGCGGAGGTCTCGTCCGCATTCACATAGATCTTCGCGTTGGGGAAGCTTTTCAGCTCCCCGGAGTGGTCGCTGTGGCGGTGGGTCAGCAGGATCTTCGTCACCTGTTCCGGCTTGTAGCCCAGGGCGGCGAAGGCCTCCATGTAGCTGCAGATGTCTCTCCCGGTATAGGCGGGGCTGTTCTCGTCAGGCACCTCCTCCGGCGTCCCGGCGGGCAGCCCGGTGTCCACCAGGATGACCTCGTCCCCGGTGTCAATCAGATAGTTCTGCAGGCTGCCGCGGTAGCGGACGTTCTTATCAAACTTGTCCATGCCTTCTTCACCACCGAAGGCAAAGGGCTGGCCGTAAAATCCATCTTTTCTGAATTTGACTGCTTTGATCTCCATCTTTCTTTTCCTTTCCTCTTTGATTCGCTCGCTTTTTTTGACCAGAGGGACTTTCTGATTCTTTGCTTTTGTTTTTGTCGCAGCGTAGCTCTCATCCAGCCAGCGGCAGATCTCCTCGATCGGGACGGTTCCGTCCAACACGATCGACACCCAGTTCCACTTACTACTGGGAAAGCCGCGAAGATAGCCGGGCTGCTGCGTCAGCATGTCGGCCAGCAGCGGGTTGCGGATCTTCAGGCATATGATTTCTGTATCGCCATCTCCGGGCAGGCCGAAGCTTTGCCGCGATTTTACAACAAATACCGCGAACCACTTTCCGCTGTCTGCGTGACGGAAAATGGCATAGTCCTCGTGGTTGAACGGAAGCTGCTCCGCCTCCACGCGGTATTTCTCTCTCGCGTAAGCCTCCAACTGATCACGAAGCGTTTCTCCGCCCATGCTGTTCCTCCACAAACAGCTGCTGCCTGTCCTTTACAGCAGCGCTTTTACGCACGCCTCGACCTCCGCCATGTCGGCGGTGGGCTCAAAGCGGGCGACCACATTGCCCGCCCGGTCGATCACGAACTTGGTGAAGTTCCACTTGATGTCCGGCTTCTTGTCCCAGTCAGGGTCAGCCTCGGAGAACATCCTCTCCAGCAGCGCCTTGTACTGATGCTCCTGGAAACCTCCAAACCCCTTCTGGGATTTCAGATAGGTGTACAGCGGCAGCTCGTTTTTGCCGTTCACATCCGCCTTCTTCATCTGAGGGAAGGTGGTGTTGAAGTGCATGGTGCAGAACTCATGGAGCTCCTCGTCCGAGCCGGGAGCCTGCCCGCCGAACTGGTTGCAGGGAATGTCCAGGATCTCCAGTCCCTGGTCGTGATAGTCTCTGTAGAGCTGCTCAATGGGGGCGTACTGGGGCGTGAAGCCGCAGCCGGTGGCCGTGTTGACCACCAGGATGACCTTGCCCTTGTAATCGGCCAGGTTCAGCACATCGCCCTTGCCGGTGGTGATACTGTAATCGTAGATCATTTTACTTCTCCTTTTTCAGGCAGGCAAAGCATTTTTTGTGCCATGCGGGGGCTTCGGGCATCTCAATGCCGGTGAGGCAGGCGGCGATCACACGGCGGTGGATGATCAGAAATACACCGCAGCAAACCGCGCAGCAGCGAATGCAGGTGTTAAAGGCTTTTTTAATATTGTACATGATCGTGACTCCTTTTTCAAATTGTTTGTTTCAAATCCATGCGGATCAAGGCTTTATCCAGCAGTTTCTTCAGCAGAAGCATTTCCTCTGGCTCCAGGTCGAGACAGCCCTGCATGGCGGCCGGTACCGCCAGGGCCTTTTCCCGCAGTGCCTGTCCCTGGTCGGTGAGGGAGAGGAAGAGCTTGCGCTCGTTGCTCTCCGGGCGAACGCGATTGATATAGCCCTGTTTTTCCAGGCGTTTCAGCAGTGGGGCCAGCGTACCGGAATCCAGGCGGACTTTTTTCCCAAGCTCGCCCTCCGTCATGCCGCCGTACTGCCACAGCACCATCATCACCACATACTGGGTGTAGGTCAGACCCAGTTCCTCAAGGGGCTTTCGGTACTGTCGGATAACCTCTTTCGCGCAGGCGTATAAGGGAAAACAGACCTGATTGTCCAGGCAGATGCATGCATATTTGTCTGCGGTTTTTGTATTTTCCATAAGCGGGTTCCTATTTCTCCGAAGAGGCCACCCCGTAAAGAGGTGGCCTGCATTTCTTATTTCTCGGCAGGCTCCCATTTGCAGCGGATGGGAAACGCAATCGAGCCTGCTTATTTGATCGTGGCAGCCCAGGCCTTGATCTCGGCCATCTTTTCTTCTTTCTTGTTTTCCTCGCCAACGACCTTGCAGACGCCGCAGTTTTCCATTCCCATGAAAGCAGTGAGCTGCTTGAAATAGGCTTCTGCCGCGTCGGTCTGTCCGGATGCAGTGCTAAGAAGGAGGATCGCTTTGGTCGCAGCCGGCTTTCCGATGCAGTACATACGCTGGATCGTCGCGTGCATCTGAGCGGTCATCGCGGAGTAATAGATGGGAGACGCGAAAACGACCATATCCGCCCACTTGTAGGCGTCAATGACCTGTCCCATATCGTCTTTCTGGACGCACTGTCCTTCGCCCTTGCCGTGGCAGTATTCACACGCGAGACAGCCGCCGATCTTCATTCTGCCGACATGCAGCGCGCAAACTTCGTTGCCGGCTTCTTCCGCGCCTGCTTTGAATGCCTCCACCATGGCGGCGGTGTTTTCTTTCCGGGGGCTTCCGTTCAGAATAGCAATTTTCATGTTGTTCTCTCCTTGTGTTATTTTGGGGAAGGTGAATCATAGAATGCAAATCTCCGGTTTTGCGCTTTCTGATTGTGCGCAATCACAGTTTTCATTTTACTCACCGGAGGAAAACCGTCAACTCAGAAAGAAAGCCCTGCTTCTCATCATGAGAAAGCAGGGCCAAATTCTCTCATTATTTTTCCTTCATGAGCTCTAAAAGCGGCTGAGGCAACGCATTCCCGTAGATTTCCGCCAGTTCGTCCGGCGTTACGTCATATTTTCCGGTGATCCATTCACAGCTCAGATAGACAGTTCCGAGGCAATAGGTTCTGGCCAAAAGCGAGGTCTTCTCATCCAGCTCATCTCGTCTGCTGACCGCGCGTAGATGCTTCGTAAAGGCCCGGTAATGAATCTCCGTCATGTATTGGATAAAGGAATCATGGCCGGAGGTGTGGAGGAACAAATTGGCGAGATACTCTTTTTCCGTCTGAAAAAACTCGGCCCAGTCCATCAGCGTCTGATTCCAGCGAGTGTCATCTGTGATCAGCTGCGCCATGATCTCCTCGGCTTTGCGGGCATAATCCCATGCAATCAGGTCGTACTTGTCCCTAAAATGCCGATAGAAGGTGGCCGTCGAATAATCGCAGTTGTCCACGATCTCCTGAACCGTGATCCTGTCAATACTCTTACTCTCTGCCAGTTCCCGAAAGGATTCAGTCAATATTTCCTTTGTTGTTTTCCGTTTCACATCCTGAGCCCTCTGTTCGTTCTGATTTGCTGTTTATTCTACCCGCATGGCGGAAAAAAGTCCAGTAATGTGTGACGGCTTTCGGTTTATAATGCAGGAAACCTCAAGCGGCTGTATTTGGGCTCCAGAACAATATTGTTTTTCTGTTTACTCGCCGTGATGACGGCGGCAGCCCTCATCAC
>CADBPC010000132.1 GCA_902796425.1 uncultured Lachnospiraceae bacterium
AAGACAAAAAGCACTCCGTGCAGGATGCGCACTCGCACGCAAGGAAGATGTCGCGAAAGCGACCGTGCCCGGCGCGCAAAGCAGACAAGGGGCTGTCGCACCAGGTAATTAGTGCGGCAGCTCTTTTAAATACTCGTGGCTGTTTGTTGATTTATAGTTGATATTCGAACATATGTTCTATATAATAATATCAGGATTACAGAAAGCAGGGGAAGAACATGACCATACAGGAAATTCAGACAGCGTTATCTGAGAACGGATATATTGCAAGCAGGGAAATTGCGATCACGGTATCAGGCGCAGTAAATCATAATATCCCCCTTCTAATTGAAGGCGCGCCGGGAGTCGGGAAGACGTCCCTTGCCAAGGCAGTTTCAGAGGCCCTTAGTCTGCCGCTCCTGAGGGTACAGTTTTATGAGGGGCTTACCTACGACAAAATCCTTTACGACTTCGACTACCAGCGGCAGCTTCTTACGATCGAGACTATGCGGAGCGCTTTTGACTCGCACATGAAAGGAAAGTCTCTTGAAGAGGCGAGGGATGCGGCGAGCAGCGTAGACTTTTACGGCGAAGAGTTTCTTATCAAGCGTCCGATCGTAAAAGCTTTCAGCGGAGAGAATCGATATGTCCTGCTCCTTGACGAGGTGGACAAGTCCTCTGAGGAAATCGAATACACGCTGCTCGAAGCACTGGATGAGTATTCGGTCACTGTTCCTCAGTTCGGGAGGATTTCCTGCCCGCCTGATAAGAGGCCGGTTATTATTCTTACGTCCAACAACTACAGGGAGCTTTCGGATGCGCTCCGCCGCCGCTGCGGTTATCTTTATCTCGAACCAAAGAACGTGGAGGAGACAAAGGAAATCATCATTAAGAAGGCAGAAGTAAACGAAAACATCGCTTATGCTATAGCGAAGTGCATGGACCGTATTCGCACTCTTCCGATCCGTCAGGTGCCTTCTATCGCGGAAGCGATTGTATGGGCAGAGTACCTGAAATCTGAAAACCTTGAGAAAATAGACAAAACCACGCTTGATGAATCTGTTTTCATGATTATAAAGAATCAGAAGGACAGGGAAGTCATCAAAGCAAATCTGAATATTATTGTGTGAAAGCCATGTTCGCAGAGACGATTAACGAATTCGCCGGTTATCTGAATGAAGCAGGGTATGCCGTTACGCCGGACAAAACCACACAGTGCATTGAAGCCTTTGCAGAGGAAGATCTCGACTGTATGGATGTCCGCGACGTAACGGACACGATGCGGTTCTACTTCTGCAAGGACAGGCACCAGAGGGATGACCTGCCAAAGCATTTCCAGAACTTTATACGGCAAAAAGACGCGCTGATTGCAGCAAAGAAAAAAACGGAAGAGGCTTCAGAAAAAGAATCGGAAAGAAACCGCCATGAGGCAGCACACGAAAGAGCCAGATCAGAGCTCAATAACCGTATTCTGGAACTGGAGGTTCAGGCGAAGGAGAGTGAGGAAAGGGTCCGGAGGGAGTGGAAACCGGATCCGGCTAAATTCACCAGGACAGATCTTAATTTCCTCAACAAAAAGAAGGACTGGATCGACAGCCTTGATATGCCGGATGTAGAAGACATCCTTTCCGGTAAGGGTATTTCCGTGAAAGACTCCGAGAACGCGCAGAGAACGATCCTGAAAATGGCGGAGGACGCCATGAAATCCGGAGACATGGCGCGCATGAAAGATCTGAACCGTCTTTTCGGAATCCTTAAAAAAGTGAAAACAGCGAAGGTGAACGAAGCCCCGCGGATGGAGGCGGCTGTAAGGAAGGCGACTTCGGAGACGGTAAAGGCGATAGAGACGCTGCAGCAGCAGAAAAAACGCGAGGAAATGGAGCATATGCGTCTGCAGAATCTTCTCACAAGACAGATCCAGCAGCTCCGTTCTGCCTCCATTATTGTGAAGCCGGAGGCGATTCAGCACCGCAGGGAGTTTAAAGACGCGCAGAATGCGGTCAGAACGCTCAACCATATCGAGTGTCCTCCGGAAGCGGAGAAAGAATTCAAAAAGCTCTCCGAAGAGGACAAAAGAATCATTTACCGCTATATCCGGGAAAATGTTCTGAAGTTTAAGACCAGGATGACAAGGAATATCCTGGATCTGAATACGGGGCGGATCGACATGGAGCGGACCATCCAGAATGCCTGCAGGACAGGCGGGCTTCCGATGGAAATATACAAGGAACTGAAAAAGCCCGGGAAGACAAACCTGATTCTTATACTGGACGTTTCCGGTTCATGCAAAGAAGCATCGGAGATGATGATCACCTTTATGTATCTGCTTCAGTCCGTATTTCCAAGGGGATGTTCGGCTTACGCCTTTGTCAATTCCTTGTTTGATATCACGAAGATTATGGAATCAGAAAATGCAGAAGCGGCCATCAAAGAGACTCTGCGGATTATCCCGCGCGCGGGCCAGTATTCCAATTACGAGAAGCCGATTACGGCTATGTGGGAGAACAACCGATCAAAGATTACGCCGGAAAGCATTGTTATTATGATCGGCGATGGCCGGAACAATAAAAACGCTTCTGCTGAGAATGAATTCCGGAACATTGTCCGGCGGGCAAAAAAGACCTACTGGCTGAATACAGATGTATTGTCGAAATGGGGGCAGGGGGATTCGATTGCTCCGACCTATGCGAAGTATTGCAATATGTACGAGGTGCGAACCCCGAAGGCCATTGTACAGTTTCTGGACCAGGGGATGAAGTGACGGGCGGATTTCGCAGACCAGCGTATAAAGGGAGGCTGCTGTTATGGCAAAAAAAGAATTCTACGATGCGGTAAAAATTCTGGACAAGGTCCCGGAATTGGCCACACTGGTTCCGGTAAAAGACGGGTGTGAAGTGGGAATCAGTTCGGCAGAAAACCTGAAATACAAAGAACCGGATGAGTATCTCCTGAAAATTGTTCCGGCAGAGAAAATCCTCCCGAATGTGTACGAAAAGCTTCTGCTTGTCATGACAGGCGAAACGTCGCCTTCTGTGATAAAGTCAGTAGCGCCTCCTGTATTAATCGGCAAAGCCATCAGTGTTCCGGACTTCCGGACTCTTTTCCCGGATGTGATTGTCCCGCATGCGGACAAGACGTACGATATCGTCGCAGAAGGAAACATGCTTTTCGCAAGAAGGTTCGGTAAGAAAGGAAAACTGTCTCGTGATATAGTCGCATTCTCGGATCCGCAGGCAAGGATGGCGGCGATAGACATTGTACAGAAGGTCCATGGCAACAAAGGCCTGTCTCCTCTCATTGCTTCAAAGATGTCAAGGAGAAAAGAAGAGGTTGGGGGTGCGGACATTTTCTTGGACTATTTATCCTTCCGTGTCCGCCGCCTATCATGCAGCTAACAGTCCCAAACTCTGTCGGTATTGAATTGGACTCATTCCACCGAGTGAGAGTTTGATCCTTTTTTCTGCGTACCAGTGTATATATTCATCGAGAATCCTTATGAATTCCTCGATTGTAACATCTTTCCAGGAATGGCCGTAGAACATCTCATTCTTAAGGCGTCCAAAGAATCCTTCACAGGCTGAGTTGTCTGGAGAACAGCCCTTTTTCGACATGGATCGGGTCAATCCGGCATTCTCCATTCTTTCA
>CADBPC010000133.1 GCA_902796425.1 uncultured Lachnospiraceae bacterium
ACCGGGGAATGGAAGTGATACTGGTTTCTTCCGGCGCAGCAGCCGCGGGAAGAGAAGCGCTGAAGACAGACCTTGCCGCATATGCGGATGTCACGCCCCTGCACACAAAGCAGGCCCTTGCGGCTGTGGGCCAGGCAAGGCTGATTATGATTTACGAGAAATATTTCTCGGATTATAATCAGATTACTGCCCAGGTCCTGATGACAAAGGACACGGTAACCAATAACCTCAGCAAATACAATCTGAGAAATACTTTCACGGAGCTGTTAAAGCTCGGCGTAGTGCCGATCGTCAATGAGAACGACTCGGTTGCAACCAGTGAATTCAAGGTCGGAGACAATGATTCGCTCTCTGCCATGGTCGCTTCCCTTATGAATGCGGATCTTCTGATCCTGCTATCGGACGTCGAAGGCCTGTACACGGATGACCCGAGACGCAACCCCAATGCGAAATTTATCGATTATGTGCCGGTCCTGAACGCGGAGATGATGGCAATGGGGAAGGGAACAACCGGGAGCGGCGCAGGAACCGGAGGCATGAGCACAAAACTCCAGGCCGCGCATATAGCAACCAGAAGCGGCTGCGATATGATTATCGCGGGCAGCGGTCACGGCATGGGTATCATTCATGACATCATCGAGGGAAGAAATATAGGAACGCTTTTCAAGGCAGCTTATGATGAGCGCTTTGACCTGCAGGATTATCTGATGAAAGAGGAATAACGCGGAGGTGCGTTATAGATAAATTATGACAGATCGTGAATTAGCGGATATAAAAATGGAAATGCGCAGGGAGGCCCGGCAGAAGCTGGACGCCATTCCGGCACAGGTGAGGAACAGGCAGAGCAGGGCACTGACGGATATGATAACCTCGACGGAGATGTATCAGGATGCGCAGTATATTCTCACATACCTGAGCTCCGGCAATGAGGTTGACACCTGGGAGCTTGTAAGGCGCTCGCTCAAAGACGGCAAAAAGGTATACGCGCCGAAAATTCTCAGTGAAGAGACCATGGAATTCTATGAGGTTGACGATATAGACCACCTTAAGAAAAACAAAATGGGAATTTATGAACCGGATGAGTCGCCGGCCGCCCTGTTTCCCTACCAGATCCATATCAGCCTTGACAGGGCGCAGCAATGCATCATGTTTGTTCCGGGGCTTGCTTTTGACGGAAAGCTGCGAAGGCTGGGAAGAGGCAGAGGGTATTATGACCGGTACCTGCGGCGGCTTCGCAAGAAGATGTCCATCGGTCTTGCCTTCAATGAGCAGATGGTTCAGGAGGTTCCCGCGGACAGCCGGGATGAGACACTGGATCTTATCGTGACCGAGCAGGGAGCTTATTTTTAAGTAGATTAACAGTACGGCGGAGGTTTCGTGATGAGCATGGAAAGCATTAAGGAACTTTGCAGAAAGGGTGCGGAAGCAAAATTCAGCATCCAGGGACTGTCTGCGGACGCAAAAAACGAAGCGCTGCTGAGGGCGGCAGACGCTCTTTTGCGGGACAGTGACATCATTCTTAGGGCCAACGCCATTGACTGTGAAAAGGCCGAAAAGGCCGGTATGAGCTCCGGGCTTCTTGACAGACTGAGGCTCACCGAGGCAAGGATCAGACAGATTGCCAAGGGAGTAAAAGAGGTTTCGCTCCTTCCGGATCCTGTGGGAGAGCTCCTTGAGGAATTTGACAGACCGAGCGGGATTCATATCCGGAAGGTACGGGTTCCTCTGGGGTGCATCGGAATTATCTATGAGTCCAGGCCGAATGTGACGGCCGATGCGTTCGCGCTCTGCTTTAAGTCGGGAAACTCCTGCATCCTGAAAGGCGGGAGCGACTGCCTGCATTCCAATATTGCGATTGCGGCTTCTTTAAAGAGTGCATTAAAGGACTGCGGCATAACGGAGGATGCGGTCGGACTGATTGAATCGGCGAACCGCGCCGACACGAATTTCTTTATGCAGCAGCGGGAATACATCGATGTCCTGATTCCCCGCGGAAGCGCAGGACTGATCAGGGCAGTTGTCGAGGGCAGCAGGATTCCCGTCATCGAGACGGGCAGCGGAAACTGCCACATCTATATAGACAGGGACGCCGATCTCGAAAAGGCCATGCCGATCATTATCAATGCGAAAACGCAGAGGACCGGGGTCTGCAATGCTGCGGAATCGCTCGTCGTCCATAAGGATATAGCGGAGAAATTTCTTCCGATGCTCCGGAGCGCGATGGAAAGATGCGGCGTCAGTCTGTTTGCCGACAGCTTATCCATCCCTTACCTCCCTCTTGCAGGGGAGGCCACAGAGGAGGATTTTGCGGCGGAGTATCTCGACCTTAAGCTTTCCGTCAAAACAGTCTCGTCTGTCAGAGAAGCCATTGACCACATAAACCGATACCACACAAAGCATTCGGACTGCATCATTACAGAAAACCCGGAAACGGCGGAGCAGTTCTTGAAAGAAGTTGACAGCGCGTGTGTCTACGTGAATGCCTCCACCCGGTTTACCGACGGATTTGAGTTCGGTTTCGGCGCGGAAATCGGTATCAGTACACAGATGCTGCATGCAAGAGGCCCGATGGGGCTCAGGGAACTGACCAGCTACAAGTATCTGGTAACAGGCACAGGGCAGATCAGGAAATAGCGGCCTGAAGAAAGGAACAGAGGATGATGAACGGAAAGGGAAACGGCGCCGGGCCTTCGGGAGAGATTCTCGCACATGAAAAGCTGGCTGCGCTTAAGGATTATATTCAAGGCCTCGGGAGCGTTGCGGTGGCATTTTCAAGCGGCGTTGACTCGACATTCCTTCTGAAAGTCTGTCACGATGTTCTGGGAGAGCGCGCCGTGGCGGTCACTGCCACATCGGCTGCGTTCCCGTCAAGAGAATCGAAGGAGGCAGATGAGTTCTGCAGGCAAAGCGGCATCCGGCAGATTGTGTTCGAGTCGGACGAGCTTTCGGTTCCCGGCTACAGCCAGAACCCCGCAAACCGATGCTATCTCTGCAAGAAGGCCCTGTTTTCCGAAATGAAGGATCTTGCAAAGAAGAACGGCCTTAACTACGTTCTTGAAGGCTCCAACATGGATGACAACGGCGATTACAGGCCGGGACTTATCGCCATCAAAGAGCTGGAGATCCTGAGTCCCTTAAGGCACGCCGGTCTTTATAAGAGTGAAATCCGCGCCCTGTCGAAGGAGATGGGACTTCCTACCTGGCGAAAGCAGAGCTATGCCTGCCTTGCCTCACGGTTTGTATACGGAGAAACGATCACGAGGGAAAAACTCTCCATGGTCGAAAAGGCGGAAGAACTCCTCATCGGTATGGATTTCTTCCAGCTCCGTGTCAGGATCCACGGCAATATCGCGCGTATCGAGGTTATGCCGGAGGAATTCGGAAAGCTGATCGCTGCAAGGGAAGAAATCGTACGGAGATTTAAGGAATTCGGCTTTGCCTATGTCACCATGGATCTTCAGGGCTACAGAACCGGGAGCATGAATGAGACTCTGGACCGTACAGTCCTTGATAAAGTGAAGGAAGAAGCAAATGACAACACGTGAAATGCTGGAAAAAGTCGAAAGACATGAGATCAGCATAGAAGAAGCGGAGCGGTTTTTTAAGGATGCCCCTTATGAGGATCTCGGCTTTGCAAAGCTGGATCTCCACAGGCAGGCAAGGTCCGGTTTTCCCGAGGTGGTCTACTGCATGGGAAAAGAGGATCCGTATCTTGCCGCTATTTACGAGCGGCTGTACAGAGAAAACGGAAAGGTCCTCGGGACGAGGGCAAGCGCCCATCAGGCGGAAATCGTAAAAGCGGTGCTTCCGGGCGCGGAATATGATCCGGTATCCAGACTTCTCAAGGTACAGGATCCGGAGCTCAAGGAGGAGAAAACCGGATGCGTTGCCGTATGCAGCGCAGGGACCGCGGATCTGTATGTTGCCGAGGAGGCAGCGGGAACTGCCGAGTACCTCGGCGCCAATGTGGTCCGGATCTATGATGTCGGGGTTTCGGGCATTCACAGACTCCTCTCGAAGATAGACGAGATCCGGAAGGCAAACTGCGTCATCGCGGTTGCCGGAATGGAGGGCGCGCTTGCCAGTGTGATCGGGGGCCTTGTGGAGAATCCCGTCATCGCCGTTCCGACCTCTGTCGGGTACGGTGCGAACTTCGGGGGCCTGTCGGCACTTCTTACCATGATTAATTCCTGCGCGAACGGGATTGCCACAGTCAATATCGATAACGGCTACGGCGCGGGGTACATTGCGACACAGATTAACAGGCTTGCAGTATGAAACTATATTTTATGAGGCACGGACAGACGGACTACAATGAGCGGCGCCTGTTCCAGGGACAGATCGATATTCCGCTCAATGAAACCGGAAGGCAGCAGGCAGAGCAGACTAAGAAGCTGATTGAGTCGATGCGGGTAGATTTTGACAGAGTCATCGCAAGCCCCCTCGGGCGCGCCGTAGAGACCGTAAGGATTGTCACTGGCCTTGACGATCCGGATATTATCCGCGAGCCGAGGCTCAAGGAAATGGATTTCGGCATTCTCGACGGAACCCGGTTTGACGAGCCGCTCCCGGAGGCCGGAACTTTGTTTTCCGATCCTGAAAGCTATATTCCTCCGGAAGGCGCGGAGAGCTTTCAGGATATGGCAGAGCGTGTGGGCTCTTTTCTTGATGAGATCCGCGGCGCCGGGGAGGATGAGAATATCCTGATCGGCACACACGGAGGGACCATCCGCTGTATGCTGGTCTGCATCGGATACATGAAGCTCTCGGAAATATGGGAGTACCCGATCGGCAACTGCTCGGTATATGAGGTGGAGTTAAAGGACGGGAAGTGGCAGCTTAACAAAGTCCACGCGACAGAAGATTATTTTAAGGGGACGAAATGAACAGTAAGGAGCAGTACGTTGCTTATGTTTCCGCGTACACTTCCTCATCGAAGGAAAAGTACGGCATCTATATCTATGACGTAGATATCGAGAGCGGGAGATTTACCAGAAAAGACCAGCTGAGCATCACCAACTCTTCTTATGTGACGATTTCACACAACCAGAAATACCTTTATTCGATAACGGATTTCGGTGTGGAGGCCTACCGCATCATGAAGGGCGGAAGCCTGGAGGTTCTGGGCCGCGCGGGCATCAACGGGATGCGTGGCTCCTATCTGTCGACAGACTATACGGATTCATGGCTCTTTGTCGCGGGCTATCACGACGGGAAGATCACGGTCCTGAAAATCCGTGAGGACGGCTCCGTCGGTGAAATAACGGACGAAGTCTTCCACAAAGGGATGGGGAGCATCGCCGAGCGCAATTTCCGCCCGCATGTACAGTGCGTCAAGATGACAAGGGACAATCGGTTCCTCTGCGCTGCAGATCTCGGACTTGACCACATCAATATCTACCGCTTTAACGCTGCCACCGGCAGGATCCGTCAGGTGGATATTGTGCACAGTGATCTGGAATCGGCTCCCAGGCACATCAAGTTCTCAAAGGACGGCAGGTTTATGTATGTTGTCAACGAGCTGAAGTGCACCATTGACGTCTTCACGTATAAGCTTGTGGACGATTATCCGGAGTTTGAAAAGATCCAGACGATTCCGACGATCAATAATTATCATTCCGCAGATGCGGCCGCGAGCGCGCTGAATTTGTCCGATGATTTTAAGTATATCGTGAGCACAAACGCGGGCGATAACTCCGCCGCAGTGTTCTCGGTTGACGAGGAGACGGGGATGCTCAAGAAAATCCTCTGCCTCCCGGTATCCGGCGATTATCCCAAGGACTGCGCTCTCTTTCCCGATAACAGGCACATGGTGAGCCTGAATCATAATTCAAATACAATGACATTCTTTAATGTCAACCTTGAAAAGGGACTGATCATTATGAACGGTCCGGAAATGCATGTCGAGCAGCCGAACTGTGTAATCATCCACAGGCTGATCGGCGATCAGGTGCAGTGAGGCAGTATAAATGGCAGGATCAGAATTCGGAAGGATCATAAGAATATCAACCTGGGGAGAGTCGCACGGCCCCGCCGTCGGAGTTACGCTCGACGGTTTTCCCGCCGGCATGGAGCTCTCACAGGAGGATATCCAGGTCTATCTCGACAGGAGAAAGCCCGGACAGAGCAGGATCGCCACGCAGCGGAAAGAAGAAGACAGGGTCGAGATTCTCTCCGGCGTATTCGAAGGAAAGACAACCGGCACGCCCATCGCGATGATGATCAGGAATAAAGATCAGCATTCGGCGGATTATGCGAACATCATGCACACCTACCGGCCGGGACATGCCGATTACACCTATGACCGGAAGTACGGCTTCAGGGACTACCGCGGCGGCGGGCGCTCCTCCGCAAGAGAGACGGCAGGACGGGTTGCTGCAGGCGCCGTGTGCGCAAAGCTTCTCTCCCTTATGGGAGTCAGGCTCAGCTTCTATACGGCTGCAATCGGCGATGTCGTCATCAGCAGGCAGCGTTTTGATCCGGCCCTGATCGGCCGCAACGCAACAAACATGCCTGACAGTGTTGCGGATCAGGAGGCGCTTGCCCTGATTGAAGAACTGATGCAGAGAAAGGACTCTGCGGGAGGCGTCGTTGAGGGCAGGATTACCGGTGTGCCCGCGGGAATCGGGGATCCGGTTTTTGACAGGCTGGACGCATGTCTTGCAAAGGCACTGATGTCCATCGGCGCCGTCAAGGCGGTCGGGATCGGCGACGGGATGTTCGCCGCATATCTGAACGGTTCTCAGAACAATGACGTGTTCTATGCGGACGATGACGGCATCATCCGGAAGAAAACAAACCACGCGGGCGGGATCCTCGGGGGAATCTCCGACGGCTCCGATATTATCGTCAGTGCGTCGATCAAGCCGACGCCCTCGATCGGAAGGGAGCAGGAGACGGTTACGGACGGGAAGGAGAATACGCTTCTTACCATACAGGGAAGGCACGACCCGGTCATCGTACCCCGCGCAGTGGTGGTCTGCGAATGTATGTGCGCAATAACGCTGCTCGATGCGATGCTCGTGAATATGAGCGCAAAGGCGGATTCGGTTATACAATTCTATAAGCATTGAATATGACAGATAAAAAATACAGCTATAAATTACTGAAGACCCAGGGCAGGGCCAAACGTGCCCATATGGAGACCGTCCACGGGACTGTCGAGACTCCTGTTTTCATGAATGTCGCCACGGCTGCGGCAATCAAGGGAGGACTGAGCGCCGGGGATTTAAGGAGCATCGATACACAGATAATGCTGTGCAATACCTACCATATGCACGTCCGCACCGGCGATAAGGTCGTCAAAGAACTGGGAGGCCTCCATGCCTTCACGAAGTGGGACAGGCCGATCCTCACGGATTCCGGCGGCTTCCAGGTCTTTTCGCTTGCGGATCTGCGGAAAATAAAGGAGGAAGGCGTAACCTTCCATTCCCATGTTGACGGCGCCATTATTTTTATGGGACCGGAGCAGAGCATGCAGATTCAGTCCAATCTCGGGTCGACGATCGCGATGGCCTTCGACGAATGCCCGCCTGCCCTCGCCGAGAGGGACTACGTCCAAAAGTCCGTGGAGCGGACAACCCGGTGGCTGATCCGGAGCAAGGCGGAGATTGAAAGGCTGTCACACCTGGAGGATACCGTGAACAGGCGCCAGCTCCTGTTCGGGATCAATCAGGGCGCGATTTACCATGATATCAGGATTGAACACGCAAAGGCAATATCGGAGCTTGACCTCGACGGCTACGCGGTAGGGGGTCTTGCGGTCGGAGAGACGCATGAGCAGATGTACGGCGTGCTTGACGACGTGGTGCCGTATCTTCCGCAGGACAAGCCGACCTATCTGATGGGAGTCGGGACGCCGGAGAATATCCTGGAGGGCGTAAAAAGAGGAATTGATTTCTTTGACTGCGTCTATCCCTCCAGAAACGGAAGGCACGGAAACCTCTATACCAATATGGGAACCGTCCGCATCCGGAACGCCAGATATGAAAAGGACACAAGACCGATCGATGTTACCTGCGGCTGCCCCGTGTGCAGGGCGGGATATTCGAGAGCTTATATAAGACACCTTCTAAAGGCGGGTGAGGCGCTCGGACTCCGTATGTGTGTTATGCATAATCTGTATTTTTATAATCACCTTATGCAGGAGATCAGAGACAGCCTGGACGCCGGGACGTTTGATTCCTATATGCAGGACAAACTCGGCGCGCTGGCCTGCGGCGGAGAAGAAAGCGGCTCCTGAAAGACAAAGGAAAGACCGCGGAAAGTTTAAAAGTTTAACTATACTGACCGGAACTTTTGTTGTATAGTATTAAAGACGCGCTGTAGATGGCGCAATCAGACCGCTTAGAGCGGGAGCAGAATCTGGGAGGATATTTATGGGCTTTATGTTACAGGAAATGACGGGCGGCAGCTTTATTATGATCATCTATCTTGTCGCGCTGGTTGCTTTCTTTTATTTCTTCTTTATCCGGCCGCAGCGCAAGGAGCAGAAGCAGAAGGACACCATGCTGGCGACACTGGCTGTCGGAGACAGCGTGCTGACTACCGCGGGCTTTTACGGAGTTGTCATCGATGTTACGGATGACACAGTCATCGTTGAGTTCGGCAATAACAAGAACTGCCGGATCCCGATGCAGAAATCGGCGATCGTTCAGATTGAAAAGCCGGAAGACGCTGTGCAGAACGATTAACGATAAATGCGCGCAGAAACTGTAATTGCTGTACTGTGGGGGTACATTGGGGGAAGAAGGCTGTGAAGGCCTTCTTCTCGTTGCATATAAAGAGGATGCCGGTCCTGTGGAATATGGAAGAATATTCTGCAGGGAGGGCAGAAAGAAACGGCGGTGGGTATGAATATTCAGATTGCTTGCATCCCGGGCGACGGAATCGGCCCGGAAATCGTACAGGAGGCTAAAAAGGTCCTGGACAGAGTGTGTGAGAAGTTCGGGCACACGATCGAGTATACCGATGTCCTTATGGGCGGCGCCTCTATTGACGCGTACGGAGTTCCCCTTACGCAGGAGACTGTCGATATCTGCAGGAGCAGGGCCGCGGTCCTCATGGGCTCCATCGGCGGCGACGCAGCCACATCGCCGTGGTATAAGCTTCCCCCGGATAAAAGGCCGGAGGCAGGTCTTCTGGCAATCAGGAAGGCGCTCGGACTTTACGCAAACCTGCGTCCCGCCTACCTGTTTCCCGAGCTGGCGGCGTCCTGCCCGCTGGCCGCGAAGGAAGGCGGAAGAAACTTTGATCTTATCATCGTAAGAGAGCTGACGGGCGGCCTGTATTTCGGAGAGAGATGGACGAAGGACATCGACGGCGTCATGACAGCCCAGGATACGCTCCGCTATAACGAGAACGAAATCCGCCGCATTATCAGGACGGCGTTTGAGATCGCACAGAAAAGAAGAAAGAAGGTCACGAGCGTTGACAAGGCCAATGTTCTTGATACTTCAAGACTCTGGAGAAAGATTGCGGCAGAGATCGCACAGGACTTCCCGGACGTAGCTTATGAGAACATGCTGGTCGACAACTGTGCCATGCAGCTTGTGCGCGATCCGGAACAGTTCGATGTCATCGTTACGGAGAATATGTTCGGCGACATCCTTTCGGATGAAGCCAGCATGATTACCGGATCGATCGGCATGCTTTCTTCCGCATCGCTGAACGAAACCAGTTTTGGTCTGTATGAGCCGAGCCACGGCTCGGCACCGGATATTGCAGGCAAAGGCATTGCCAATCCGATCGCAACGATCCTTTCGGCTGCCATGCTCCTTCGCTATTCCTTCGCGCTGACGGCGGAAGCCGACGCGATCGAGAATGCGGTGAAGAAGACGCTGGCCGACGGCTTCAGGAGCGCGGATCTTATGCCGAAAACAGACGACGCCGAAGGACTTACGAAGGTAAACTGCAGGGAGATGGGCGATCGTATTTGTGAAAGAATTTAACAGGAGGCGGAAAATGTTAAGTGACAGAGTAAAGGTCGGAACCCAGCAGGCTCCCCACAGAAGTCTTTTCAATGCGCTCGGATTTACGGAGCAGGAACGCCGCAAGCCGATGATCGGCATCGTGTGCTCCTATAACGAGATCGTGCCGGGCCATATGAATCTCGACAAAATTGCCGAAGCCGTAAAGCTCGGTGTCGCTGAAGCAGGCGGCATGCCTGTGCTGTTTCCCGCAATCGCCGTCTGCGACGGAATTGCAATGGGACATGTCGGAATGAAGTATTCTCTCGTAACCAGGGACCTCATCGCGGACTCCACGGAATGCATGGCCAAGGCACATGCTTTCGACGGCCTTGTCATGATTCCCAACTGCGACAAGAACGTTCCCGGACTTCTCATGGCCGCTGCCCGCATCAATGTTCCCACTGTATTCGTATCCGGCGGACCGATGATGGCGGGACATGTGAACGGAAGAAAGAGAAGCCTTTCCTCCATGTTCGAGGTGGTAGGCGAATTCAATTCGGGCAGAATTTCCGAACAGGAGCTCAATAATTTCGAAGAGAACGTATGTCCCACATGCGGCTCCTGCTCCGGTATGTATACGGCCAACTCCATGAACTGCCTCACGGAAGGTATCGGAATGGGCCTTCGCGGAAACGGAACGATTCCCGCTGTATATTCCGCGCGCCTTCGCCTTGCGAAGCAGGCCGGCTATGCGGTTATGGATCTTATTGAGAAGAACATCCGCCCGCGCGACATCATGACCAAAGAAGCCTTTGAAAACGCCATGACCATCGATATGGCGCTCGGCTGCTCCACAAACACCATGCTTCATCTTCCCGCAATCGCCCATGAGTGCGGAATCGAACTGAACATGGAATACGCGAACGAGATTTCCGACAGGACTCCGAACCTCTGCCATCTTGCTCCTGCAGGTCCCACTTATATGGAAGACCTGAATGAGGCCGGCGGCATCTATGCCGTTATGAAGGAGCTGACTAAGAAGAACCTCCTGCATCTGGACGGAATCACCGTCACCGGAAAGACTGTCGGGGAGAATATCGAGCATGCGGTTAATCTCAACCCCGAAGTCATCCGCCCGATTGAGAATCCTTATATGCAGACCGGCGGCATTGCTGTCCTGAAGGGCAATCTTGCACCGGATACCGGCATCGTAAAGAGAAGTGCTGTCGCACCTGAAATGATGAAGCATGAAGGCCCTGCGAGAGTCTTTGACTGCGAGGAGGATGCCATCGATGCGATCATGGGCGGCAGGATCCATGACGGCGACGTTGTGGTAATCCGCTATGAGGGACCCAAGGGAGGCCCCGGAATGCGCGAAATGCTCAATCCGACATCCGCGATCGTCGGCATGGGACTGGGGTCAACGGTTGCCCTGATCACCGACGGAAGATTCTCGGGAGCATCGAGAGGAGCCGCGATCGGACATGTCAGTCCGGAAGCTGCAGTCGGCGGACCCATCGCCCTTGTAAAAGAGGGAGATATTATTTCCATCGATATCAATGCCAACAAGCTGAACATGCTTGTTTCCGACGAGGAGCTTGAAAAGAGAAGAAAAGAGTGGACACCCAGAAAGGCGAACATCACGGACGGATATCTTAAGAGATACGCCGCCCTTGTGACCAGCGGCAACCGCGGAGCAATTCTCGAACTCCCTGAGTGAGGCAATGTTTAATGAAACTTAACGGTTCTGAAATTATAGTACAGTGTCTTCTGGAGCAGGGTGTGGATACCGTCTTCGGCTATCCCGGGGGCGCGATCCTGAACGTATACGACGCTCTCTACCGGCACAGCGACCAGATCCGGCATATTCTTACGAGCCATGAGCAGGGCGCGGCCCATGCGGCCGACGGCTATGCCCGCGCAAGCGGAAAGGTCGGCGTATGCCTTGCAACCTCCGGTCCGGGTGCAACGAACCTTGTGACCGGTATCGCAACCGCCTATATGGACTCTGTGCCGATGGTGGCGATTACCTGCAATGTGACGCTGCCGCTCCTTGGCAAGGACTCCTTCCAGGAGGTGGATATCGCCGGTATCACTATGCCGGTGACAAAGCACGGCTTTATCGTAAAGGATATCCATATCCTTGCCGATACGATCAGGAAGGCATTCCGCATCGCAAGAAGCGGGAGGCCGGGGCCTGTCCTTGTAGATGTAACCAAGGATGTCACTGCGGCGTTCTGCGAGTTTACGAAGGATGATGAAGCCGGCAGCAGATACATGCCGCAGAGAACCAAATACAGTGACGCTGATATCGACACTGCCGCGGAAATGATCCGCAGCTCAAAGCGGCCGTTCCTTTATGTGGGCGGCGGCGCGGTTATTTCCGACGCTTACCGCGAGGTAAGGGAGCTGGCGGAGACGATTGACGCGCCTGTCTGCGACACGCTGATGGGGAAAGGCGCCTTCGACGGAACGGATCCTCATTATACCGGCATGATCGGAATGCACGGTACCAAGGCGTCGAACCTGGGCATCTCCGAATGCGATCTCGTTATCGCGCTCGGGGCAAGATTTTCCGACCGTGTCACCGGAAATCCCCAGAAGTTCGCATCAGGGGCGAAAATCCTTCAGATCGACGTGGACGAGGCGGAGATCAACAAGAATGTCAAAGTGAACTTTTCACTTGTGGGCGACCTTGGAGAGATCTTAAGGAAATTAAATCCGAAACTGGAAAAGACCTGCCATCCCGAGTGGATGAAAGAGATCGAAAGGCTGAAGTCGCAGTATCCCCTGCGCTATGACAGGGGAACGCTTACCTGCCCGCTCTTTATTGAAAAGCTTTATGAGGCTACCGGCGGAGACGCGATTATTACGACGGACGTCGGCCAGCATCAGATGTGGGCTGCCCAGTATTACAGGTATACTTCTCCGCGAACGCTGATTACAAGCGGCGGTCTCGGAACAATGGGATACGGACTGGGAGCGGCGATCGGCGCGAAGACGGCAAGACCGGATAAGGTCGTAGTCAACATTGCGGGCGACGGGTGCTTCAGGATGAACATGAACGAGCTTGCCACCGCAAGCCGTTACGGGATCAGGATCATTGAAGTTATCGTGGATAACCGGGTCCTGGGCATGGTGAGGCAGTGGCAGACGCTTTACTACGGAAAGCGCTATTCCGCAACCGTACTCGAAGATAAGGTCGACTACTGCAAGGTGGCTGAGGGACTCGGGTGCCTCGCGATCCGCGTTGAAAAGCCCGAGGAGATCGACGCGGCGATAAAGTGTGCCCTTGAATCGGACCTTCCCGCTGTGATTGACGTGGTTATCCGCGAGGATGATAAGGTCTTCCCGATGGTATCACCGGGAGCGTCGATCAGCGAGGCCTTTGACGATGAGGATCTTGCCGGAGAGCAGGCAGAGGAATAATTCAGCCGGGATATTTGAAAGGATTTATCGTGAACAGAACAGCAGTTTCTTGCAGCAGTTTTCTTCGAAGATGCCTGAGACTAACAATATTTACAGCGGCAGCAGTATTGTGCGCCGTGCTGACCGTCTGTCTCGGCGTGCATGCCGAAACAGCAAAGCCGAAATGCAACATTGTCTATGATTTCGGACAGAACAGGATCTATCAGATAACGCCGGATGTGGCGATGACACTGATCGTACTTAATCAGGACGGAACTCCTTATGTCGATCCTGCGACGAACCGGTACGTCGTCGACCAGCAGAAGGCGCTGGGATTTCTTAACGCACTGCAGTACCAGTATCCGATGGACAGCAATTCACTCGATTTTTATTCGACGAGCGGCGAATATATTCAGATGGCCAGGGGCGCCCGCGACACACTGACGAGACGCTTTATCAACGTCCCGCGCGAGCTTGCGTATCTGTGCGCCGCCATCCCCGGAAATGCCAATGAGATCCGCCAGCCCGAGTGGAGTGTCGGCAATACCTACATCGAAGTGGATATCTCCGACCAGACGCTTTATTACTATGAAAA
>CADBPC010000134.1 GCA_902796425.1 uncultured Lachnospiraceae bacterium
AAGGGAGGTCAATGCTCTTTTTATTTGAATCTCCCGTAAATACAAGGTTTATGAACTATAAACAGGTAGTGAACTTGACACTACCCGGAGTATTATGAAGGAGCAAGTATGGAAGAAAAAAAGGACACTACGGAATTAAATAATATCGATCAGGCTTCCGGTGCCGGCGACGAAGCGCCCGCAGCCAATCCTGTCCGCAGCGCATTCCTTGTCCTGGCGGGAGGCTATCTTATCTATCTTGCGTTCGGACTGCGCACTGCCGCTGCCGGGACGCAGGGGTTTGAAAAGGTTACGATCATCGCTGCCATCATTGTGTTCGTCCTGGTCGGCGGTTTCCTCATTGTAAAGAATATTAAAGCGGTACTGAACAGGTCCTGAGAGAATACGGGAACAGGACTCAGATGCAGGCGCGGCATCCGGACCCGGGACTGTTAAAAAGAAAGGCAGCAGATGAAGAGCAGATTTGTATGTGAATTTAATGAACCGGTTGTTGAGACAAAGGCAGGAAAGGTAAGAGGCTTTCACTGGAGAGATACGTATCAGTTCAGGGGAATCCGCTACGGCAGGGCAGAGCGCTTCATGATGCCGGAGAAGGAAGAGGCCTGGGAAGGAATCCGGGACTGCTTCTGCTACGGTAGGACGGCTCCTACGATCGACAATACCGAGCTGCAGCACATCGACACTGCGATGGGGTTCCGCTTCTGGCCGCAGTCCGAGGCCAGCCTGCCTTCCATGCCGCGGAGCACTCGATCGTCTTTAAGAGCTATGAGAGACTCCCTCTGATGGAGGATCCGGGAATACCGCTTCTGTCCGATCAGATGGCGGGCGCGTGGGCAGCCTTTGCACACACGGGAAATCCCGAGAATCCGTACCTGACGAAATGGCAGCCCTACAAAAAGGGCGATGAGCATATCATGGTCTTCTCACAGATGAGCGGGCAGAGGGGAGACTTTGACCGGGAGCTGGTAGAACTCAAGGAAGAGCTTGAGCCCACAGGATACCATGCATCCTACCTGCAGATGGCCATGGAAAGAAAAAAGGAAAAGGCGCAGGAGAACAATTCAGGAACAAATTAAGTGATATTAACTTAATTATTCAATGAAATTAAGCTCTGTAAATAGTATACTCTACGTTGAAATAAGGACGTATTGAAACAGGGGATCTTCCTTATTTAAAGAAGTGGCTGGAAAGGCCGGACTAAAATATGTGTTTGGAGGGTATGTATTATGAGCGATAAGATCAGAATCGGACTTGCACCGACAAGAAGAAGTATTTTCAGCGCGCCGGACGCAATCAAGTTCGCAAATCTCACGAGAAAAAAGCTGGACGAGCTTGGCGTTGAGTATGTGGATATCACAGACATCAACGAAGAAGGCCTTCTGTACGACGATAACGACAGAATCAAGATCGCGCAGAAGTTCAAGGATGCGAAGATCGACGGCCTGTTCCTGCCTCACGGCAATTTCGGAACAGAGTATGAGTGCGCAAGACTGGCTAAAGAGCTGAATGTCCCGGTCCTTCTGTGGGGCCCCAGGGATGAGCGTCCCGAGCCGGACGGCATGCGCCTTCGCGATTCCCAGTGCGGACTTTTCGCAACGGGCAAGGTCCTTCGCCGCTTCCGCGTTCCTTTTACCTATATGACAAACTGCAGACTCGATGATCCTGAATTCGAGCGCGGCGTCTTTGATTTCCTTGCGGTCTGCAACGTGGTCAAGACCTTCCGCAATATCCGTATTCTTCAGATCGGACCCAGACCGTTCGATTTCTGGAGCACCATGTGCAATGAAGGCGAGCTCCTTGAGAAGTTCAATATCCAGCTCGCACCGATTCCGCTTCCCGAGCTCAAGAGTGAGATCGACAGAGTAAAGAAGGACGAGGCGGACAAGGTTGCGGATGTCGTAGCATACTGCCACGAGAACATGAACTGCGATATCTCCGAGCACCTTCTGGAGAACGTCGCCGCCCTCAAGGTAGCGATGAGAAACCTTGCGACAAAGTACGGCGCGAAGGCAATCGCGATCCAGTGCTGGAACGCCCTGCAGGGCGAGATCGGCATCATGCCCTGCGCAGCAAACGCTCTTCTGAATGAGGAAGGCCTGCCGGTTGTCTGCGAGACAGATATCCACGGCGCCGTGACACAGCTCATGGTTGAGGCCGCCGGCATGGGCAGGAACCGCGCGATGTTCGCCGACTGGACAGTGCGCCATCCCGACAATGAGAACGGAGAGCTTCTGCAGCACTGCGGACCCTGGCCGATCTCGGTTGCAAAGGAAAAGCCCACCATCTGCGTACCGGTCGCATTCAAGCACAACGGTGCTGTCTCCGCGGAGGCAAAGCACGGCCCGATGACACTGGCAAGATTCGATGGCGACGGCGGCGAGTATTCCCTGCTTCTGGGCCACGCAAAGGGCATCGAGGGACCGTTCACAAAGGGCACCTATGTATGGGTTGAGGTCGCAAACTTAAAGCGCCTTGAGGCGAAGGTCGTGGAAGGCCCCTACATCCATCACTGCGTAGCAATCCACCAGGATATCGTCCCGATCCTGTACGAAGCATGCAAGTACATCGGCGTAAAGCCCGATCTGTATGATCCGATCGAGGACAAGGTAAAGGCTTACCTGCACGGCGAGGATGTCGTCTTTGACGAGGTTTAATCTGATAAAACAGGGTTATGGAGGAAAGTATGGAAAACTTAAAGGCGAAGGCATATGACCTTCGAAAGGACACAGTTGATATCATCATGGCAGGCGGCGGCGGTCATATCGGCGGTGATATGAGCGTCATGGAAATCCTGATGTCTCTGTATTTTGACCAGATGAATATCTCTCCCGAGAATCAGGATGATCCGGACAGAGACTACTTCATCATGAGTAAGGGCCACTCGGTCGAGGCTTACTACGCAGTCCTCTGCGCGAAGGGATTCCTTGATCTGGACGAAGTAAAGGCAAAGTTCTCGAAATTCGGTTCCCAGTATATCGGACACCCCAACAACAAGCTTCCCGGCATGGAAATGAATTCCGGATCCCTGGGACACGGACTGCCGGTCAGCGTCGGAATCGCTCTGGGCAACAGGATGAGCGGCAGAAACAACCGCACCTATGTTGTCATGGGCGACGGCGAGCTCGCGGAAGGCTCCGTCTGGGAAGGCTTTATGTCCGGCAGCATGTATAAGCTGGACAACCTCTGCGCGGTCATCGACCGCAACATGCTCCAGATCTCCGGCAGCACCGAGGACGTCATGGCTCACGAGGATCTTGCCGCGAGAGTCAGAAGCTTTGGCTGGCACGTGATCAGCGTGAACGGAAACGATCTTGACGCTCTTCACGATGCGTTCGAGGAGGCAAAGACCGTCAAGGGCAAGCCTACCTGTGTTATTGCGAATACAATCAAGGGGTGCGGCTCCGCTGTGATGGAAAACAAGGCATCCTGGCATCATCATGTACCTACAGCTGAAGAGTATGAGCAGATCGTTAAGGATCTCGAGGAGCGCAAGGCGGCGCAGAAAGGATAATCATGAATAAAATTCCCAACAGACAGGTAATCTGTGACGTTTTGATGGAGCACGCAAAGGATGATAAGGACATCGTCGTCCTGTGCAGCGATTCCAGGGGCTCCGCTTCGCTGACACCGTTTTTCAATGCCTTCCCGGAGCAGTCCGTCGAGGTAGGTATCGCGGAGCAGGATCTGGTCAGCATTTCCGCAGGTCTTGCAAAGACCGGAAAGAAGCCCTTCGCGGCTTCCCCCGCGAGCTTCCTTTCAACCAGGAGCTATGAGCAGGCAAAGGTTGACTGCGCTTATTCCAACCAGAATGTAAAGCTGATCGGTATCAGCGGCGGCGTGAGCTACGGCGCGCTCGGCATGAGCCACCACAGTGCGCAGGATATCGCGGCCATGGCTGCTATCCCGAACATGCGCGTATATCTTCCTTCCGACAGGCACCAGACCAGAAAGCTGATCGAGGCGCTCCTGCAGGATCAGAAGCCGGCATACATCCGCACGGGCCGCAATCCCGTCGAGGATACCTATGAAGAGGACAACTGCCCGTTCGAGATGGACAAGGCTACGGTTGTGACCGAGGGAACAGATGTAACGATCGTTGCATGCGGCGAGATGGTAAAGCCCGCAAAGGACGCGGCAGCGCTCCTTGCACAGAAGGGAATCTCCGCGGAGGTCCTCGACATGTACTGCGTAAAGCCTCTTGATAAGGATGCGATTATCCGCTCCGCTTCGAAGACAAAGGCAGTCGTCACGGTTGAGGAGCACGCTCCCTTCGGAGGACTCGGCTCCATGGTCGCGCAGGTTGTTTCCGCGAACTGCCCGAAGAAGGTCCTTGAGATCGCACTTCCGGATTCCCCGGTTATCACCGGAACCAGTAAGGAAGTCTTTGACTACTACGGAATGAATGCGGAAGGCATTGCGGCAAAGGCAGAGGAAGCACTTGCCTGATAAGGCAGAGCCTTTTGATGCAGCGGCTGATAAGGTAAACAGGGGCCGCCGGGAGGATCCGGCGGCTTCTTAATTCAGTTCTGAAACACAACACTAAAGAGGGTACAGGATATGGCAAAATACATACTTGGGATCGATCAGAGCACACAGGGGACAAAGGCTCTTATCTTCGATGAAAAAGGCGGCCTGATCTGCAGGGCGGACCTTCCGCACAGACAGATCATCAATGAAAAAGGCTGGGTTGAGCACGATCCGGAAGAAATCTATGCCAACACGGTCCAGGTTGTAAAAAATGTCATCGAGAAGGCCGGCATTGACAAGGGCGAGATCGTTGGCCTCGGCATCAGCAACCAGAGAGAGACCTCCCTTGCCTGGAACAGGGACGGAAGCCCTGTCTACAACGCGATCGTGTGGCAGTGCGGACGCGCGGCCGAGATCTGCGACAGGATCGAGAAGGAAGGCCATGCGCAGATGATCGGTGAGAGAACTGGAATCCGGCTTTCGCCTTATTTCCCCGCGGGAAAGCTCGCGTGGATCATGGAGAACGTGGAAGGCGCAAAGAAGGGCGCACAGGACGGCGATGTTTTCCTCGGAACCGTGGACGCGTATCTTGTATACCGCCTTACAGGCTGCAAGGTGAGGCGCACGGACTATTCCAACGCTTCCAGGACGCAGCTGTTCAATATCCATACCCTTGCCTGGGATGAGGAAATCTGCGATATCTTCGGCATTCCGGTGAAAGCGCTCGGAGAAGTGACCGACTCCAACGGCGACTTCGGCGAGACAGACTTTGAAGGATATTTTGACAGGCCGATCCCGATCAGGGGCGTTCTGGGCGATTCCCACGGTGCGCTGTTCGGACAGGGCTGTCTTGAACCCGGCATGACCAAGACGACCTACGGAACAGGCTCCTCCGTTATGATGAACATCGGCGAGAAGGCCGCCATGTCGGAGCACGGCGTCGTGACCTCCCTTGCCTGGTGCATGGACGGAAAGGTCAATTACTGCTTTGAGGGAAATATCAATTACACCGGCGCGGTAATCACCTGGCTCAAGGATGACCTGCAGCTGATCGGCTCCGCGAAGGAGACCGAAGCGCTTGCATTCAGCGCATCACCTGAGGATCACTCCTATCTGGTGCCCGCATTTACCGGCTTTGGCGCGCCTTATTGGGACAGCGACGCAAGAGCGGTGATCAGCGGCATGTCCAGGACGACAAGAAAGGCGGAGATCGTCCGCGACGCGCTTGACTGCATTGCTTATCAGATAACGGATATCGTAAAGGCGATGGGCGAGGACGCAGGAATCCCGATCAAGGAGCTCCGCGTCGACGGCGGCCCGACCGGGAACAGGTATCTTATGCAGTTCCAGAGCGATATTGCGGGAATTCCCGTCATGGTGCCCCCTGCGGAGGAGCTCTCCGGAATGGGCGCGGCCTATGCCGCCGGCATAGCGCTCGGCGTATACAATAAGGAAGAATTGTTCTCCGGCGTCGAGAGAAAGGAATATCGCCCGGAGATGGACAGAGCCCTTGCGGATGAAAAGTATGACGGCTGGAAGAAAGCGGTCAGCCTGGCGCTTACGCACTGATCCGACCTGCGGGCCCGGCTTTCCCGGCAGCCCGGCCGTGCAGCCCCGTGCTGCCCGGCGGCCCGGTGCGGCTCAGTCTGCCGAGCCCTTCTGCTGCCGGTACGCGTTCGGCGTAACGCCGGTGTACTTTTTAAACTGCCGGTGAAAATAAGCAGCGCCTGAAAAACCAACCTTTTCCGCTATCTCCTGCGCACCGTCGTCTGTGGTGAGCAGGAGTTTTTTTGCGGCCTTGATGCGCTCGCCGGTGATGTACGAGGAAAGGGTTGTGCCGGACTCCCTGTGGAAAACATAGGAGAGGTAATCGGGCGTAATATGAACCGCCTCTGCAATCTGTCCCCTGTCGAGGGCGGGATCGGAGAGATGGGAGAGGATGTACTGACGTATCTGTTCAAGGACGGATACGTCTTTTGTATTCTGGCGCAGAATGTCGTCTGTCTGCCGCAGGACGCTCTGAGCCCATGCGATCAGTCCGGACGGGGAGGATGTGATCTGCGCCTGGTCGGCCTGTGTCAGGAGACGGTCGTGGATATCCGAAAGAGAGCTCTGCTGTCTTGAAACGGCTGCAAAGATGCAGTGCAGGATGCCATAGTAAATGGAGGCGAGATATCTGGTGGAATAAACCTTTCCGCCGGCGGCGGCAAGGCTGCGGACATCGAAGAGTATATCGTCAATCCTCCCCTGGAGGAGGCGCTCCTCCCACCTTTCAAGAGGAAGATCCGATTTTATTCCGCCCGGGGACACGGCACCATTCTGAGTGCCGTCGTCTCCTTCCGGATCCATGATATAGATCACTCGGCTTGCAGCGGAGGTATAGCGGGATGAGTACTGCTTCAGAAGCTCATAGGCATAGGGCGCGGCGGTCAGAGGCGCATCGTCACTGGTGTACAGGATAAAGCGCATGTCCGGGAAGACACCGCACAACCTGTCCAGAAAATCCTGGGCGGACTGATGGGACGGAGTACTGTCCGGATCCGATGAAACCGGTGTGCAGAGCATAAAACCCCCCTGATCGACCGGTACGGGAAGGCTCTTCAGCCGGGGTGCGACTCTTAGTTCTTCCGTCAGCGAGGCGGGCATGGACAGATCGCCTGCAAGGGCACTGCGGACACGAAGATACGAATAGAAGAACCTTGCGGAAGGATCCACGAAGGAGATAAGATTGTGCTCCTCAAGGTAGCTTTCAATATGGGAACTCTCCGGCATAAGCTCGCCTGTGTACAGCTTTCTCCAGAAGGACACGAGCTCGAGGTCCCGCGCACCTGTCCGGAAGCGCCGCTGAGAGCTGATCAGCTCGACGGCCTTTCGCACGGTGGCCTCAAGCTCCGCGGTTTCAACCGGCTTCAGGAGGTAATCAAGGACCTTCAGTGATATCGCCTCTTTGGCATAATTAAAATTACTGTGGCCTGTCAGCAGGATACTGACAAATTCATATCCGGCTGCAGCGGCGTCTTTAATCAGCTGCAGGCCGAAGACGCGGGGCATTTCCACGTCCGTAAGGAGAATGTCGACGCTGTTTTCCGAAAAGACCTTCATAGCCTGCGCCGCGCTGTAGGCGCACAGGACAGTATCGATCCCCAGAAGCGCCCAGTCCGTGGAGCTTTTCAGCCCCTGGATCAGATAGTATTCATCATCTACAAGAAGAATCGTCATTTTCTATACCGTATCTTTACCGATTATGCCTCCGCGGAACCCCGGCTTTCGGAATCCTTATAGGGAACGTAAGGAATATCAATGTCGGTGCGGGCGCCCAGCCCCGGTTCGTTTGAAATGGTCAAAGCCGCGCTGTCGCCGTAATAGAGCCTGAGCCTGCGGTCGACATTGTGGATGCCGACCCGGGTGCCGTCCTTTAAACTGAAATCCCCGGCGGAGGAATTAAACTTATCGATAAACTCCTGCGAGTAGCCGGGACCGGAATCGATATGGACAAGATGCAGGCGTCCGTCGTCCGTTAGTGTCGCGCGCACGATAACTTCAAGGGGTTCGCCCATAACAAGATTATACTTAAAAGTATTCTCCGTGAACATAATTAATATAAGAGGAAAGACCATCGCGTCTCTGGCTTCGGGATCGATTTGGGCCGTATAGGTGATGCAGCCGGGGAACCGGAGCTTTGAGAGCTCGACATAGTTTTCCAGGTATTCCAGTTCCTTTTTCAGCGGAACGCGCTCGTTGGTGCTGAGCGTGTAGCGAAGGTGCCCCGAGAGAGTGGTGATCATCCGGCGGATCAGGGCGGTATTCTCGGCCTTTCCGTCCGCAAGGTAGGAGATCATGTTCAGGCAGTTGATCAGGAAATGCGGCGCCACCTGTGAACGGAAGTAGTGCAGCTGGAAGGTTTTGGACTCGATCGTCTTTTCGTAGACGTCGATTTTAAGACTCTGGATCCGGTCGATCATATTGTTATAGGACTGCGCGACCTGCCTGATTTCAAGACAGTCCTGAGAATCGGAGTCGATTCTGGTCTCGCTCTCGCCCTCCGCGATCGCCTCCGTGACGGATTCCATCATGCCGATGGTTCCCTTGAGGAACCGGCCGAGCATATGGGAGACGGCAACGAAGATCAGGACAGTGGCCAGAAGGATGGCGGCAAGCACCTGAAGGACCGGCCGGAGGGAACGGTCGATCATTGCAAGAGGAACCAGTGCAGCAATAGAGTAATCACAGAAATCCAGCGGCGATGTCAGTGTCAGATACCTTGAACCGTTATAATTTGTTATCTGGTAGGAATCCGTTTTTTTCGAAACCGGAATCCGCGTATCCGAAAGGCGGGAGAAGTCTCCTGAGGGAAGGACATTTCCTTCCTGGTCCAGGAACAGGATCAGTGCGTCCATCTTCTTTAAATCCGTCAGAGTCTCGGACAGTGTTTCCAGATTCGTCCACGCGCCGGCGACACTCTGGCCGTTCACGAAGGTTTTTGTGAAATAGGTGTCATCTCCGAAGGTGTACGCGAGCCACTTCCTTCCGCCTGCGTTTTCAAGGCTCTCGGAGGCGTTCTGCTGTGTAAATTCCTCCTTCAGATTCAGCTGGAAGGCCTGTGTGGCCGCACTGTTCCTGCCGTAGCACACCCAGGTGCCGTTTTTGGGAAAATATGCGTACAGGCCCTCCATCTTCGGAAAGGAGCGCAGGTTAAACTCAAACAGATCATTGATCCGGACAATATTGGTGTAGCTGTCGCTGATATCTGACTGAATGGATACGGAAGAGACGTCCGGGCTGTAATTGCTGATTTCCATCAGAAAATAGTCGACGCTGCGCAGATCCTCACTGATCTGCGAGTTGTACAGATTCAGCGTCTGCCGGAGGTTTTCAAAAGTGCTGCGCCGCACGGACATAGTGGAAAACAGGGACAGGAGCGCCGTCAGTCCGATCTGAATCGTGATCAGAATATACATAATGGAGTAGATCCTTTTGCGGAAGGAATAGGCCTTTTTGTTCAATTTTCCGACGCCCCCGGGAATAAACTGTACTAATTGCATAACACAACTGCTAAGAAATGTGCAGGATCGTCCAATAAAAGTGCAACATGAACAACCGGTTAATATTTTATAATCCCGTAAGACGGATAGCAAGGCGCTAAAGCGCCATGCACAATAGTTTCCTATTCACGGGAGGTATTTTAATGAAGAAAAAACTGGCACTTTTACTGGCCGGCGCACTGGCGCTCACCACTCTTGCGGGCTGCGGCTCCAAGAAAGAAGAGGCTCCCGCAGCTGCAGAATCCGCTAAGGAAGAGACTGCAGAGGCTGCAGGCGCTGCAGAAGAAGTCGTAGCGGAAGCTGCCGACGAGGGCGAGGCTGCCGAGGCAGCTGCTGCCGAGCGTATCGAGTCCGGCACATATCCGAAGGTTGTCATCGCATACATGAACTTCGCGGGCACACCGAAGGGAATCGATCGTATTTCCCAGAAGATGAGCGAGATCACAGAAGCCAAGATCGGCGTTGATGTCGAGCTTCAGATCATGGATTCCGCTTCTTATTCCCAGAACATGAACCTGATGCTGGCTTCCGGCGAGCAGGTCGACCTGTTCAACGTTGTTTCCGTAGGTTTCATGCCCTGCGTCAACAAGGGATATCTTCTTGATCTCGAAGAGGATGACCTCCTTGCAAAGTACGGCCAGGACATCATCAAGGCGTTCCGCCCGATGGAACTCAACGGCTGCCGTGTTGACGGCACACTGTACGGCATCCCGGTCAAGAAGGACGATGCAGCGGGCCAGTTCGGTATTTCCATTCCGCAGGCTCTTCTGGATGAGATCGGCTTCGACTATGCTTCCATGTATGAGAACGAAGGTGACGAGCTGATCTACACAGACCTGGATACCATTGAAGGCATTCTTAGCCAGATTCATGAAGCTCATCCCGAGAAGGCAACCTTCTACATGGACAAGAGCTCTATCGTTTCCCAGTGCCTTGTAGTCGACATGGTCGGCGGCGATCCCTTCGGCGTCCTGAATGATCCCGTCAACAGCCTCGAGGTTACAGACCTGTTCACCGGCGAGCAGTACATGGAACTCTGCCGCAGAATGTACAAGTGGAACCAGATGGGCTTCTTCTCAAAGGATGCTCTTACCGAGAGCCTCGGCACAACTGTCCAGGTTAAGGCCGGCAACCTTTGCGCTTACAAGACCGCTACAAAGCCCGGCATCAAGCAGCAGGAATCCAACCTCTGCGGCGAGCCCGTCATCATCTTCCAGTGCGGCCCCGACTTCAAGAAGTCCACAGCTTACAACACAATGCCCTGGGCAATCAACCAGAACTGCGAGGATCCGGTTGCTGCAATGCAGGTTCTGAACCTTCTGTACTCTGATCCCGATCTTGCAACCCTGTTCTGCTGGGGCGAAGAAGGCGTAGAGTGGGTTGAGACCGAAGACGGCCACATCACATTCCCCGAAGGCGTAGACGCTCAGAATTCCGAGTACTTCAACAATGTCAACTGGGAGCTCTGCAACCAGTTCATCGCAAGAGTATGGGAAGGCGACGAGCTGACCATCTGGGATAGAATGCAGAAGTTCAACGACGAGGCAGAGGCTTCCAAGGCTATGGGCTTCACATGGGACAACAGTGCTGTATCCGCTGAGTACACAGCTCTTGCAAACGTTTATGCAGAGTATCAGGGCCAGCTCGAGCTCGGCTTCGTTGATCCCGACGTCGTAGTTCCGGAGATGGTTGAGAGACTGAAGGCAGCAGGCCTTGACGACTATATGGCTGCAAAGCAGGAAGCTCTGAACGAGTGGGCAGCAGCTAACGGTATCGAGTAAGAATAACAGCATCACAGTCACGATTTGAAAGCAGGTTGCCGCCGGTAAGGCGGATATTAGGAGGCAGAGGTGATTCACTTCTGCCTCTGTCAGACAAAGGATCAGGCAGCGGACATCCGGTACGCCGCCTGACCGGAAGAAAGGGCAGCTATGGCATCAAATAAATATAAAGAAAAGATGTCCCCGGCAAAGAGAAAGTCGCTGATAAGACGATCCATCCCGATCTATCTCATGGCGCTTCCCGGGCTCATCTATCTGTTTATCAACAACTATATGCCTATGCCGGGTATCATCCTTGCCTTCAAGAACTATAAGGCAAAGGACGGTATCTACGGCTCCAAGTGGGCAGGCTTTAAGAACTTCAAGTATCTGTTCTCCACACAGGACGCGTTTGTCATCACGCGCAACACGATCTGCTATAACCTGGTCTTTATTGTAGTCAACCTCGTCGCTGCGGTAGCGGTTGCGATCATTCTGTCGGAGCTGGTGGGCAAGCAGAAGAAATTCTACCAGTCGGTTATCCTTCTTCCTTATCTTCTGTCCGCCGTTATCATCAGTTACCTTGTATTCGCATTTCTCTCCCCTGAGAACGGCTTTGTGAACAACTCCATCCTCAAGCCTCTCGGGAAGGAGGGCATCAGCTGGTATCAGGAGAAGAAATACTGGCCGTTTATCCTTGTGTTCGTAAACCTCTGGAAGGGCATCGGATACAACTGCATCATTTATCTTTCAACAATTATCGGTTTCGACAGAGGACTGTATGAGGCGGCCTCCATCGACGGCGCGACAAAGTGGCAGCAGATCACAAAGATCACGCTTCCGCTCCTTCGCCCCACGATCATCATGCTGACCATGATGGCTGTAGGACGTATCTTCTACTCCGACTTCGGTCTGTTCTATCAGGTTCCCCAGAACTCCGGCGCTCTGTATTCTGTAACCAACACAATCGATACCTACGTCTACAGAGGACTGCTTGAGCTCGGAGACATCACGATGTCCGCTGCGGCAGGCGTGTATCAGTCACTGGTAGGCTTCATACTTGTTCTTTCCGCGAACCTCGCGGTCCGCAAGTTTGATCCGGATTCTGCACTGTTCTGATGAAAGGAGGAAGTGATGAATAAAGATATAGCAAGCGAAAGACGGTTTCAGCTGCTCGGCAACATCATCATGATCATTATTTCCGCCTGCGCGATCATACCGCTGGTTCTGCTGTTGATCTCGTCCTTCACGGATAATGACGCCCTGATCAGGAACGGCTACAACTTCATTCCGGAGAAGTGGAGCACCTACGCATACGAGTATATTTTCACCTCCGGCAATTCGGTTGTGCATGCGTACTTTATCTCGATCGTGCTGACCATCGTCGGAACGGCGCTCGGCCTTACGATTACAACGCTCCTGGCCTATGCCCTGTCCAAGAAGTTCCTTCCCGGACGTGGCATCCTGACCTTCTACGTTGTATTCACAATGCTCTTTAACGGCGGTCTTGTACCGACCTACATCAACTATACGACCGTATTCGGACTGAAGAATACATTCTTTGCACTGCTGATCCCCGGCCTTCTGATGAATGCCTTCAACATCATGATGATGAAATCCTATTTCGTCACGGGTGTCCCGGAGGAGATCATGGAAGCGGCCTACATTGACGGCGCTACTGAGTTCCAGGCGTTCTTCCGCATCGCTCTGCCTCTGGCAAAGCCCATCATCGCGACCATCGGCCTGTTCATCGGCATTGCATACTGGAACGACTGGATGAATGGCTATATTTACCTGACAAAGAGAACGGATCTGTATTCCATCCAGAACCTTCTGAACCGCATGATCCAGAACATCCAGTTCCTGTCTCAGAACTCGGGCAACATCGCGAATGCCAATGTCGGACTTGCTGCAATTCCCAGCGTATCGGTCCGTATGGCAATGGCGGTCGTAGGCGTTCTGCCGATCATCATCGTATATCCGTTCATTCAGAACAACTTCGTCAAGGGTATTACGCTCGGCGGTGTCAAGGGCTGATTGATCGGCATCCGTTTATTCACGCCGCACAAGCGGCGGGGCAAAAACTATATAACGGGAATTTTAACTCTGATATCTGTACACAGGGGTTACAAAGGGAGGCAGGGACGGCTAACAGCCGTCCCTGTCTGCGTTCAGGGGATCTTCAGCAAAAAGGACGCACTAAGGCAGCAGGTCTGCCTCGATTATCCGGGGGATTATGAAAACTGATAATTACAGACAAAAACTGAATGACAATAAAGAAATCTACATGACAGACGAAGGGCGTCTTGCGCTTGCAAGGCAGCTTGCGCAGGAGGCGATTGTCCTCTTAAAGAACGAGGAAGGACTCCTCCCTCTTGCGCCCGGCACGAAAATTGCGGTTTACGGCAAAACACAGAACCGGACGATCATCAGCGGCGGCGGCTCCGGCCAGGCGCACAGCGATCATCCGCTGCAGATCACGCAGGAGCTGGCGGCGGCGGGACTTGTCCCGGACAGTGCTCTTGTAAAGTGGTACGATGCGTACGCCGCAAAAAAGGATGAGGAGAAGGCTTCCTCGGACAGCGGCTTTGATTTTTCAAAGCTTGAGGGACTTGTCGCGAGCGGCATGATCTACGAGCTCTTCGGGCAGTACAATGCTCCGGAGGAGGAGCCCCTGCCGGATGCAGAACTCCTGCGGACCGATGCCGGGACCGCAGTTCTTGTCATAGGACGGTGCTCCGGAGGCGAGGAGTGCGACAG
>CADBPC010000135.1 GCA_902796425.1 uncultured Lachnospiraceae bacterium
AGACCGGCAGGACCATATTTACCTTCAGCATTCCTCTGGTCGGCGAGCATATGGTGCGCGCAAAGGCAGGGGAGGTCAGCGACACGATGTGCATCCGCAGGGTCAGCGAGCCCGATGAGAGCTATATTTTCAACAAGACAGCCGGCGAGGTTGCCAACTGGTTCGACGTTGCCGAAATCGATCCCACCTGCTTCTCCATCAATGATACGCTTGGCGCGCTTCGCGCACATCCCCGCGCGGGCGCTGTCGTCGAGGCGATGATGGCAAAGGGCGCCGCGGAAAGAGGAGATGTCGCGGCCTCGGTCAAGGACAACCCGGTGCTGCAGAAGATGATGGCTAAAATGACAATGCTGAGCCTGTTAAAGCAGGCCGGTGCGGACGGTGAGAGCATCAAGCAGCTAAACCGCGTATTACAGGGAATCAAAAAATGAGAAAAGCAGTACAGCAGATCATGCTCGGAACCGTGACAGGGAATGAGAAACAGGCTGCACAGACGCTGGAAAGGATCAAGGCTGCCGGATACGACAGCCTTGAACTCAACCGGTTCATGATCCATCCTTCCTCTCTTATGGTGCGGCTTATGACCCGCGCGGCGGGGATGCCGACGGGAAAGGGCGGGGCCCTGGACTGGCACGCCCTTTTAAAGGACAGCGGCCTTGCCTGCGCAAGTCTTCACACGGATCTCGGAAGCCTTGAAAGAGAGCCGGACGAGATCATGAAGGAAGCAGGGAGCTTTGGGACTGCGGATATCGTCATCACCGGGATGTACCGGTTTGACTACGGGGACGAGAATGCCGTAAGAGACCTTGCAAAGCGTCTGAACACTTCCGGGAAAAAGCTTTCGGAAAACGGCTTTTCACTCCTGTACCACAATCACAATGTCGAGCTTTTGCAGGTAAGAGCAGAGGCAGATGCGCCGGGACAGGCACCGGACGGGGCGGCCAAAAGACCCCTGCGGGCATATGACATTCTGATTGAGGACACGGATCCGCAGTATGTAAATTTCGAATTTGACAGCTATTGGTTCACGGACGGCGGCGCGAATGCGGCGGCCTGGATGAGAAGGCTCTCGGACAGGTTAAAGCTCTGGCACATCAACGACCGCGGAAGCCGCGTAAAGAATGGCCCCGTCATGACGCCGATCCTGAAGGCGGACAGCATGGAGCTCGGCTTCGGCAATATGGACCTGGAGAACCTTTCCGGGATCGCGAAGGAGTGCGGCATAAGGGCCGTGGTCCTCGAGAGCCACAAAAACTGGACAGAGGGCGACCCGGTCAAAAGCCTGGAGCTCAGCGCGAAGTGGCTGAACAGGCACTTTTAACCGGACGGGGAGCTTCATCAAAATTAACCGGGCAGGAAACTTCATCAAAATTAATCGGGCAAGGAACTTCATCAAAAGGAGAAGGACAATGGAAGAGAGCAGAATGATACAGGCAATGCCGGAGCGCTGGCTTGCAAAATGGATCGACCCGGAGCTTCCCCATGATGAGAATGAGCGGCAGCCCGCTTCTGTCCTCCGCAGGAGATTTACCGCGGAAAAGACAGATGGTGCGCTGCTATATATAACATGTCACGGTCTGTATACGGCGCGGCTTAACGGAAAAAGAATCGGCAGCTTTGTGCTCGCGCCGGGGACCGGTGACTATCATAAAAGACTCTGCGTGCAGGCGTACGATGTGTCGGACCTGCTGCGCGCGGGTCAAAACGAACTTACTGTTACGCTGGGCGACGGCTGGTACAGGGGGAGCGTCGGGATCGACGGAATTCAGGATTATTACGGGAAAGACATCGCTCTTCTTTGCCAGCTCGAATCCGGCGGCAGTATACTTCTTGTAAGCGATGAAACCTGGGAGGCGAGCCAGAAAGGACCGACACGGCAAAACGACCTCCAGCAGGGTGAAACGTACGACGCCCGTCTCGAAAACGTGGGAGAAAATGCAAACGACTGGCACGGCGTACAGGTCAGGGACTTCGGGTATGAGAACCTTGCGCCGACCGAGAGTGTTCCCGTCACGGAGCAGGAGCGGTTCCCCGGAAGGCTTCTCACAACACCGGACGGCAGCACGGTAATCGACTTCGGCCAGAATCTTGCGGGATACACACAGATCCGCGTAACGGCAAGGGAAGGTCAGACCATAACGCTCTGGCACGGGGAGACCCTCGATGAGAACGGGAACTTCACCCAGGCCAATTTCAATCCGGGAGACCGCAACAAAAACGGCGGCATCCCGCAGAAGATAACCTATATCTGCAAAGACGGCCTTAACGAATACAGGCCGGACTTTACGATCTTCGGCTTCCGCTATGCGAAGGTCGAGACGGACGCCGACCTTTCGGAGGCGGAGTTTACCGCCATCGCCGTCTATTCGCAGATGGAGCAGACAGGATTTTTCGAGTGCGGGGATGCGGACGTAAACCGGCTTTTTGCCAACAGTCTCTGGAGCATGCGATCCAATTTCTGCGATATCCCTACCGACTGCCCCACAAGAGAGCGGGCCGGCTGGACCGGCGACGCGCAGGTTTTTGCGCCGGCTGCGGTGTATCTTATGGACTGCTATGCTGTTTACCGCAAGTGGCTCGGAGAATGCCGCCTTGCACAGAAGGAGGACGGCCTCGTCCAGAACATCGCGCCGGTAAACAACAGCGGCAGTATGATTTCGAACATGCTGCAGGGCTCCGCCGGCTGGGGCGATGCCTGTGTCCTGGTTCCCTGGGCGCTGTATGAAGCCTACGGCAGGAAGGAAATCCTGGAAGAGAACTACGACATGATGAGCCGCTGGATTTCTTTTTGCCAAAGGCGCGCAGGAAAGACAAGGCTCACCAACCTGCGGAATCCCTGGCATAAGTACCTGGTCGACGAGGGCTTCCACTTCGGAGAGTGGTGTCAGCCGGATGTGGACAACACCGAGACCATGAAAAAGACCATGATGCACGGCGCGCCGGAGCCCGCGACGGCCTATTTCTACCGGTCGGCTTCCATTATGGAAAAGATTGCCGGGATCCTCGAAAGGAAAGAGGATGCAGAGCGCTTCGGTGAAATAGCGGAAAACGCGAAAAAAGCATACCTTTATACCTGCACGAAGAACGGGGAAATAAAGTCAGGGCGTCAGTGTGAATATGTCCGTCCGATTGCCTTCGGCCTACTGGATCCGGAAAAGGAACAGAAGGCGGCGGATGATTTGAACGACCTTGTGGCGTCCTGCGGATATCACCTGAACACAGGATTTCTGTCGACTCCCGATCTGTGCGCGGCCCTTGCGGAGCACGGCCATGCCGATACGGCGTACAGGGTGCTGCTGCAGAAGGACTGCCCCGGCTGGCTCTATGCCGTAAGGAAAGGGGCGACCACCATCTGGGAGACCTGGGACGGAATACGCGCGGACGGCACCGTGCACGATTCCCTCAATCACTATTCCTACGGCGCGGTCAGCGGCTGGCTCTTTAAAGGCGTCTGCGGAATAAGCCTGAAGGAGGGCGAGCTTTCTATAAAGCCGTATCCCGGAAGGGAGCTCGGCTATGCGAGAGCGCAGTGGAAATCCCCCGCGGGTCTTATTAAGAGCGCCTGGGCATATGAGGGCGATAAGCTTGTGTTTGACATATCGGTTCCTGTTCCCGCCCGGATTGAGCTGCCGGACGGCACCGCCCGGAGCGTCGATGCAGGCGAATATCACTATGAGATTCTGCAGGAGCTGCCGGTGGTCCGGCAGGAAATGAGATGAAGGAGGTCAGGAGCATGAGTTTTCCAAAAGGGTTCTTTTTCGGCGCGGCAACGGCCGCACATCAGGTAGAGGGTAACAATATTCACAGCGATTACTGGGCGCAGGAACAGCTCCCGCATACCAGCTTTACCGAGCCGAGCGGCATTGCATGCGATCACTATAACCGCTATGAAGAGGATATAAAGCTCCTCGCCTCGGCAGGACTGAACGCCTACCGCTTTTCCGTTGAATGGGCTCGGATCGAGCCCGAGGAAGGGCAGTTTGACGAGAATGAGATCGAGCATTACCGCAGGGTTATCGAGTGCTGCAGGGCCAACAATGTCGAGCCCATCGTCACTCTGATGCACTTTACAAGCCCGGTCTGGCTGATTAAAAAGGGCGGCTGGGAAGCAGAGAGCACCGTCAGCGATTTTGCCCGCTACGCTTCTTATGTCACGGAAAAGCTCGGAGGGGATATCCGCTACATCTGCACGATCAATGAAGCGAACATGGGACTGCAGCTTGCGGCAATCTCAAAGCGCTACGAGCTGATGGCGCGGCAGGCGGCCGCAGCGGCATCCGCGGCAGAGTCTTCGGGAAAGAGCGAGGAAGGCAAAGTCCAGGTCGGCATGAACTTCGAAAAGATGATGGAGAACATGAAGTTTGCCGCCATGGAAAACGCGCAGGTATTCGGGACTCCGAAGCCGCAGACCTTCGTATCCTCAAGGACACCCGCGGGCGATGAGCTGGTAATGCGGGCGCACGTGGCTGCAAAGGAGGCCATCAAGGCACTCCGGCCGGAGATTAAGGTGGGCATTACTCTTTCCCTTCACGACATTCAGTCTGTTCCCGGCGGCGAAAAGGCTGCAGCGGATGCATGGGACGAGGAATTTATCCACTATCTTCCCTGGATCAAAGACGACGATTTCCTCGGGGTACAGAATTATACCCGCTCCCAGTACGGGCCGGAAGGGCAGCTCCCTTCTCCGGCAGGCGCGGAGCTGACACAGATGGACTATGAATTCTATCCGGAAGCCCTGGAGCATGTGATCCGGAAGGTTCACGAGCAGTTCAGGAACGATCTGATCGTCACAGAGAACGGAATTGCCACCGCGGATGACAGCAGAAGATGCGAATTTATCCGCAGGGCGCTTGCCGGTGTGGAAAACTGCATTGCTGACGGCCTGCCCGTCAAAGGCTACTGCCACTGGAGCCTTATGGACAACTTTGAGTGGCAGAAGGGCTTCAGTATGACCTTCGGCCTCATCGCGGTTGACAGAAAGACCCTTGAAAGAACGCCGAAGGAGAGCCTTGCGGTTCTCGGCAGCATCGCAAAAGGGTGAGGGCGGCAGGTATTTTTTACACTGACGTATTGCAGTGCGGAAATTCTCGTGTTAGAATTTTAAAAACCGTTGAGAAAGAAGAGTACCGTCTCCTCCTGCCTCACAGGGAGCCGCTGACAGTGAGACAGCGGCAGGCAATGATTCGGGAATGGGCTTTTGAGGTTTCCAATCAGTGAC
>CADBPC010000136.1 GCA_902796425.1 uncultured Lachnospiraceae bacterium
AAGCATTGCGACAAATCCCGCGGGCTCCTGCAGAATATAGCTCAGCGAATAATGCACCTCCGGTGCGGAGGTCACCGCCTGCGAGACCCCCTCCGAAAGAAGAATACTGCTGAAAGCTCCTCTTCCCGCAGCGGCTGTCAGGATTCCCGGCCCGCTGATCAGTGCGCCTGCGAATATCGGGCTTCGGCCGGAAGTCAGTGCGCCCGCACCAGCCTGCAGTGAGCTTCCTGCGCTTCCCACGTTCGCAAGCCACTGAATCTCTGAGGAATATGCCTGCAGCAGCACGGCGACAACAGCCGCAGCGGCAATCAGGGTCAGAAGTGCCGTCTTTTTCCTGTCATAAGCCTTTATCAGCGCAACCGGCGCAAGGAGAAGAAGCGGCGCATAGATTCCTCCCTTCGTCGCCCCCAGAAGAACTGCGGAAAGAATCAGCGCAGCCGCCTCTTTTCGCTGCAGTACTTTCCTGGTTTCCATCATTCGGAGAACCGACGCCGCATACAGAAACGCCGCCGGTATCAGAACAGCATCGTAGGAAAGAGATCCGATCTGCTGGAGCGTTGCCGGCAGGAAGGAAAGCGCCATAATAATGGACTTTCCTCTCGGCGCGATCCGGATGCTGCAACTGATAAGGAAAACCGCCGCCAGAAGGTTTAAGAGCCGCCCTGTCAGGTACAGCCACGAAATGTTCAGATGCAGAAGCCGACCTGCCAGAATCCCGACCGTCGGGAAAAAGTACAATACGCGGAACAGCAGGGTGCTCCCGTCCTGCAGACTCTCCGCCCTGATCTGCGTCAGCGTCACATCCTGTCCGCCGGAAAAACCCTGCAGGAACCGCCGGTACTGGCCGGCGCTGATGGAATACTTCTCCGGAGTCTCCTCCGGGATATCGCAGATCCGGATGATCATGCCCCCGTCCGGCTGACTGTAGTCGTCCCCCAGCACATCGTTCGAAATGCGGTAGGCCGTATTAAAATGTGCTGCGGCGTCCGGGATCGCGTACGTCGGAATGACCAGCATGAACAAAAGTCCCGCGGTAAAAAGGTATACCGGGAACAGTTTCAGAAAGCTCTTATTCTTTATGTAAAGGAAAATATTGACCGCCAGCAGGATCGCCGCGGCCGCGAAGAATGCGATGAATGCCGGCAGCAGGATCCGGTTCTCCGGTGAGCCTGCAGAGGTCACGATATCGCGGAGCCTGCGCCTGTAGACAAAAGCGCATGCAAGGAGAAATACCGGGACGATGAGAAATAGAAGGTATCTCACACGGCCCTTGAGCACAGGGACGGCAGCGCAGGGATTGGTCTCCTCTGCGGCGCCAGGCATTCCTGTCCCGCCCGCCGTGCCGGCTGCAGATGACTCTCTGTCAGTGCCGGCTGCTGATGGCTCTCTGTCAGTGCCGGATGCAGATCGCCCTCCGGCAGCTTTCCCCGGCGAAGCTATGAAAATGAACACAGCCGCAAGGAGTGCGACTGTGATAAGCAGCAATAGATTCATATTTTAAAGGGCTTCTCTCTCCATAAAGAGTGCCGCCAGTGTCAGGAGAATCCAGCCGTACATGACGAGGGTCCGCAGCACATAGTGCACTGCCTCAGGCGCCCCGGCAGCTTTTACGGCATTTCCATCGGATTCCTGCTCCTGCGCGTTCACTGCGCCTTTCTCTCTCACTGCACCTTCCGCCGTGCCTTCCGCCCGATCTTCGATGGCAGGCATCTTCTTTGCACAGAACACTTCAGAAGCGGTGATGACCGCAATCGACACAAGGCAGACGACATAGACCGCCATCAGGGCAGGATCAGTCACCGGGGGCAGGAATCTTGCCAGCCCGCCGCCGACCGTCGTATTCTTCTGTGCCATGTTTTTTCTGACCCAGAGTCCCTTCAGCAGAAGACTCCTGTAGGTATCGCTCCCGCCGTAGACCCAGTAGTACTTTACGATAAAGACGATCGTCACGGCGCCGCTCCCTGCAAGCTCAAGCCACAGCAGGATATCGCGCGTGTTAAGGCTCCGCCTGCCGCCGGCCGGGCCGACACACTCCGGATTTTTCCCGTCGCAGACTGCGCCGGATTCCTCGCGGCATTCCCGCCCCGTCAGATAGATCATCATGATAATAAACGGCGCTGCGTAGGCCAGCCAGTACGGGAACACGTCGCAGCAGACGGCGAAGGTAAGCCACGCCGCGAGGCAGAACCAGAGCGTCTTTTTAAAGTCCGGCTTGCTCTCGTCCGGTTTACTCTCGTCCGGCCTGCTCTCCTGCAGCCAAGCGGCGACATAGACCGCAAGGATCACGGCGACAAACAGGGAAATTTCCCCCGGGCCCACGGAAATCCGGGCCGAGAACAGTCTGTCGAATTTTCCCGTAAGGAAGCTTGCATTCGTGTCCTGATAGGATTTGTTGAGCGAATACAGCGCCTTGCAGACGAGCATCGGCACCGCGCCCGCCGCGACGTGCGCGATAATCCTGAATATATTCTTTTCGTGCATCAGGATGATCACCACGAGGATAAATGCCGGGAACGGCTTCATGGTCATCGAGACAGCGATCCAGAGGATTGCTTTCCGGTAATCCCCCCTTCCGTACACCTCTATGCCGCGCAGGAGGAAATACAGGATGATGACGTCGTACTGCACCGCGATAAATACAGGGAAGAAGGTAAACAGGGACAGCAGGTACATGACTGCTGCTTTCGCCCCGTCCTCCTCGCTTCCGCCCGCCAGGATGACGATCCTTCTCACAAGTCCCGCATCCAGGATCAGGAATAAAACCGGCAGGAGCTTAAACCACAGGATGCTGCCCGCGGAAAGCGCGTCCGCGCCGGTAACGAGCTGCACCAGCTTTACCGGCAGTGCCCAGATGCCGAACAGGATATAGATTCCAATATCGTACACAGCTCCCTCCGGCGTCACGGCCGCAAGGACGCACTGCTCGTAGAAGCTCAGGAGCTTCCCGTCAAATGCGGCGTCCCAGAACACCAGGCCGTACCGGAGCGTGATCGCCATGTCGTTATAAAACATGGTAAAAAAGCAAAACAACAAGGCTGCAAGGGCGGCAGCCGCCTGCCAGCCCTTCAGCCCGGATTTTCCGCGTATATCTTTTATTGCACGCAAACCATCGCGCATTCTTTAAACACTCTCCCTGCCGGACGCTTCTGCCGCGCCGGACATTTCTTTTTTGCCGGACGCCTCTGCTGCGGCCGGCCGCTTATTCTTCGCCTGTCGCCTCTGCCGCGGCCTCCGGCTTATTTTCAACTGTATCCAGATCCGTCGTTTCCTGATTCATGATTTCCCGGTCGAACCCGATCTTTTTCGAAATCACGACGCGGGGCTTGCTGACGACTCTCTCATTGATGCTGAGGATATATTCGCCAAGGACACCGACAAAGAAAAGCTGCACGGAGCCCAGGATCGTAACCGCCACCATGATCGAAGCAAGTCCCAGCGGGAAGCTGTCCCATTCGATCAGCTTCCGGATAAAGACATACATCGCGTAGATAAAGCTGAGTGCGCCGACGCTGAGGCCGATAAAGGTCGCAAGGCGCATGAGGAGCTTTGTCGACGAAGTCAGGCCGTGCATCGCAAAATCATAGTTTTTCCAAAAATTGAAATTGCTGTGTCCTCTGCCCGACGCCTTCTGCTCGTAGGGGATCACGCACAGGTTCATCCCGTACTCTTCGATCACCGACTTCAGGTACGGCTCGACCTCCCGGATCTGCTCGAGGACGTTGATGAATTCGCGATCATACAGACCGTACCCGTCCATGTTGTGAAGGTGCTGTTTTCCCGAGAGCGTGTCGATCATGCGGTAATAGCTCCCGCGCATGAACCGCATAAAAGCGGTATCCGTATCCCCGGTTCTCTGCCCGACGACACACTGATGCCCCTGCTCCCATTTTTCCACAAACTGCGGCAGCATTTCCGGCGGATCCTGGAGATCGCCGAACATCATGAACACAGCGTCGCCCGAGGCATAAAAGAAGGAATTGAAAACATTGCGGTGAAAGCCGAAATTGCGCGCGTTGAAAACAGCCCTGCAGCGTGTGTCCTCACTGCAGACCTTCTCAATCTCAGCCCTTGTATTGTCTGTAGAATAGTCGTCGACATAGATCAGCTCATAATCGTACCTTGAGAGTTCCCCCTCGAAAACGGCGCGGACCCTGTCCCTGACCTGATATATGCTGCTGCCCTCGTTGTAACAGGGCACAACTACGCTGATTGTCTTCTTCATAACCAAGAATATATCACCTTTGAATAATTGAAGAAACTGCCATCTTCTTCATTCCGCATTCCGGTCCTCGTGTTTCAGGCCGCATTCCGGTCTTCGCTTTCAGACTGCGTTCCGGTCCCCATGTTTCAGACAGCGTTCTGATCCTCGCTCTTCTGATAAAAGCGCTCGATGAATGCTGCAATCGGAGCGGGCCAGAATTTGCGGAACATCTGCATGTCTTCCTCATGCCGGTTTCTGTCCGCAATCAGAGCCGTCGTCGCGGAATCCTCGTGGATCCTGTGTGCCATCAGATACTCCGGACAGTACACGAAGTCGCCTTTTTTCTTCGAGATCCTCTCCCATGCCTGCCAGTCGGGATTGCACTTAAATCCCTTTTCGAACACCGGCTTTCCGACATTGTCCACCTCAAAAGTCACAGACGGACAGCAGATCGGCGAGCCAAAGGAAAGGATTCTGCGCCTTATGAAGATGGAAGACCAGAATGCCTTCGGCTTCATGGGAAGGAGCATAAAGCGCTTGATGCGAAGGAGGCGGTTATTGCGGATCCGCTCGCCGTCCCTCAACTCCTCATAGTCTGTATGAATGATCAGCGGATGCTCCGCCCTGCAGGCATATTTCAGGACTTCAGCCGCATACTCCGGATAGTAGATATCGTCCTGGTGCGCGATCGTAACCAGCTTTGTCCCGCAGCAGGACACGGCGTAATTCCAGTCCGAAGCAATGTCGCTCTTCCCCACCGCCTTCTCATTGATGTGCAGCGGGATTCCGTATTTCTCAGCCAGCCCTTTAATGAAGTCATTCGGCGTCGAGGTCGCGATCAGGACATTCGTCTTTACCGACTGCGCCATAAGCGAAAGGATACACTCCTCCAGAAAGGTGCTTTCCTTATAGGCACATATGGCAAATGTGTGATCTGCGGATGAATAATTCATAATTCCTGCACTGCTGATATCCGTACTCATTAAACCCTTCTCAGCGCCCCGATTCCGCGGAAGGCCCTGTACATGCCGGCAAATATGTTCAGCATTCCTGCCCTCAGGAAAAGCTCATAAACCCTGACGGCAATGCGGTAGGACAATGGCTGGTCCTTAAAGCGTCCGACGGATGTATATGCGCTCCTGAAGCCGGCCGGGAAGCTCTCCTTCATCAAAGTCTCAGAGAAAGAGGTGATGCTTCGTACAACGTCCCTTGAGCTCTTGTCGCAGACGACAAAGAGCAGGCCGCAGAGATTTCGGATCAGCTCGTAATAAAGTATGTCGTCAAACTGTGAACCGTGCGCGGCGCGGATCCTCGAGACGGCCTCCTGAAAGCCTTTCTCCGGAAAGCGCAGCTTTGATGTCTGTCTGACGCCTTCCTTCTTGTATTTCTCGGTCGTGGATTCGCTGTTGACTCTGTATCGGTAGCCGCGGTAGTCCAAAATCACGGTCTTTGCCGCAGTAATATTCGCGTGGATTCCGAAGGGGACATCCTCCATCCCCTCGCCCGGGACAAAGCGGATGTTCTCCCGCTCAAGCAAATCCCGGCGGAAGATCCTGGCGCAGGCTGTGTAGCAGAAAGCGTGCAGGGTTCCGTCATCCAGCACTGCCTTCCACTGCAGGGCGTCCCTTGTGCCGACCACCGTCCCGTCATCCTGAAAACGTGTGTAGCCGCAGATTGCCTGGTCGGCGCCGCCAGCTTCCATCTCGCGAAGAAGCGTCTCTAAATAGTCCTTTTCGATGATATCGTCCGCATCGACAAAGACAATATATTCACTCTCGGAGGCGCGGATTCCCTCGTTCCTTGCAAAGCCCTGGCCGGAGTTTTCCTCATCCAGCACCGTCATGCGGTCCTTTTCCCTGCAGGCATATTCCTGCAGGATCTGAAGAGAATCATCCTTCGAGCCGTCGTTTACCGCGACGACGACAAAGTCCTCAAAGCTCTGGGAAAAGACCGAATCCAGACACTCTCTCAGATACTTTCCCGAATTATAAACCGGTATGATTACCGCGATCTTGTGCGCTGTTTTCTCCGCCATCCCGCAAATGTCTTACTGCCGCTGACGCGGCAGCTTTTATGCCATCCCGCAATATCTTAATGCCGCTGATGCGGCAGCTTTATGTCTTCCTGCAATTAATAATACAGCTTCTTAATCCTGTTGATCGTCCGGATGCCGAGCGACATCAGGGGGAAGCAGTGAAAGCCGATCAGGCGGTTGATCCGCACGAACACCGGCCTGTCTTTATACATATCGGGGTGGTTTTCTTTCAGGAACCGGTCAAACTCCCGGACCCGCGCCTGAAAGCTCCTGTCATCCCCCAGAAGGTAGTAAATAAAATACTGGGAATTGACCATGCCGCCGACCCGGTAATCCATCACCTGAAGGAGCTTGTCACCCTCGAGAACCCCCTTCGCCTTCCCGTTTCTGAACTCGTCCCGGAAGGAAAGAAGACTCTTAACAACACGCAGATGATCCTCGTGATGCTTTCTGACGCCGGCAACGCTCATGCTCTGCCCGCTTCTTCCGACCCGGTAGCAGTACAGAGGCTTTTCGAGGCAGCACACGCTGTCCACACAGCAAAAGCTCCTCATCGTGTACTCCACATCGGTGTAGAAGCAGTGCTCGAGGATCTCGACGTTTCCCTTCAGCGCCTCAGTCCGGAAGGTCATGCAGTGCATCGTCGGCTCGAGCCTGTCGGCAACCTTGTGAAAGTCGAGCCTTTCATTAAAAGGAAGTCCGCCCGTGCCGCCGCCCACGGAGAGCTGCGCCATGGTGCCGTCCTCAATGACCCTGTATGGCGTGTACACAAGATCCGTGTCCGCACCGGCAAGGTACTCCAGAAGGCCGTTAAGCCCTTCCTTATCGAACCAGTCGTCGCCGTCGAGGAGCTTGAAATATTTTCCCCGTGCGCGGGCGAGCCCGTAATTGACCGTCGACCCCCAGCCGCCGTTTTCCTTGTGGCAGAGGGTAAATATCTCCGGATATTCCTCTGCGATCCGGCCGGCCTTTTCCGTCGTGGAATCACTCCCGCCGTCGTCCGTTACCAGCACCTCGACAAGCCCGGCAAGCGCAGGGTCCTGAAAACACTCAAGCGTTTTCTCTATATATTTTTCAACGTTATAGGCGGCCACAGAGACCGTCAGCAGTGGTCTGTCCATATCTCAACCGTGCTCCCGATTTCCGGGAAAATCAGATTTCCAGATACTTCTCCCAGAAGGAAAGACTGGTATAGTCCTTTTTCTTTTCTTTCCACCGGGCGACGACGTTGTCATAATCGCCCCCGAGCGCCTTCATCAGCGCGCGCAGTTCCCGTATGACCCGGAACATCTCTTTATAGCTTCTGGTCAGCGTATATCCCTTACTCCCGTCCCCGGTCAGCACGAAGACGGATTTTGCCGTGAACGGCTCCCAGCGCTGGCCTTCCTTTACGACAGTCAGCTTTTTGAGAGGGAAAAACATAAGGCTCAGGACTTCCAGGGCATATTCCTTAAGACTTGAGAAGGAAGGCGGCAGACTTACGGGCTCTGCTGCCCCGCCCGCGCCGGCAGCCGTCGATGCGGGCAGCATCTCTTTTGCCCAGCGGATTTTGTCATGAAGCTCGACCGGATCTGTTTCCATAAAAGGATCCGGCCCCGCCATAAAGGCCCTCACGCCGTCAAGAACCGCGTCCGCGCGCCTGTAGTTATAATGGATGAGCGCGGAAATAATGAGGTTTCTGACGTAGCTTTTGTAAACATCAAACGCCAGTCCCGCCTTCTGCGTCGCCATTGCGATGGCGGCATTTCTCGTATCGTAGTAAACAATCCAGTCCGTGTATTTTCCCCTCGGGTCCGGATGCCAGACATTGATCCCGGTAAGGACGATGACGCCCTTTTCCTTATGCCGGAGGCCGTATTCGATATCATCGAAGTGGATAAACAGCGGGCATGGAAGGTTGTCCTGCCTGATCAGGCGGGTAGGGATGCAGTTATAGATCCACGGCCCGTACTGCACCGGATTCTCGTAGCTGCAGCGGACGACATTCTGCACGTCCCGCATGTCCAGGTCCGCGTTGAAGACCGTCTGGGAAAGCCCTCTGTAGGCGTCCCCCGCTTCCAGCTGGAGATGCTTTTTCTCCATGGAAAACATCGCGCCGCAAAGGATCGCCTCGTCGTACTCTTCTTCTACGCAGGAAAGGAACAGGATCGTCCTCTCGATGACCTCCGGAAGAACGATGGCATCGTCGTCCGTCAGCAGCATATGCGTGAACGGTCTGCCCTTGCTGCGGAAAACAGCCTCGATCATTGTTCTCGTAAAGCCTCCGGCGCCGCCGGCATTCTTGTTTGGGAAAATATGAACCGCCGCGTCAGCAGCCGCCCTGGCTGCTTCGCCGCCCTTTTCTTCAAGCCAGTTCTTCAGTGTTCCTGCGTTGTCGGAGATAAACACCTCCAGCCGGCCGTCATCCAGAAGCCCGCTCTTCAGGAGCCTTAGCAGGTTTTCACTTACAAAACTCTCCCTGCGGAAGGTGCAGATGCCAAGCGAGATTCTGACATCCCTCGCTCCGCACTCCGCTTTGTCATGCTCTGCAGCGTGCACTGCTCCGTCGTGCTGCGCTTTCCCGCCCCCCGGTTGGACGCACTCCGCCTCAAACGCGCCACCCGTGATGGAGCCGTTCTTTTCAAAGTGAACTGCCGCATAGAGGATGCCCTCGTCGGGGATCTCCTTGAAGAGGATCCGGATTTTCCCATCTTCTTTCGAAACCGTGCAGGGAACGGGCCTTGTCTGCGACTTGTCCGCCTGATATGCAGACGCCGTCACATCCTCCCCGCTCACCTCAAGGCAAAGACTCAGGTCCGAAATCCCGGTGTACTTTTTCCAGATACCTGCGCTGAAAGAATTGTAGCAGGTGTCAAGAAGAACATCTCCGCCCTCCGGCACTGTCAGTATTCTGTTTTCGTAATCGCACACGCCTCCGTGAAAAAACAGGCCGGAGATGTCCTCGCTCTCTGCCGGTGTTTTCCCTTCCTGAACTTTCTTTTCACGTGCATTCTCTGTGAGTGCCTTCTTAGCCAGTTCTCTTCCGGGGAACAGGAGTTTTTGAATGATCATTCTGTATCTTCCTGCTGCCTGTGCAGCTTGTCCTTCAGCGCCTCCTCCAGGACTTCTTCCTTGTCCCTGCGGACAGCGACGCCGTTTTTGATCTCATAGACATAGTCGCAGTTGGCGATCGTGGTAAGCCTGTGCGCGACAAGGATCAGGGTCTTGGTTCCGTGGAGCGCGTCGATCGATTCCATGACGGCCGTCTCCGTCTCATTGTCGAGCGCGGACGTTGCTTCGTCGAAAATCAGGATATCCGGGTCATAATAAAGCGCCCTTGCAATCGCAATTCTCTGCCTCTGGCCGCCCGAGAAGCGTACGCCGCGGTCTCCGACGTGCGTATCGAGGCCTTTCTCAAGGCCCTTTACGAAATCGGCCATCTGCGCCTTCTCCAGCGCCTGCCAGATCATCTCGTCGTCAATCTTGTCATAGTCGATGCCGAACGCGACGTTGTTGCGGATCGTATCATCCGTCAGGTACACCGTCTGCGGCACATATCCGATCATTCTGGACCAGGAAAGCGGGATCTCGTAGATATTGCGCCCGTCCACGTTGACACTGCCGCTCTGCGGTCTGAGTAGCCCCAGCAGGACATCCATCAGAGTGGATTTGCCGGCGCCGGAGGAACCGATGATACCGATCGAGGTCCCCTTTTCGATGTGTAGATTGAGCCCGTGAAGGACGTCTTCCTTTGCGCCGCTGTAATGCCAGCAGGCATCCACGACATCAACCGACTCCTTAAATTTGATGTGGTCGTCCTTTTCTTTCCCCTCGGAGGCCAGGGCAATCTTTTTGTTCCACTCCTCCTCGGCCGCGTCGACCTTGCGGATATTGTCATACATGCGGTTCAGCCTCGGGATGCTGAACACAAAGGAATTGAAAGCATTCGAAATGCGCCCGAGGGACGGCAGGATACGGAACGCCGCGAGCGCAAAAGCAGCCAGCTGCGCGACATAGGCCGCGGGATCGGCGACATGCGTAACCCTCGCCGCGACCGCAACCATGATGCCCGCGACGCTGATTGTCTCGATCAGCTGCGCAGGGATCTCATTCCCCATTACGGTAGCGGTTGCGTTGCTCTGCACCTTGATGTACTGCTGCTCATAGTTGTTTACAAAAAAGCTCTGCCTGTGCATCACGATGATATCTTTGATGCCGCTGTAGGCTTCGAGCATATATTTGTTGAGCCTCGTTCCGAGCGACCTGCTCTGCGTTCCGAGATTCCTCATCCGCTCACGCATATAGCCCAGCGTCAGCAGAAGGCTTAAGAGCGCGACAACAAGGACGCCGGCCGCCATGATCCAGTCGGTCATCAGGATGAAGATGCCGATCACGATGATGGTCGCGCCCTCCTCGATCATGCGAAGGCCCTGGTAGATAACGCCGTAAACGCCGCCCGCGTCTCCGTTTGTTCCCTGCACCAGCTCGTTGATATTGTTCTTCAGGAAAAACTCATATTCCCGCTTCATGTACGAGCGCATGACCTTGACCGACAGCTCGCGCATGATCTTGTTGGAGTATTTTGCCCTCGCCCAGCTGAGGACGATCAAATACCCGTTCTTTAACATATAGATAAGGATGATGCCGATACACAGCATCCAGATAATCGCATGGAAATTGTTTTCAATATGAAAAAGGCCGGCAAAAAACGAAACCGCGCGGTTCTTCATCAACTGCTGCGGTGAGACCATCGCCTGAATCAGCGGAATGACAGCCGAAACTCCGAACAGCTCCATCACGGCGCCCAGCATGGACATCAGAAGAACGATGACGCCGTAGAGACGCTGCTGCCGGTTCATTACATAGGTCAGTTTTTCCCAGGTTATCTTTAGACTTTTTAAATCTCGCATATACTCTTATTGTTCTCAGTCATTTCCGATCATCATGATCTTCATATAATCTTCTGTCTTGTCCCGCATAATGAGGAACCCTTCTTCGAGCCTCTCGACCGGGAATTTGTGGGTGATAAACACCGACGGGTCCACGCTGTGACGGGAAAGTGTTTCCATGACAAAGGACCAGTCATCCTCCGGGCTGTGGTCAAAGGATGAATTCCATCCGCCCTTCACTGTCAGCTCGTTGCGGAGGATCTTCCAGTAGGTATTTCTGTCAAGATGCATGTCGGAAAGAGGGTTCCCGATAATCTGAACCCTTCCGAACGCACCGACGCAGTCCAGCGCCTGCGAAACCGCGGTATTGCTCCCCACAGCTTCAAAATAGACGTCCGCGCCAAGGCCGCCTGTCATTCCCTGTACCTTCTCGGTGACATTCCCTTGCTTTGCGTCGATGTACTGGTCTTCACGTACACCCAGAGACAGCGCTGTTTTCTTCTGGAACTCCTTGTTGCCGATCAGGATAAGGTTCTTTACGCCGCGCTCCAAAAGGAACATGACGACGAAGATTCCGATGGTTCCCAGCCCGCAGACACAAACCGTCTCCTCCGGCTTCGGGTCCGCCTTACCGATCGCGTGGACAGCCACCGCCATCGGCTCCAGCATCGCCGCGTTTTCGAAGGATACCGAATCCGGAATACGAATCAGGTTCCAGACCGGCACGCGCACATATTCAGCAAACGCGCCGTCACGCCGCGAGCCTATATAACCGTAATTCCTGCAAAGCTCATATTTATGCATGCGGCAGGGGCCGCACTCTCTGCACGGCAGGAGCGGGAATACCGACACCCTTGCACCCAGCCACTGCGGATCCACACCTTCTGTGATTTCGACGACATTGCCCGCAAATTCATGTCCCGGTATCAGCGGATGCACATGTGCGCCCGTATCATAGATTCTCGGAATATCCGAACCGCAGATGCCTGCTGCCTTCACGCGCAGCAGCACCTCTCCTGCCTGCGGCTGCGGCTTTTCCACTTCCTCAAGCCGGATATCCTTCGGTTTATGCAAAACCCATGCTTTCATAGCTAATTACTTTCTGTATTCGGTCAGGCAGGTTTCCCTGACCTGCGCCTATCGTTAGTCAGGCAGGCTGGCTGTCGCGAAGCTGCTGCCCTTTAGGCATCATTCTATGCCGCTGAAAAACTGTTTTCTGCTCCCGTGTAGGAGGAAACTTCCTCAACTGCCATTTGTAACCATCGATATCCTTGCCTCAGACCCTTCAATGGATGGAATTGACCCTCTCGCGTAGGAGGAAAATCCCTCAACAGGCGTTTGTAACCATCGTTGCCCTTGCCTCAGACCCTTAGATAGACGGAATTATCGCTCTCGCGTAGGAGGAGAATCCCTCAACCGGCATTTGTAACCATTCTTGCCCTTGCCTCAGACCCTTAGATGAGCGGAATTGCCCCTCTCGCGTAGGAGGAAACTTCCTCAACCGGCATTTGTAACCATCGATGCACTTGCCGCAGCTCCTTCTACGAATGGAATTGTCGCTATCGCGATGGACGAAACTGCCTTTAGCGGGCATTTGTGACCATCGCTGTCAGACCAGCTGCAGGAAACGTTCCATATCTGCCTGCGTCGTTATTTTGAAGTTCTTCTCATCACCGGGGATCATTGCAATGTCCATCCCGGCCATGACCGCAGGCTCCGTGGAGCCGTTGATCTTCATTACCTGCTCCTCGGAAAGGGAGAAGCATGCGTCATAATAACGTCTGAAGCGAAATGCCTCCGGTGCCTGTCCCGCATAAAGGCAGCCCCTGTCAATCAGCGATTCGATGACCTTGCCGTTCGTGCTGTAATAAACGGTATCCTTCATTGGAAGGTACGGGAGTGCGCCTTCATGCTCTCTTGCCGCAGCAATCAGATTCGAGATAAGCTCACTGCTGACAAGCGGCCGTGCGGCATCGTGGATGATAACAATATCATCTGCAGAGGCAGTGTCCGATGCCATATCCTTCAGCCCGCTCATGATCGAGAGCTGGCGGGTCTGTCCCGGGTCGGAAAAGCCTTCAAACTTCTCAGTAATGCCATTTCGGCGGCCACCACCGTTGCTCCCGGCGCTCTCCGCGTCAATTACGCCGCGCAGATACTCGCGCCATTCAGGCGCGGCGACGATCCGGATCCTGTCAACCTGAGGGTGGTTCCGGAATGTCTCCAGGCACCACGCTATAATTGGCCTGCCGTTCACTTCAATATATTGTTTAGGAATATTGCCTCCCAGACGGACTCCCGTCCCACCAGAGAGGATCAGCGCTGTTACCATGTCTGAATCATGCCTCTGAAAGCCACGAACCGTGCCCTGTTCCGCACCTGAATCATGCCTGTATATTCAGTCCTCTGATATCCTTGATGATGTCGCCGTAGTCTCTGCCCTTGTTGAACAGAAGGGTTGTTCCGAGGACGAACCCGTCCATTCCCTTCGGCGCATAGGTCAGGATCTTGTCAGCCGAGCAGGCGCCGTCCCAGTAGAGTCTGTAGCCCATCTCTTCGCGCATGGACAGGAGTCTCTCAATCTTATGCCCTACATAGGGAAGGTACATCTGTCCCGCGTTGCCGGGATTGACCGTCATGACGAGAACCTTTTTGACAACGCGCAGCATCTCGATGACCGTCTCAACGCTGGTTCCCGGGTTGATCGCGATACCGGGTATCATTCCCGCATCAATGATCTTCTTTAAGGTCGTGGAGGGATGATACTCCGCCTCGGGGTGGATATAAACCGTATCGCCTTTTCTCAGTCTCCTCAGGAAGATCTCAATATTGTTGTTGGGATGCTCGATCATCAGATGGACGTCGAGCGGCGTCTTTGTCGCCGAAGCAATAAAGGCCATATCATTTAAGGACATGGCAAAATTGTGGACATACCGGCCGTCCATGATATCAATATGGAAGGAGTCAATTCCGGCGGCGTCAAGCGCCTCCACTTCCTTGGCGAGGTTTCCGTAATTCGCGCACATCATCGACGCGTTCAGTTCAAAATTCATAAATTATGCCCCATATATTCGAGCCACGGATTGTGGTCGATATTAAGATCGCAGATATCCGGCCTTATGCCGCTCTTCCAGATAGCATACGGCAGGCTTAACTGGTCCCGGTATGTGTGACCTTGAAGCTCCTGCCACCACAGCTCCATCAATTGTATCACATCGGGATCGTGATGTTTTCTTACGATGCAGCCGTTCTCAAACAGCCCAAATCCGACAGGAAGCCCGCTGTCTATATATCCGGCAGCCTGGAGAAGGAGCTTTTTCTTGTCCGCGTTCCCGCACTTGATGCACTCCGCGACTTCATCGATGACGCAGTCCCTGCAATAATGAGGAAAGCTCAGCATCGGTGCGTCTTTCTGATAAAGGTCAATATAGGTGTTCAGGTCCCTGAGGATAAGGAACTTGCCGTCCACATAGATGCTTCTCTCATATTCACTGAAAAGCTTCTCGGGGAAAAGCTTATAGTATCTGGAAATGCGGAGGTTGCTCTGTCTGTCCTGCGGTTCATCCAGATATACCATGTTCCAGACGTCCGAGCGGATGTTCCGGTTGTTCGTGACACAGACATAGGTTACGTTGTCAGGCTTTACCAGCGGATCCTTTATGTTGTCGTACTGCCCGGTGATGATGGTGTAGACAAGGAGCGGTTTCCCGGCGGATCCGGTAGTCGCGCTTTCCTGCCCGCCCAGTTCTGCCGTCCCTGCGGACACTCCTTGCGCTTCCGGCTCTCCCGCCGCCGCACTGCTTTCCTGCGAAGCCGGCTCTCCCGCCGCTGCGGGTGTCCCCTGCGGTGTCAGCAGGACTTCGCGGAACTTATCCCGCGGCATATCCTCATGGTAGCGCTTCCTGTACTGGAGCGCCGCGTAGCAGGTTCTCTCATATTCTACAGGGCTCATAATCCTCGACGGGTCAATCCCTGCCTCGGATATCAGCTGCTGCCTGATCTCCCTGATCGCGGCCGCCGCAATGACGATGTAGTCATAGCCGGTACCGGAAAGGTCTCCGGCCCCGATAATGGGCGCGCCGTTAAACGTTCCACCCTGGCGGCTCTCGTTATTGTCGCCGTAGGCTGCTACGTGATCTGTATAAAGTTCGCTGTTGCCGGCCAGCTTCTCAGTCAGCTTCTGAGCCTGGTATCCGGTTCCCCAGATTATTATTTCTCTCATTACAAATCATTACAAAAGATCGTAATCGATCAGCATCATGGGCTTTCCGAAATACCGGAAGGCCTCGGTGATTCTCAGGTTATTGTCCCCGTAGTAGGCGTCGCTCTGTGCGATCGCGGTATCGACATCGGGATTCTCCGAATACTCGCCGCAGCCGGAGCTTATAAATGCATCCCTCAGGGCATAGAACTCCTTCATGACGGCCGGGTCGATATTCGGTTCAAAAACATGCAGAATCGGATTCATCCAAAAGAGGATCCGGACCTGCTCTTTGTGCGCCTCAAAGGTCGGCAGGACTGCCTTCAGCTTTCGGTTGACCTCTTCCCCGTGGAAGCAGATCGAGCTGAGGTCGATATAGAAGAAGATCGTCCTCCGGCTGTCCTTCTCAAGTCCTGTCAAGCGCCCTTTCACCGTCGCCGGTCCCGCAGCACTTCCTTCCCCGCCGCTCGCTGAAGCCTTTTTCGTCAGCTGTGCAATCCTGTAAACATGCGGGAAGGTGTCGGGAATTCTGCGGATCTGCTCCGTATAGTAGGTGTACGGTCTTTCCGTGTCGCAGAACATCCCGCCGTGGACACTTTTTTCCCTGACCTTTCTCATGTAGTTTCCGTAGGTCAGCCGCAGGAACCGGTCGTACCCCGCGATCACAGGAATTTTGATAAATTCGAACGGCATATACTGCGTCGACTCAAAATCCTCCACGGGATAGTAGCGGTCCGTATCCTTGCGAAAGCCCTTCGGAAACATGGCAAGCTTCTTTGTCGGAGTATCGGAATATCTGGCAAGCGTCGCCTCATAGGTACGGTAAATATTGTCGTAATTGACCGCATAGTGAATGGGCGATGACATCAGAAGATGCATGGCCTTCTTTACAAAGCTCTTTCCCGCCGTCTCGGCCTCATCGCAGTAGTTCTCCTCAAAGGAAGCGCGGATCGTCATCTGCTGCTGCAGGCGCTCGGCGTCGTCTTTTAACTTCTGATATTCGTCGGGATCGTCCGGTACGCCGTCAAAAGGGAAAATATCAATGAAAATCCCCTGGTTGTATTTTCGCTTGTAGGGGTATTCCGTATCCAGGAGGCACGTCGTTTCGCTGTTGCGAAGCTGCGCGTGGCCCCGAAGGCTCCCCCGGTCCGTGTACTCCGTCTGCCAGAAATAAGGGGCCTTGAACTCGTCCTTTGCGACCTCGCAAAGTTGCTTGTACTCGCTCCGTGTCATCATAAAGTCGACGTCATCGTCCCAGGGAATGTAGCCCTTGTGGCGGATGACGCCAAGGAGCGTCCCTGCGTAGGCGGAATAGCGGATGCCGTGCTTTTGGCACACGCGGTCGAGTTCCATGATAAGATCGAGCTGCACCGCCCACATCTTCTTTATTTCCGCGCCGATGTAATAATCGTCCCGGACCTCCGGCTCCAGAAACCCGGGCGGAATGTTCAGTTTAATTGTTTTTATCGTCATAAAAAGTGCGTCTCAGGTACGAGGTAATCCTTTACTCCCCTGCGAACCAGTTCTTCCTCAATTTCCTTGCGGTGCCGGCTGTTCGCGGCCAAAAGAATCCCGAAGTCCCCGCTGTTTTCCTTGTCGATCACCTCGGAAAGATCATAAACAGGAAGCTCAGCATCGGAAACGCTCCCCTTCCTGCCATCCGAAACAATAAACCCCGCGGGCAGGATTTTTTTGTGCTGAAGGAGTCGGAGGAGCCTGTGCCCGTCGGCACCCGCGCCGTAGATGTAGATCCGTCTGTACTTTTGTGCAAACGGAACCACCGTCTCATCAACCGAATTCAGCGTTCTTTTCATATCCCAAACGCTGGAAAACCCGTGATATTCCTTCACAAAATCAAGAAGATCCGTGATAACAAGGCTGTCCAGCTCGCCCCATTTCATCGCATATTCCGGGCAGACCGCGATCAGGGTTTCGTACCCCGCATCCTTTGCAATATAGGAAAGCGATCTTTCCAGCGCGTGGCTGGTTGTACCGTCGATCGGCATCGGCTCCTGGGGAAAATCATCATAATCCCATTGTCTGTCGAAGAGCTTTTTAAGCGCGTCCCGCCGGCACCAGAACGCGGTCCCGAGCGTCGCGGGGCTGACATCCCTGTCCGGCAGCACGCTGACGCCGAGATTCTTAAGGAGGTTTACCGTAACGTCATAGTTTCCATACCATGTGTTGGTATACGGTGCGTCAATACCGTATCCGGCCGGCGGCGGCGGAACTACAAGACCAGCTTCCCCGCTCTTTAGTATTTCCAAAATATTGCTGATATAGCCTGCGCTTCCGATCGTGTTCGACCAGAGGTTTTCCATCCAGAATTCGATGTCCTCCGGCCTGTTAAAGCTCTTTGCGGATTTGTCGTGCAGGAAACAGATGTATTCGTAATCTGCCGAATACGGGGCAAATGCCGTAAGAAGCGCGCTGAGATCCCTTCCGCGGTTGTCCTTTTTAATCACAAAAGTCCGCTCTCTGCCCGCTGCAAAGGCGCCAAGCCGCTCCAGGATGTTCTCGTTCGAAGTAATCAGGTACAGGGATGGCCCGTCCGGAAGGCGCATAAGGCGCGAAAGACACCACTCGAGTGACTCCGGATAGTACAGATTCACCACGACGGCAGACTTCAAAAGCTCGTCCGAAGGAACGGGCCCCGCCGCCTGATCCGGCACTATTCTGATGTTTTTCCGGTATCTTATCATTTGCCGCCTCTGTGCAGGCTTCCCTTTAAACGAGCATATAGCACGTCGTGCACGCCGTTTTGTATCTGCCTTTGTTTAAGATAAAGTAAATATTGAGGAGCGTTTCGCCCATATACCCGATATATCTGTCGTTTCGCATTGAGGAAACAGGATCGCTGATCTCCTCCACCCGCTCCAGGACGGGGAAAAGCCAGCTGCAGTACTCGTCCAGAACGCTTCGCCTGGCAATCAGCATATTGTAATTGAAAAAGTGCTTTTCCTCCATCACCTGCCGGAGCGTATCCTCCGTGATGTGCTGAATCTCAGAAAGCGCCGTCTTCAGCGCCTTCCAGTCCGGATCGCTGATGTATCTTTTCCTGTGCTCATAGATGGACGGCTCGTAAATCATGGGATAAGGGAAAACAACGTCGATGCCGTTTCCCGCTATTTTCCCTGCTTCCTCGTCCGAAAGCATGAAAACTCTCCGGTAATGCATCAGTGATGCGTATGGCTTTGCGGATTCTACCCTTTTCAGGCGGTTTTTCCAGATCCAGTAAAGGCCCGTCAACTCACAGTAATTGCGGTTTTTCGAGGAAATCTGCTCGCCGGTGTCATCGGTAAGTTCGCAGATCCTGCGCCCGGACAGAGCGCTTCCCACCTGGATCGGATTTGCGAAAGAGGGATAAGCATATTCCCGCGAAAGTTTCCTGTCAAACTCGGACTTTATGATATACCCGTCGATATAGTCAGCGGCCGTCCGCCTGCTGCCGTCGTAATCAAGCTCGCACGGAGGGAACGCGGACAATGGCCGGTAGTCGGTGCTGTCCCTGTAATACTCCTCCATGAAATCGCCGAAAGCCTTACTGTCTACTCTCTGATAATTGGTAAAGCCAGCTTCTTCCAGTCCGGCTGTGATCGGGTCCTGCACATTTTCCGGCGTTGCTATATAGATAAGCGGCTGCTCCATGCTCTCTGTCCGACATGCGTCTGCAAAGTCCTTCAGTTCCATGACCGGCAGGCCGAAAAGCTCATCGGGATCATACTTCTGCCTCGCAGTGACGAGAAATCCCCGGACACAGTCTCCGTATTTGTCTTTCAGCGCATAGTAAAGGCTGATGGCCGTCGCCTGTGCGCCGTATATGTAACACTTCATTCCTGCTGTGTTTCCTTCATGATTTGCAGCGTACGGGCAAAATCTCATTGTTTTCCTGCTGAAAAGCTGCATCTATACAATAGTCGCCTCCGCAACAAAAACTACAGGTCGTCCCCCGTCATCTGACGGGTGCCGGCCTGTAACCTGCTTTTACATTATAAATTATCCCTTCTTAACCTGCAACGTGAGCCGCGCGGCAGCGGAGCTCATCCCCCGCTTTGCTCACCGGGTCGCTGTAACCCTGTTAGTTGTCTCCGGATCCGCTTATTGCCGGCTCACTCAGAACATAACGGATTATCTTCTTCCGCCGCGTCCCTGCGGCATCTGAGGCATCTGCTGCATCTGCGGTGTATTCCCCTGCTGCGGAGCACCCTGCGAAGGCTGCTGGCCTTTCTGAGGCATGCCCTGCGGGGGCTGCTGACCCTGCGGGAGCTGCTGACCCTGCTGAGGAGTGCCGTGCGGAGCGTCCTGCCGGGGCTGTGTCTGCACCGCTCCTTCCGAAGTTTTATTCTGAGAATCCTGTGTTCCGGACTGTGTGTTTCCGAAGCTGTCTGCCTGCCCATTCTGTAAGCCCTGGCGTCCGCCCCGCATATTCCCGCCGGCATTTCCGTTCGTCATGCTGTCATTCGTCAATCCTCCGTTCATCATGCCGCCATTCATCATCCGGCCGCCCATCATGTCAGGTCCTGATACGCCGCTCTGATTGTCTAATTCGACATCGTCAGAGACATAGTATGCACCGTCATAGTCTATGCCTGCTTCTCCGGCGCCCGTAGAACTGCTGATACTGACACTTCCGCCAATCAGATTGATATTGCCGTTGGAATCCAGTCCGTCACCGCTGCTCTTGATATTCCACTCGCCGCCGGTTATGTTGATTGAGAAATCCATCTCATCCGCGTACAGGCTTTCCTTATTTGCCGCGTTGACGGCATCATCTGTGGTGTTCAATTCCGCAGAGCCTCCGAAGAGGTTGACTACGGTTCCTTCAAGTCCTTCGCCGCATTTTTCAATATTGATAACGGGGCCGTTTCCGTCCTCACTTCCGATGGTCAGAATCCTGTCGGCATGGATTGCGTCATCTTCTGCGGTAATATTGATAATTCCGCTTAAGATAGTAAGGTCATAGCCAGCGTTGATGGCATCATTGGCGGCGTCAATATTCACAGTGAGGTCTCCGTCAATCACAAAGGAAGGTGAATCGGCATCCCCGACTTTAATGCCGTTCTTGCAGGAGGATGCATCGATATTCAGAGTCCCGTCACCGGTCAGATATACATTCGCACCGTCCTTGATCTTCAATGCGGCGCCGTCAAATGCATCCGCGACCGCAGTATCCGCAGAGTCCTCATCCTCCGGGTTCTCGGCATCCGTAAGCGTGACCTCGCCTTCGACGATAATCTTAACTTCACTTCCCTTGTTGCATGAAACCGCAGCTCCTGTCTTGCTGGTCAGATCCAGGTCTTTAAGGATAAGCACCACTCCGGTTGTCCCCTTCTTTACCGTGATATTTCCGTCACTGCAGGATCCTGTGACGATATATGTTCCTGCGGTATCAATCTTTACCTGGCTGTCGGTGTTCGACATAACGAATGTATCCGCGTTCTTCTCATCCGCAGTCAGATCGGAAGCTGTGTTCGCAACCTCACTTATAACTACTTCGCCCGCCTCGGATGCATATTCAACATTGGACTGATTCATTGCTCCGCCGCCAAAGCCTCCGCCGAATCCGCCGAACTGTCCGGGTGTACCGCCGCGGGCTACATCCGTAACAGCGGTTTGAGTCGTACCTTGTGTCGCTGCGCTGACACCCATTACAGAGGTTGCTGCCATCATGCATGCCGCAAATAATACTGCCACATATTTCTTCTTCATCTTGTGTAATCTCCTTTTTAACTTCGGCATCCAGTGCCGGTTTATCAAGCCCTTCCGGCTTCTATATATGTATTCGGCAGGATGGTTTAAAAAATGGGGGTTGCAGAAGAATTATATATTCTTTTTTCTCCGGTGTTGGTTACAAATGCCTCCAAATGGCAGTTGTAACCATCTCCTCCCTGATCCTGCGCCTCCCGGTAATATAATTTCAGCGCTGGGAAAATCATCCTCCCGGCGCTGAAGCTTTGCTGCTCTATATTCTGTTATGCGGCATATCTATCTTCTGAAATCGCCGTCATGCTGCATCCCGGAAGGTTGCTGTCCTTCTCCGAACTGATTCGGATTTCCCGGCAGTTCTCCTTCTCCGGAGCGCGGCATCTCTCCCTGCATCGGACCTTCACCGATGCGTCCGGGATGTTCCATCCATCCCGGCGCCTGCCCTTCTTTGGGCTTCGGCATCTCTTCCGGCGCCTCATCAGCCGTCTCTTCCTGCAGCGCAGTGCCATCTTCTGCCGGCTTCAGGTTATCATTCTGTTCCTCTCCGGAAAGGCTTTCTGATTCGGAAAGGCTTTCAGATTCAGATGCATTCTCATCCTCCTGAGTGCCTCCCCTCCGTATGATCCTTCCGCTGCCCCGCATCAGTTCTTCAACAGGGCGATTTCTTTGTGTCTCAAAGTCGGGATTATCCATTCTCTGTATCTCACAGAAGCGTCCCGTACTCATTCGGTACTCTCTGGCGTGTGTCCGGTCCTC
>CADBPC010000137.1 GCA_902796425.1 uncultured Lachnospiraceae bacterium
CAGAGATCCGCATTGTTCTTCATCGCAGGGAAGTGCTTCTGGTTCGCGATGCCGCCGCAGCCGATCACACCGATTTTCAATTTACTCATAGTATTTCTCCTTTCAATATGGCAATGGAGACAGGTACAACTGTCATCAAGCACCTGCAGCCGCTCTGGCTCTTTTGTTGATCCTGACCATGATGAAGACAACGAACAGCAGAACAAATCCGCGGATCATCTGTGTCATGGCCCCTGCTACATTGGAGAGAAGCAGCCCGCTCTCAAGCAGCTGGATGATGAATGCACCGACAACCACTTTATAGACTTTGCTTGCGAATCCGCCTGCCACCGGCACGCCGCCGATGTACAGCGCCATCATGATGCGCATCTCGAAGCCGAGGCCGATCACATTCGAGGATCCGCCGACTCTCGCCAGAATGAAAACGGCGGCAATACCGGTCATCAGTCCGGACATCGCGTAAGCTCCGATCTTGAACTTGTCGACATGGACGCCCGCAAATTTGACAGCTTTCTCATTTTCTCCGATGGCTTGACAGCCAGCTCCGAATGCCGTGTAGTGGAATATATAGGTGATGACGACGATCAGGATCAGGAGCACGGTCACGCTGACTTTAAAATCATCAAGAATGAGATAAGGAATCGGCAAGATCACACTGTTATTGCCAAGAACCTGGGAAACCATCGCCCGCAGGCCGATCATCATGGCAAGTGAAACCATGAAGGACGGGACACGGAACTTCGCATTGACCACCCCCAGGAACGTACCGGACACAAGGCCGATGAGGATGGAGAGGCAGATCGCGAGCGGGATGCTGTACGTCGCGGCAAATGCCGTAACCGCTGCGCAAAGTCCGGCAAGGGAGCCCTGTGTGATATCACATCCGCCGATCGCTGCGACAAACAACATCCCAAGTCCCGCGATCATCAGACTGATGGTCTGCTTAACAAGTGTCCGAAGAGATGCGGCTGTAAACAGCTTTCCCTGGGTCGAGACAGCAAAGATGACAACCATGACGGCGAGTATGATAAATGGAATCAAAACCTCTATATTGAACACACGCTTCTTTGTCATACCATCACCTCAATAATATTGCTCTCTGTAAATGCTTCTCCTCTTTCGATCTCTGCGGCAAGTTCTCCGTTCTTCAGGACGAGGATTCTGTCTGCCATGCCGATCGCTTCAGTAAGCTCGTCGGTGATGAGCAGGATTCCCACACCTTCTTCTTTTTTCTTTCGGAGCACACTGTAGATATAGGCCTTGACGCCTACGTCTACGCCTCTCGTCGGACAGTCAAGGATGATGTAATTCAGGTCTTTTACCAGCCATCGGCCGAGATTGATCTTCTGCTTGTTGCCGCCGGAGAGCCGTCCGATCGGCTGATGAATACTGGTCGCCTTGACGTCAAAATCGTCGTAGGCCTTCTGCGCGAGCCGGTCAACGGCTGCGGGACTTGTAAATTTCATCTTTCCGGTCAGCTCCTGCATCGAGGGAAGATACATATTGTTGCGGATCTCCGCTTCCATCATAAGACCTTCCTCATCGCGGTTCTTTGACAGATAGGAGCCGCCGCAGGCAATCATATCTTTCGGATGCTTCAGTTCTTTTCCCGTCACGCCGTCCTTCACGAGTCCGCTGCGCTTGCTGTCACTGATCCCCCAGATCGCGCTTCCGAGCGGATGGATACCGGCATCGGAGAGGCCGCAGACACCCAGGATTTCTCCTTTGTGTAGTTGGAGCGAGATATTCTTCAGCTGTCCGTCTGCAAGAGACAGATCCTTCACATCCAGGAGCACACTCTCTTCATAAGAGGGTGCCGTATCGGTCCTGTAATAGTCTCCCTCCATCTTTCTTCCAACCATTTTCTGCTTCAGGTCGTCAACTGTAAATCCGTCGGATCGGACGGTCTCGACCACTTCGCCGTCTCTTAAAATGGTAATGCTGTCACTGATTTCCACGGTCTCTTCCAGGTCGTGGCTGATGATGATCATGGAGCGGCCTTCTTGTTTAAAGCGGTCCTTCAGCTCATAGATAACCTTTCTGGTATCATGGGACAGGGACTGTGTAATTTCATCAAGGATGAGAAGATCCGGATCTGCGTCAAGAGCTCTTGCCAGCTCTACCATCTTCCGCTGTTCCATCGTCAGATGGGCGCAGGGAATACCGAGCGGAACCTTCGGGATATGCCATTTATCAAAGATCGCTTCCGCTGCCTTTCCCATGGCGCGGGTGCTGACCATTCCGTTCCTGCGGAACTGGTCGGTCTGGCCAAGATAAATATTCATCGAACCGGTCAGAGCGGTGATGACACCGAGCTCCTGGACAACCATCGCCACCTTGCGCGCATTTGCTTCCAGAGGATCCGCCGGTTTGTACTCCTTGCCGTTTAAGACCATGGAACCGTCGTCAAAGGGCTGCATCCCGCTGATTATACTGGTCAGCGTGGATTTACCCGAGCCGTTCTCACCGGCGAGACAGCGGATTTCTCCCTTCTCAAGTGTCAGGCAGATATTGTTATTGGCATGTGTCATGCCGAAGCTCTTATTCAGGTTTGTGATTTTCAATAATTCTTCCGCCATTACTTCACAACCCCTTTCTCATTCAGATGCGACAGGACGCCGCACAGGATGATCAGCAATCCGAGACAGACATTCTGCCACGTACCGGAAGGTACTCCAAAGATCGTCAGGACATTGAAAAGGAGGGCGACAATCACGCTGGAGATCACGATTCCCACTGGTTTTGTGAATATGTTAATCAGGGAATTTGCCAGCAGAGTGGCCGAGAGCGCCTTGGAAATCGTACCCAGCGAGTTCAGGCCTGTGATAGCGCTGAGTTTCCCTGCGAGGGAAATGTCATTGACTCCGCTGATGCCGATAAATACGCCGCCGATGATCGTCGACAGAATGATGGTTTTCCTGACATTGATCCCCATGGTCTTCGAGACGGTCGGATTGGCTCCCACTGCCTGCAGGTTGATGCCAAGGGACGTCTTGTTAAAGATCAGAAATGCGACCACGAAGCCGACCGCCATCAAAATAAATGCTCCCGGGGTTTTTCCAAGCCCCCTGTAATTCTTAAGGGCAGGCAGTGTATTCGAAGAGGCAGCCATGACGTTGGCCCACTGGGCTAAGATGGCTTCCAGAATCAGGGCTCCGCCAAGACCGGCAACCCATGCCGGTATGTCAAACGTAATGGCGCAGTGCGCGGTAAACTGTGTGGCAAGTACGGCGGTCACAACCGCTCCGATGATGAGACCTGCGTATCCGAGGCCCATATTGGCAAGCAGCGCTCCGACATTTCCGGCCAGAAGCAGATTTGCCCCAACAGACAGATCCATCAGGCCGCCGGTGAAGATGAACATCATGCCCCAGGCCGCAAACATCGGAAATACTGCGTGAAGCATGACGTTTACGATGTTGCTCCCGCTGAGCACAATTCCCTTCGAAGCCAGATGACAGATCACCAGGACCGCCGCGAACACCGCAAGAAAGATCACCTGCGATTTCTGCTGTTTCGTCATAATCGTTCTCTCCTACCTTTTTAAAAGGGAGGTGGGTTCAACCCACCTCGTAACCTGCTTCCTTCATTTCATCCGCGGAAATGATGCCGGCTTCATACTTTGCCATCAGACGGTTATCCAGATTATAGTCGTGAACAATCGTGACGATCTCATCATAAGAAGCGCCGATCATGGCCTTGATTTCATCATCCGTGTAGGCAAATTCATCCAGGAAATATTTCTTATAGAGCGGATATTTTTCCGGGGTGACTTCAAAAGGCTGCACGTCGTCGATCCAGATCGGCTTTCCGTCCGCGTCCTTAAGCGTATTGCCTTCAAGGGCATTCTGAAGGAACACAGCCGCAAAGAATCCGGACATCCAGCAGTCGCCGGTCACCATCGCCATCGGCGAGTTCTCGTCATTAAGCAGTTCCAGAGCGGCTTCATCAAGACCTGATGTGACGACCTTCGTGCCGAAAGAAGGATAATCCTCAAGAGCAGTGCAGGCATAGACGCCATAGTCAGAGCCCGTGCCGTAGATGACATCCACTTCACCGTGCGCGGTCAGAGAATCCTGGATCTGAGGAAGCGCGTCCTGCTGCTGATCAGCGTGAAGCTCATCCACGATTTCACCGCCGCCTGCTTCAAACACGCTCTTAAAGGCTTCCAGTCTGGGCGTGTCCGTTGCGTCACCTACGGCAGAGGACGTAATGATGCAGGTCTTCCATCCCTGCTCAAGGGCATACTCAGCAAGCTGGGAACCGTAGATCTCGTTAGCCGGACCACAGGCGCCCGCAAAGTATTCATTTCCTTTCAAAAGACTGATCACGCCTTCATCCGTAGCAACTTTATCAGCGAGAGCAAAGTACGTTCCGTTGTTCTGGCACAGGATCGAGACCTGCTGGCAGAGTGCATCGGAGATCAGCCACGCCGCAACGCCGTCGCAGCCGGAATTGATCATGTTTTCGATATCGCTTACCATCTGCTCTACGGAGAACTGATCGTCTACCGCAAGAGACTCCTGCCCAAGGACGTCAGAGACTTTCTTCTCATTGTTCGCCAGCATGGAGAGGGAATAAGCACCTGCTCCGAGATAGTTATAGCCAACCTTGTGATCCGCGGCCATGACACTGCTTCCTGCTATCGCTACGGTCATAACCGCCGCGATCGCTGCGCTGACAATCTGCTTCTTCATGTGTAAGTTCCTCCTTTAATTATGTTTTCTGTATCAAATAACTCGGTTAACAGGTTCTTCTGATTCAGATATATTTTCTGAGCAGCTGCTGATGCCTTCTCAGCATCTCGATGGAGCAGTCCGAATGATACATCTCATACTCGGAGACAATGTATCCCTCATAGCCTTCTTCCTTCAAAACCTGAAGAATATCCTGGTACGGAATGGAAGCTTCCTCGTAATTCTCATAAAGATAATGGTATTTCCCATGCATATGGACACATCGCGGGATGATCTCACGAAGCCCCTGAAGCTCGGCGCTCACGTCTTTCTTGAACTGCATAAAGCCGTACATATCCCGCATGGCCGTCAGTTCTGCCAGTCCGGCTCCGGCCTCCTTCATCTTTGCGATCGCTTCCTCTTCCGGGACATCCGCATATTTGAAATCCCGTGCCATTTCCAGCAGTTCTTCTTTCGCACCGTCGCGGATCGCATTGTCCCATCCGGGCTTGTTCGGCTTGACCGCAAAACAGCCGAAATCCGGTACAAAGCCAAGATATGGAGAATTGACGCGGTCCAGAACTTCCCGGAACTGCATAATCATCGGTGAAATGGGGGAATCCGGATTGTGGATCTCAATCCCCACCTTGACTCCGTATGCCTCCGCATAAGGGGCAAGTCTTCCGAAATTCTCCGGCCCGATCAGCCACTGCTCACGGATCACCTTGCACCCGAGCTTATGCGCGTTCCGGATATCGCGGATCGCGAACTGGAGCATCTCATCGTCCGTGAGGCTTCTGTCGCCCCGAAGGCCTTTATCCATGTTGGCTCCATAGCTGACCGCCTCAATATCGTAATAACGGCACATCGCGGCCAGTTCTCCGGCGAACCGGTCATCAATAAACGGATAGCAGGGAATCATCTGTGTGGCAACGATCTCGAAGCCCTCCGCACCGAGTTCCCTGGCTGTGCGGATGCAGTCCTCAAGACTCATCTTTCCCTGGCAATACTCGGTTGAAAATGAGTAGAGCGTTACGCCCGGTTTAATCTTTCCCATCGCAGTCACCTCACATTTCCCTAAGTGTCAGAGTCTTGACCCCGCTGCTGTCGACCGGCATATAGGTATCCTTGCCGATCTCCATGTAGGGAGAGCGGAAGATCATATGGAAGTCAATCTTATGCTCTCCTTCTTCGAGCCCTCCGTCCGCAAAAATTTTGATCGTGGCGGGTTCAATGATCGGCCAGAAGACATCCACCAGGTCGTGCAGCTGAGCCAGTCCGTATTCCCGGCCTCTCAGGCAGAATGTGATGTCATTTCCGGCAATTTCATTTCCGTCCACTTTGACCGAGAGTTCATCGATCGTGGAGAGGAAATGTCCTCTGTAGTAACTGAGCCTTACGTCGAACTGATACCCCACTTTTCTGCCTCCGGCGTAGATGCTTTTCAGGGAGTGATCCCGCACGACATCAGTAAAGTTCAGCCTCAAAGCAATTGGCATCTTGTTTACCTCCGTTCCTTGATTGCCTGATGTGTTCTGATGAGGCTATTATAGGGACAAAAAAAGAGGACCGCCTTCACGGCAGTCACTCCTTCGATGCCCACATTCTTACGCTTTCGGAACAGATCTGCGCATCCCGGCAGCGCAACATCATGATTTGTCTGTCACATTTTGATCATTCTCTTCTTACGATCCTCTCTCCAACTCAATCAGGACGATCTCATTCGGTCCTGCACTTACTTTCAGTGTGAGTGCGTCATTTTCTACACGCAGATACTGCATGGTGAGCTTCGGCTCACAGACCTTGCGGAAATACTTGACGACTTCCCGCGAAAGCTCTTCCCCGTAGCCCATCTCTCCCCATAGCTTCAGGATACTTCCGCTCTCGTCGGAGACATGATAAAGACTCGCCTGGTAGTTTCCGTCCTCGATACCCTGACAGTAAAACTCCAGAATAACCGGATCAAGACTCTCATAGTATCGCTCAATCTTATCTTTCTCGATCGCCGCTTCATCTGTCATATAGTATGTGTAGCTGAGCGGGCGCAGATTGTGGCAGAGGATGCTGTATCGCTGCTTTCTGTCTGTTGTCACAATATAGTTTTCTCCGGAATCAATCCGATACGGAAGAAGACGGTTCAGCAATTCGATGGAAAATGCAGCCGGCTTGAAGATCCCGTCCTTCGTCAGAAGCCCGTTTCCGCCATGCAGAAGACTGCCGGAATCATAATACTCTGAGATCCGGTCACTGCCGCTCATAAAGCCGATCAGGTCCGCTTCGCCGATTGTGTCGATGATGTTCTTTATGAAATAAGCTCCCCGATAGCAGGCATCATTCATAAAATTCCGGTCTGACACGGAGAGATTCCATTCCGTAATATAGAGCTTGCTCCCCGATATCCCGACATCATAAAGGATCGATTTCAAAGAAGAAATATCATGGAGCAGATGGGCGGGATCGCTGCTGATACCGGTATAGCCTCCTTCCGCTTCATGACCGCTGCCACCCTGTACATCATATGGGAAGCTCATTATCGAGATAAAGTCCATCGGTACGTGCGCTTCCGCAATTGTTTTCCAGAATTCCCGGGCGATCGGATCCTGCTCTTTTCCCATTCCCGGGAAAAATCCGGGGCCGCCGACTTCCATCTCGGGAATCAGGTTCTTAACTATGCGGCATGTCGATTGCAAAATGGCAAGATAACCGGCCACAGGATCAAGTCCGTGCAGCTGGTATCCTCCGAAAAATACCTCCACTTTCCACGTTCCAAGCTCCGCGGCGCCATACCGTTTCAGATAATGCCTGAAGAATCTTTGAATCAGCGCCACCCATTTCTCCGGAGAGGAAAACTCGGACGGTTCCTTCTCAAAACGGACGCGGTCGACAATATTACTGTTGATCCGCATCGGCTTATTTTCCAGATCAAGAAAAGGATGAAGCCCGTTTGAAATCAGAAAATCAAATACACGGTCCAGCATGCTGAAATTGAAGCTGTGCTCATCCCCGTCAATCCGGATCAGCATTTCTTCGGAAAACAGATTCCAGAACCTGACATAACGAAAATGCAATGCCTGCTGCAGAAGAATCAGGTGCTCCTGGATGCCGGATTTCAGAATGTCGGACGCACGGCCTATATTGATCACTTCGTTCCACGAAACCTTGTAAGGCCGGTTCTCTCTGACAGACAGGTGAATCTTTCGATCGGGGCTCCTGTTACTCATAGTATCCCTTGCCGACATAAGAAGACGGTCAAGGCGCTTTTGTATCCCGGTGTTTTTTCCGTGAGCGGCAGAAACAGTTTTTCCATTTTTCTGCTGCTGACCGGAAGAACGAAATTCAGAAGGGATCTTATGGTACTGCTCTTTAAAGACGCGGTTGAAGAACGATACACTTGAGAAGCCGTTGTCATAGGCAATCTGTGTGATCGGGATTTCCGTATAGAGCAGGTCATCCATGGCGTGGGACAGCCTCACGCCTTTTATGTATGTACTGAAAGTCACGCCGTAGTTGCTTTTAAAATATCGTGACAAATATCCTTCCGAGAGGAAAAGCTGCTCGGACAACTCTTTTAATGAGATCGATTCCCGATAGTGTTTCTGAATATAGGCATTAATTTCCCGCACACGCCTGCGCTCTTTTCCGAGAGCTCCGGTCTCGGTTACAGTGTGCCGCTTCAAAAATGCGACCAAAAGGAGTTCAAGCACCTGATAGTAACAGGAAGCAAATTCAAAATGGAGATAGAACTTTCCGACCGGATCTCCGGTAAGCATCAGATCCGCCAGAATCAGGTGCTTCAGAAGATCCCGCAGTTTCCCGTAGTTCTCATTTTCCACTGCTTTACTGTTGCAGGCAAAAACGGCACTCACCCCGTCATAGATATTCTCCAGCATAAAATCATCCAGTTCGATCTCCGCGAAGAGAATGTTGCTGGAGGCATGGAAACTATAGGACTCTCCGATGTTCAGTACGATGACGTCCTCAGCCTCCAGTTCATAGCTTCCGCCCGATGTTTCGATCGCCATGATCCCTTCCAGAATAAAAAGGATTCTGGCATACTTGCAGATCCGGTTCCGCTCCTCCCGGATATCCAGAACAGAAAAATGTATGATGCGCAATACTTTTCCACTATCCATAATGCCGATGCTCCTTTGGCTCTATACTAGCATCCGGGATTTTAAATGTCATTATCGTCTAATCATATTTTTACTTTTCAGCCGATGACTCTGTCTGCCGCTGCGACCGGCATCATAATGTATCATAGAAGACCATACGCATGAGTCAAGCCGTTACGCGCAGCGAGCATTATAATAGGGAATTGTATAAGCACTGCGATCTTTTTTTACATGACGGAGGAATGCAGAAGATGGGAATTCAATTAGGAATCATAGGATATGGCGGAATGGGAAAATGGCATGCGGAAAACGCTCCGAGAGCCGGCGTTCAGATTGCCGCTGTCTGCGACATTGACGAAACAAAATGCCTCGAGGCGGAAGCAAAAGGATTCCGGACTTACCGGAGCGCGGAAGAGCTGGTGGCTGACCCGGCCGTCAATACAGTCATCCTCACGGTACCGAATTATCTTCATAAGGAAATGTGCCTTCTCGCAGCAAAAGCCGGCAAACATGTCATCACGGAAAAACCGGCCGCTTTAAACGTACAGGAACTGGACGAGATGGAAGCCGCCTGCAAAAAGGCAAATGTGTTCTTCACTGCTCATCAGAACCGCAGATGGGACAAGGATATGCTCACGGTAAAGAAGGCTTATGATGAAGGGCTTCTTGGAAATATCTTCACCATCGAATCCTGCCTGCACTCGGCAAACGGGTATATGCATGAGTGGCATCTGTACAGGAAATACGGCGGCGGTATGCTCTATGACTGGGGTGTGCACCTTATTGATCAGATCCTGTTCATGATGCCCGGTGTAAAGGTAAAAACCGTTTATGCGGATATTAAAAACGTCCTTCATGAAGAAGTGGACGATTACTTCAAAATCATCCTGAAGATGAGCAACGGAATTACGGTACACATCGAGCTGTCCACCTATATCCTCAAATACAAACCCAGATGGCTTGCAGGCGGAGACAAAGGAACCATGATCGTGGAAAACTTCGCCTGCGACGGAAACGTCTACCGCACCGGCAAGCTTCTTGAAAAGCTGCCTCCGCAGATCACGGAGACGGAAGCCGGTCCTACCAGACAGTTCGCTCCGGTCGCACCGGGAGGGATCGTAACGGAACCGCTTCCGGAGGTACATAGTGAATGGATCGATTTTTATAAAAATGTCGACGCCGTATTGAACGGAACTGCCGAGCCGGCGGTCAAAATCTCTGAAGTGCGAAGAGTGCTTTCGGTCATGGAGGCTGCGTGGAAGTCGGCAGAAAGCGGTGATGCCATTCACTTTGAATGAATAGAAGCATTGCAGGCGGGGGCAGCATCTTTGATTACAGCTGACGCACTTCCCGGGTGATCTCCTCTCTTCCCTCAGGGCTCTTTCGAGTAAGATGGATACACCTTTAGCGGCCGCTGTCGATTCGTGATTACAACTGACGCGCTGACCGGGTGATCTCCTCTCTTCCCTCAGGGCTCTTTCGAGTAAGATGGATATACCTTTAGCGGCCGCTGTCGATTCACTCAGAGAGGAGATCACCCGGTCAGCGCTGCTTAGTGGCTGCTCCGTATGCACGGCATGTGCACGTATGGCTC
>CADBPC010000138.1 GCA_902796425.1 uncultured Lachnospiraceae bacterium
GCTGATTCGACAGACCCCGTAAGTTTACTTACAGGGGGATGACGAATCAGCCGGATGCATACGGCGAACGCCGCGACAGTGAGGGACCGAAGGTCCCGTAACTGGCGGCATGGCTCATTGATTGCGCGGGGTCGCAGCGGGAGCTCGCTTAGGGCAATCCCGCTCTCAGGACCGGCCCCTCGGAGAAAAGTAGGGAACAAATAGCATTTTTAGCCAATTCCTCCCTTCTCTGAGGCAGGAAGCCCCTCATCGGAAGCCGGTTCCTCGGAAAAAGTAGGGAACAAAAGGCGATTTGAAGCAATTCCTCCCTCCTCTGAGGCAGGAAGCTCCCTCACCGGAGGCCGGTTCCTCGGAAAAAGTAGGGAACAAATGGCAATTGGAGCCAATTCCTCCCTCCTCCGAGGCAGAAAGCTCCTTCACCGGAGGCCTGCACCCCGGAAAAAGAGGGTAACAAAAGGCGATTTGAAGCAATTCCTCCCTCCTCTGGGGCAGGAAGTCCCTCATCGGAGGCCGACACCTCGGAAAAAGTAGGGAACAAAAGGCAATTGGAGCCTATTCCTCCCTCCTTCGGCGCCAGAGCCGGCAGGAAGTCGGAAGTAAGCCGGCAGGAAGCAGGAAGAAAACCGGAAGAAAGCAATACCACAGCAAATCACACGCACTTAAAAAGGAAGGGAGGTACACAGGCATGAAGATACGGCCGGAGCTGAGCGAGGTCTTAAAAGCTGCCGGGGAGGGAGGGTACAAGACAATCCCGGTCAGCTGCGAGATTCTCTCGGATTTTATAACTCCCATCGAGGCAGTGAGGGTACTGAAGAAGGCGTCCCGCCACTGCTATATGCTGGAATCCGCAAAAGCGGACGAGACCTGGGGGCGATACACCTTCCTTGGCTATGATCCGCAGGCGGCAATCACCTGCGAGGGCGGAAGGCTCATTATCACGGAAAGAGGAGTTACCACCGAGAGGATGACAGACAGCCCCTCGAAGTACTTAAAGGAGCTTCTTGCACAGTATAAGAGTCCGCACTGCGATTACCTTCCGCCGTTTACCGGCGGCCTCGTAGGGTATTTTGCTTATGACTATCTTTTCTACAGCGAGCCCCGGGCGAGGACAGGGGCAAAGGATACGGAGAATTTCAAAAACGCAGACCTCATGCTGTTCGACAAGGTGATCGCATTTGACAATATCCGACAGAAGATCATCCTGATTGCCACGGTCCGGCTCGAGGATGCCCAAAAGGAATACGAGCGGGCAGGCAGGACTCTTCATGAGATGGCAGAGCTCCTGCGCCGCGGCAGGAAATGCAGTGAGCCCGCCGAAAACCCTGCAGCAGAATTCGCAGGAAGGCCCACCGGGGAGTTCACTCAGCTCTTCGACAGGGCGCAGTTCTGCCGGATGGTCGAGAAGGCAAAGGAGCACATCCGCGAGGGGGACATCTTCCAGATCGTCCTTTCAAACCGCCTGAGCGCCCCGTTTAAGGGAAGCCTTTTCAACACCTACCGGGTCCTCCGCACAATCAACCCGTCCCCCTACATGTTCTACTTTTCCGGGACGGATGTGGAGATTGCCGGCGCATCGCCCGAGACACTGGTTAAGCTCGAGGACGGGATCCTTCATACCTTCCCCCTTGCGGGGACAAGGAAAAGAGGCAGGACCTCAGAAGAGGACAGACAGCTGGAGGAGGAACTGCTGGCCGATGAAAAGGAACTGGCAGAGCACAACATGCTCGTCGACCTCGGAAGGAACGACCTCGGAAGAATCAGCAAATTCGGGACCGTAAAGGTGGAAAAGCTCCACCAAATCGAGCGCTTTTCACATGTCATGCACATCGGCTCAACTGTCAGAGGAGAGATCCGCGATGATAAAGACGCGCTCGATGCGATCGAGGCAGTGCTGCCCGCGGGAACACTCTCCGGAGCGCCGAAGATCCGGGCCTGCCAGCTGATAGGGGACCTTGAGGACAACAAGCGCGGCATCTACGGAGGCGCCATCGGATACATCGACTTTTCGGGAAATATGGACACCTGCATCGCCATACGGCTCATATACAGCAAGAACGGAAGAGTCTTCGTGCGAAGCGGCGCGGGAATCGTCGCCGACTCCGTTCCGGAAAAGGAGTATGAGGAGTGCGTGAATAAGGCAAGAGCATCTCTCAGGGCCCTGGAGCTTGCGGGGGAGGTACCGGAATGATCCTTTTGATTGATAACTACGACAGCTTCTCCTACAACCTTTACCAGCTGATCGGCGAGATCAGCCCGGACATCAGGGTCATCCGCAGCGATGAGATGAGCGTGGGGGAAATAAGGAGCCTTGCGCCGGAGCGCATCATCCTCTCGCCGGGGCCGGGAAGGCCCGAGGATGCGGGAGTGATCATAAACGTCGTAAAGGAGCTGGGATCCGAAATCCCCATCCTCGGCGTCTGCCTCGGACATCAGGCAGTCTGCGCCGCGTACGGCGCGGTGATCACCTACGCGCGGACCCTGATGCATGGAAAACAGTCCGTCGTGACCTTCCAAACAGATACGCTGCTCTTTAAAGGATGCCCGGAGAGCGCAAAGGTCGCGAGATACCACTCGCTTGTCGCCGACCCCGCGACCATCCCGGAAGAGCTGATGGTCACTGCCGTCACGAAGGACGGCGAGATCATGGCGGTGCAGCACAGAAAATATCCCGTTTACGGGGTTCAGTTCCATCCGGAATCCATCCTGACGCCGGACGGAAAAACAATATTAAGGAATTTTATTGAGGAGGAAAACAGCCATGATTAAAGAAGCAATCGTCAAGATCGTAAACAAGGGAGACCTTACCTACGACGAGGCCTACACCGTCATGAATGAGATTATGAGCGGCGAAACCTCGGCCACGCAGAACGCGGCATTCCTGGCGGCCCTTTCCACAAAAAGCGCAAGGGCCGAGACGACCGACGAGATTGCGGGCTGCGCTGCCGCGATGAGAGCGCATGCGACAAAGGTTGAAACCGGAATGGATGTGCTGGAAATTGTCGGCACCGGAGGAGACGGCGCGGGGAGCTTCAACATCTCGACAACATCTGCGCTGGTTGCCGCGGCGGGCGGTGTCAAAATTGCAAAACACGGAAACAGGGCTGCTTCCTCGCTGAGCGGGACCGCGGACTGCCTGGAGGCTCTCGGCGTAAACATCCAGCAGGATCCGGAAAAATGCGTACAGCTCCTTAAGGAAGCCGGGATGTGCTTTTTCTTTGCGCAGAAGTACCACACCTCGATGAAATACGTCGGCGCAATCCGCAAAGAACTCGGGTTCCGCACGGTTTTCAACATCCTGGGCCCCCTGACCAACCCCGCAAGCCCCTCCATGCAGATTCTGGGCGTTTACGACGACTATCTCGTTGAGCCGCTCGCACAGGTCCTTGTGAGCCTCGGCGTAAAGCGCGGAATGGTCGTCTTCGGAGAGGACAAGCTGGATGAGATCTCCATGAGCGCGCCCACTAGGATCTGCGAGATCCGCGACGGCTGGTACAAAACCTATGTCATAACCCCGGAGGACTTCGGCTTTGCGCGCTGCAGCAAGGAGGATCTGAAGGGCGGGAGCCCCGCGGAAAATGCGGAAATAACCCGCGGCATCCTGAAGGGCGATAAAGGCCCCAGGAGAGAGGCCGTACTTATGAACGCCGGTGCCGCGCTGTATATCGGCGGGAAGGCCGGGAGCATGAAAGAGGGGATCGGACTTGCCGCGCAGCTGATCGATTCCGGAAAAGCCCTGGAAACACTGGAAAGGTTTGTGGAAATCAGCAACCAGTAAAGGACGGTCCAAATGACGATTCTTGATACGATTGCGGAGCACACCCGGGTCCGTGTGGCGCGGGATATGGAAAAAATCAGCCGCGAAAAGGTCAGCGCCCTTGCGTTTGAAAAAGCTGCGGCGGAGCGGGGCGGGGAAAACAGATTCTACAGCGCGGTAAGGCGCCCCGGGATCAGCTTTATCTGCGAGGTAAAGAAAGCATCGCCCTCCAAAGGGATTATTGATCCGGTTTTTGACTATTTACAGATCGCCTCAGAATACGAGAGCGCGGGGGCAGAGGCCATCTCCTGCCTTACAGAGCCCGAGTGGTTTCTGGGCTCGGATGAAATCTTCACACAGATCCGAGCAAGGGTTCAGACCCCGATGCTCAGGAAGGAATTTGTGGTCGATGAGTACCAGCTTTACCAGGCAAAGCTCATGGGCGCGGACTGTGTCCTTCTTATCGTCTCTCTGATGAATGAGAAAATCCTGGAAAAGTATCTGAGGATCTGTGCGCATCTTAAGCTCGCGGCGCTCGTCGAAACCCACGACGAAGAAGAAATCCGAACCGCAGTCCGCGCGGGGAGCCTCATGATCGGCATCAACAACCGGAACCTCAGGGATTTTTCCGTGGACCTTACGAACGCGGGAAGACTCGGAGACCTTGTTCCCGGTGATATCCTCCTCGTTGCGGAAAGCGGCGTAAAGACGCCGGAGGACGCAGCGGCCCTTTACAGGACAGGCGCGGACGCGGTCCTTGTCGGCGAGGCGCTTATGCGCTCGAAGGACAGGGCAGAGTTCTTAAGGCTCGCCCGGGAGGCCACGAAATGACAGGGATCAAGATCTGCGGCCTTTTCAGGAATTGTGATATCGACTATGTGAACGAGGCGGGGCCGGATTACGCAGGCTTTATCATTAATTACCCCAGGAGCCACAGGAGAGTAACGCCGGAAAGGGCGGCAGAGCTGAGACGCCGCCTGCGGCCGCAGATCCGTGCGGTCGGCGTATTCGTGGACAGACCGCTTTCCGAGGTTGTCACTGCGGCAGGGGAGATCCCCCTGGATGTTATCCAGCTTCACGGGAGCGAGGACGACGATTATATCTGCGCTCTCCGGGAGGAGACAGGTCTTCCCGTGTGGAAGGCCTTTCGGATCCGCGAAAGAAAAGACCTCGCGGCGGCAATGACGTCCGCGGCGGACGTGGTCCTTCTGGATAACGGGACCGGCACGGGGCAGGCCTTTGACTGGTCCTTCCTTGCGGATATGGAGCGGCCCTTTATCCTGGCGGGAGGCCTTACCCCGGAGCGGATACCGGATGCGGCGGCGATACCCGGCGTCCGGGTTCTGGATATTTCCTCCGGCGTAGAGACAGACAGGGTCAAGGACAGAGAGAAAATCCTGCGCGCAGTGAAAGCGGCGCGTAGGCAGGAAGGAGAATAAGAATGAGCAGAGGAAGGTTCGGGATCCACGGGGGACAGTACATCCCCGAGACCCTGATGAATGCCGTGATCGAACTGGAGGAGGCGTACAACTTCTACAAGAACGATCCGCAGTTTAACAAGGAGCTTCAGGAGCTCTTCAACGAATATGCGGGAAGACCCTCCCGCCTGTATTTTGCGCAGAAAATGACAAAGGACCTCGGCGGCGCGAAGATTTACCGCAAGCGCGAGGACCTCAATCATACCGGCGCGCACAAGATCAACAACGTTCTCGGGCAGGCCCTTCTTGCCAAAAAGATGGGAAAAACAAGACTGATCGCGGAGACGAGTGCCGGCCAGCACGGCGTTGCGACCGCGACCGCGGCGGCGCTGATGGACATGGAGTGCGTCGTCTTTATGGGGAAAGAGGACACCATCCGCCAGGCGCTGAACGTCTACAGGATGAAGCTTCTTGGCGCAGATGTAATTCCCGTGACGACGGGAACCGCGACGCTGAAGGACGCCGTGTCCGAGGCCATGCGCGAGTGGACCTCGAGGATCAGCGACACTCATTACTGCCTGGGCTCCGTTATGGGACCGCACCCCTTCCCCACGATTGTGCGCGATTTCCAGTCTGTTATCTCAAAGGAAATAAAACAGCAGATCCTCGAAAAGGAGGGAAGACTTCCGGATGCCGTCCTCGCCTGCGTCGGCGGCGGCTCCAACGCGATCGGAAGCTTTTACCATTTCATAGACGATAAAGATGTGCGGCTGATCGGGTGCGAGGCGGCCGGCAGAGGCGTCGACACCTTCGAGACGGCGGCGACGATCGCAACGGGAAGGCTTGGAATTTTCCACGGCATGAAGTCCTATTTCTGCCAGGACGACGACGGACAGATCGCCCCGGTCTATTCTATTTCCGCGGGGCTCGACTACCCGGGGATCGGCCCCGAGCATGCCTTCCTGCACGACAGCGGCAGAGCTTTGTACGTGCCGGTCACGGACGAAGAGGCGGTCGAAGCCTTCGAATATCTTTCCAGGACGGAGGGGATCATTCCCGCGATTGAATCCGCGCATGCAGTGGCTTATGCCATGAAGCTTGCGAAGGAAATGACAGAGGATCAGATTATCGTCATCACGATTTCCGGCAGGGGAGACAAGGACTGCGCGGCGATCGCGAGGTACAGGGGGGAAAATATCTATGAGTAAGATCGCAAAGGCTTTTGAAAAAGGGAAAGCATTTATACCCTTTATCACCTGCGGTGATCCGGATCTTGAAACAACCGCAGCCGCAGTGCGCGCCGCCGTCAGGGCGGGGGCAGACCTGATTGAACTCGGCATTCCCTTCTCTGACCCTACGGCAGAAGGGCCCGTGATCCAGGGCGCGAACCTCAGAGCGTTAAATGGAGGCGTCCGGACAGAGCAGATCTTTGAGCTCGTCCGGAGCCTCCGTGAGGAAATGGGTACGCCGATGGTATTTATGACCTACGCGAATGTGGTCTTTTCCTATGGCGCGGAAAAATTCATTGAAACCTGCAGCAGGATCGGGATCGACGGCCTGATTCTTCCGGATCTTCCGTTTGAGGAAAAGGAAGAATTTCTTCCTTTCTGCAGAAAATACGGCGTCGACCTTATTTCCCTGATCGCGCCCACCTCTAAGGATCGCATTTCCATGATCGCGAAGGAGGCGGAGGGCTTTATTTACCTGGTGTCAAGCCTTGGCGTTACCGGGACGAGGAGCGCGATCACAACGGATCTTGCATCGATTGTCGCTGTCATCCGGGAAAATACAGACCTTCCCTGCGCCGTGGGCTTTGGCATATCGACGCCGGAGCAGGCCAGGCAGATGGCGGACGTCTCGGACGGCGCGATCGTCGGCTCCGCGATCATAAAGCTTCTCGAAAAATACGGAAAGGACGCGCCGGATTACATCTATGAATTTGTGAAATCCATGAAGGACGCCATCCGTTGAAAAGTTGAAAACAGCATGCCCGCCCGACTCCTGCCGTTTCCGGCAGGATGGGCGGGCGTTTTCATGCAGGAGGAATGCCGATTATTCGACAGTATAATCGGAGATATCAAACAGTGCGTTGTCCACCTTGTCGTCGATCACTTCGATGGTGTATACAGACTCACCGATATCGGCTGCACCCTTGACTACGGGAGCGCCCTCGATGAAGACGGCAAGATCTCCGTTTTCGTCATAGCAGAAGACAGCTTCGGGTTTGTATTCTGTGGCGGCGAAGACCTCTGCAGTGTAGGTGACACCGTCGATCTCTCTTTCCTCTGTGACAAATTCAGCCTCCTGCGCGTGCTCGGAAATGGCGGCGTACAGTTTATCCATCAGTACCGGGGTATCAAGGACTTTCTTCATCGTCGTTGTAGTGACCAGGGTGCCGGTTTTCTTATCCGGATCGAGGTTATAGACGGAACCGTCTTCGACGAAAGTGATGAGGGTATTGACGAACCCTGCGACAGAGGTGGTGCGCTCGGAGTAGTAAATACCATCCTTACTGTGCACATCGTAGTCCTGTGAAGAATCCATATATTCTGTGTGAAGGTTGTATTTCAGGTGGATGCCGTCATAGGAGGATATTGTTTCATAAAGAGCGTAGAGCATGGAATCCGGCACATCCGCCTCCATGGCGGCGAGTACATCTTCGAGAGTCATGATTTTATAGCCGGAGATATCCGCGCCTTCCTGCGCATA
>CADBPC010000139.1 GCA_902796425.1 uncultured Lachnospiraceae bacterium
ATCTTTGCTTGACATATAGGGGGGATATGAGTTATAATATAGGTTGGATTAATGTATCTATTGCAGGAGGAACAAACGCTATGGAGCAGGGTCTTACATTCGCTATTCGTGAAGGCGGACGTACTGTTGGATCAGGCCGTGTTGTTTCCGTCATCGAGTAATTAACACAGCTGTTTAATAACAGATTTTCAGAAGGAGCAGAGCTGTAAAGCGCTGCTCTTTCTTATTGGAAAATATGCTATACTCAATCTGACTATATCAATAAAACCGGAGATGATATTGTGCATGACTTTATGAATGATCCCCGCTTTGCGGGTATTGAACCTTTTGAACAGAAGGTATGGCTCTCGTCCCCTACCATGCACGGCGAGGAGCAGAAGTGGGTCGACGAGGCGATCCGGACGAACTGGGTATCCACCGTCGGAGCGAACATCAACGAAATAGAAAAGACGACTGCCGGGATCGTCGGCAGGAATTATGCCGTTGCTCTTTCTGCGGGAACGGCAGCGCTCCATCTTGGAATGAGACTCCTTGCGCAGGAGCTCTACGGTCAGGCGATGCCGGGGCACGGCACTCTCGAGGGACACCGCGTTTTTGCGACGGACATGACCTTTGATGCCACAGACAACCCGATCTGCTATGAGGGCGGAGAACCGGTCTTTATCGACACGGAAAGAGATACCTGGAATATGGATCCCGCAGCGCTCGAGAAAGCCTTTGAGATTTATCCGGAAGTGAAACTGGTTGTCGTTGCTCACCTGTACGGTACGCCCGGAAAGATTGATGAGATCTGCGCCATCGCCAGAAAGCACGGGGCGCTGGTTCTTGAAGATGCAGCGGAGTCCTTCCTTGCGACCTATAAAGGGAAACAGACCGGATGCTTTGGTGATGTCAGTGTCCTCAGCTGGAACGGGAATAAACTGATAACGGGATCCAGCGGCGGAATGCTTCTGACCGACGACCTCGAGTGGGCAAACAAGGTCAGAAAATGGTCCACGCAGTCCAGAGAGAATGCTCCCTGGTATCAGCATGAGGAGCTGGGCTACAACTACCGGATGAGCAATATCATTGCCGGTATCGTTCGCGGCCAGCTTCCGTATGCTGACGAGCACAGACAGCAGAAAAAGGCGGTCTGGGAGCGGTACAGGGACGGCCTTAAGGACCTGCCGGTCACCATGAATCCGATTGATTTTGTGTGCAGTGAGCCCAATTACTGGCTTTCCTGCATTCTCATTGATGAGGATGCCATGGCACCGTTTGTGCGCGGCGAACAGGATGAGCTCTGGATTTCCGGGAAGGGAAAGAGCTCGCCCGGAGAAATCCTGGCCGCGATAGCAGCATTTAACGCGGAAGGACGTCCCATCTGGAAGCCGATGCATATGCAGCCCTATTATAGGAACAGCCCGTTCATCACAGCGAACGGAAACGGGAGAGGAGGCTCCAACGCCTACATCGCCGGCTCCTGCGAGGACGTCGGCGCGGATATCTTCAGAAGAGGTCTGTGCCTGCCGTCCGACAACAAGATGACGCCTGCTCAGCAGGATAAGATAATTGACATTATTCACAGATGCTTTAGGTAAATGACAGGCCGGGAACAGTGCTCCTGTGGAAGGAGCAGTTCTCCGGCTGGTTTTGTTTTCATCGCTATATTTGCGTTAAGGAGGCTGCAATGTCCAGATATCTTATTGTCGGCTCCGGTTACAGATCAGAGTTTTATGCCAGAATATCCGTAAAGTATCCGAAGCTCTTCGAAGCGATGTTTCTGTGCAGATCGCAGGAGAAGGCGGATGCAATGATGGGCCGAACAGGCGTAAAGGCAGTGACTTCAAAGGAGGAAGCGGTTCTCTTTAAGCCGGACTTTGTTGTTGTCGTCGTTGATCTCGCTCATATCGCGGATGTAACGATGGAATGGGCACAGATGGGATATCCTGTTCTGGCGGAGACGCCGATGGGGAACAGTCTTGATAAGCTCCTGAAAATATGGGAGCTGCATGAAGCGGGAGCAAAGATCGTCTGCTGCGAGCAGTATCACAGGTATCCTGTGATGGCGGATGGTTTCCGGTACATCAACGAGGGGCTGATCGGAACACCGATTTCCCTGTATCTGTCCCTTGCGCACAAGCATCACGGAATCAGTCTGATCAGGCGCCTTCTTATGACTTTTGACGAGACCTATTCGCTCCACGCGGTGCAGCTCGAGAAAAACGTTGTTTCCACGGATTCGAGGGCAGGGGCGATCCTTGACGGCAGTATGGAGAAGGAACAGCGGGACATCGTCAATATTGAGTTTTCATCCGGTAAAACTGCGATCTATGACTTTGCTTCGCTCCAGTACCGCTCCTATATCCGCACGAGGCACCTGATTCTGCGCGGAGACAGGGGTGAGTGGAATGACAGGTTCATCTCTTATGTGGGAGAAGATAACCTGCCGAAAAGGGTTTATCTCATGCCTGAGATACCCGCTGCCTACAGCGCGCTGGATACGCAGGATCTCAGGGATTTGAGAAAGAGCTGGTCTCCGGAGCTGTATCTGGATCAGCAGCAGGATGAGTTTGCCATTGCATCGATCCTGATGGATATGGAAGACTATATCGGCGGCGGTAAGGAGCCGTATCCGCTTTCGGAAGCGCTGGATGATGCGTATTTCGGCATTCTGCGGATTCAGGCGGTCGAAAACCCGTGGCAGGAAATTAAGGCTCAGAAAATGCCGTGGAATGCGGTAAAATAGGACGGAAAAATGCAGGCCGGAGAGGATTTCTCCGGCCTGCTGCGTTAAATACTGTATTCTGCTGATGTTCCTGCCGCTGCGGGCAGGCGCCGCAAAAGCCGGCGGCCGGGGCTTACCTTCTGTAATATTCCGCGATTTTGGTGACGGCATGGATGACGTCCCGGACGTCACTGTCGGTAAGAAGCGGGTAGAGCGGAATGCTGATGATGTTGCTGTACACTTTTTCGCACTCGGGGCAGAGGCCCTTCTCGTAGCCGAGGCCCCTGTAGTAAGGGAACCAGTAGACGGGCACGTAGTGTATCTGGCACTGGACGTTCTCGGCGCTCATCGCGGCAAAGAACTCCGCACGGGAGCAGGAGATGTGCTCCGGATCCAGCTGCAGGATATAAAGGTGATGCACACTGTCGGTTCCCGGCAGTTCCTTCTGGAGTTTGAACTGCGGCATGCTGCCGAAGACCTCGTTATATTTCTCCACGATTTCTTTTCTTCTTGCGATGAACTGATCAATGCGCCTTAGCTGGCTTGAAAGGAGAGCGCACTGGAAATCGGTAATCCTGTAGTTATAACCCAGATACTGCTGCTCGTAGTACCAAGGGCCCTCGTGAGGGCCGTCGACAAGGTATTCGTCGTCGTGCTCGATGCCGTGCGTCCGCAGGGTCTGGAGAAGATGGTGATATCGGCTGTCGTTTGTAAGGACGGCGCCGCCCTCGCCGCTGGTAACGGTCTTTACGGGATGGAAGGAGAAACAGGTCATATCGGCGATGCTGCCGACGCCCTTTCCGCCGTCCTTTGTCCCGATCGCATGGGCAGCATCCTCGATAAACACGAGGCCGTGGCGGTCGCAGATATCCCGGATTGCCCTGTGGTCAATACTGCACCCCGCAAAGTCCACGGCGACAACTGCCTTAGTTCTGGGGGTTATGCACTTTTCGATCATTTCCGGATCGATATTGTAGGTTTCGGGATCAATATCAGCAAACACGGGCCTTGCGCCGCAGTACAGCGCACAGTTGGCGCTTGCCGCAAAGGTGAGGGCCGTCGTTATGACCTCATCTCCCGGGCCGACGCCCGCGGCCATTGCGGCCAGATGGAGGGCGGCGGTGCCGTTGGCGCACATGGTTGCATAAGATGCTCCGGTATATTCACAGAGCTCTTTTTCGACCTTTACGGCTCTGGGCCCGGTTGTTATAAGGTCGGAGCGGAGCGCATCGGCCACCGCGGCGATGTCATCTTCATTGATCCATTGTCTTCCATAGAATATTTTTTTATCTCTTACCGGCTTACCGCCGTGAATTGCCAGTTGTTCCATATTGTCAGTACTCCTTCGTTATCCTTAAGCTTCGATCGTTTGACCTGCTGTTCCTGCATTATATCACTTGGGGGGATTGTCAAAAAGAGAGGTTGATGCTTTTTGCATTTTGGTTAAATCTGATATTGCGTATGAAAAGACCGTTAATGTATATTTATCCACGTATTCAGGAGGAAAAAGCATGGGTGGATTTTTTGCTGCAGCATTGAAGACGGAATGCGTCTTTGATTTGTTTTTTGGTACTGATTATCACTCGCACCTCGGCACCAGGCGTGCAGGTCTGGTGGTCTACGGGAAGGACGGATTCAACCGCTCGATCCATAACATCGAGAGCACTCCGTTCCGGTCAAAGTTTGAACACGAAATCGCTTCCATGTCCGGCAATCTGGGAATAGGCTGTATATCGGATTACGAGCCTCAGCCCCTGATCGTCCGTTCGCACCACGGCACCTACGCCATATCCACAGTCGGCAAGATCAATAACATCGACCAGCTCTCAGAGACGGTTACAAAACGGACCGGCACTCATTTCCTTGAGATGAGCGGAGGCAGCATCAATGCTACCGAGCTGACCGCTTCTCTTATCAACCAGAAGGACAACATTATCGAAGGAATTCAATATGCACAGGAGGTGATCGACGGCTCGATCACGATTCTTCTGATGACGCCGCAGGGTATCTACTGTGCGCGCGACAAAATGGGAAGGACGCCTCTTGTGATCGGAAAGAAGGAAGACGGGTTCTGTGCTTCCTTTGAATCCTTTGCATACCTGAACCTGGAATATCACGACTATAAGGAACTCGGCCCGGGAGAGATCTGCATCATGACGCCGGAGAGTGTGACAACGCTCGCTGCTCCGGGCAAAAAGATGAAGATCTGCACCTTCCTGTGGGTGTATTACGGCTATCCCTCCTCGCGCTATGAGGGCGTTTCCGTCGAGGAAATGAGGAACAAGTGCGGCGAGTACCTTGCAAGGCGCGACGGGATGACAAGGGACGATATCGACACGGTTGCGGGCGTTCCGGACTCCGGCACCGCACACGCGATCGGCTATGCGAATGAATCCGGCGTTCCCTTCTCGAGACCGTTCATCAAATATACGCCGACCTGGCCGCGCTCGTTTATGCCCACGATCCAGTCAAGGCGCGACCTGATCGCCCGCATGAAGCTGGTGCCGGTTCACGAGCTGATCGAGAACCGAAGGCTCCTTCTGATCGATGACTCCATCGTCAGGGGAACGCAGCTTCGCGAAACCTCCGATTTCCTCTACCAGAGCGGTGCGAAGGAGGTCCATGTACGGCCTGCGTGCCCGCCGATTCTCTTTGGCTGCAAATACATCAATTTCTCCCGCTCGACCTCCGAGATGGAGCTGATCGCGCGCAGGATCATCAACAAGGAAGAGGGCGTGGATGTTGAGCGCTCTGTCCTTGAGGATTACGCGAATCCGGATTCCGACAGATATCACCGCATGCTGGAGGATATCCGCGCCCAGCTGGGCTTTACGTCCCTCCGCTACAATCGTCTGGATGATATGATTGCTTCGATCGGAATTGACCGGGAGAAGCTGTGCACCTACTGCTGGGACGGCAGGGAGTGAGAACACAACAGAATAAAGTATAGTATCACCTCAATTTGTGTAAAAATTCCGCAATATTTGATGTGTATTCTGATCGTGAAAGCAATTATTTTTTTGCAATCGTGTACTACACATGATAAAATGTGATATGTAAGTGAAAACGGCGTCGGTAAGGCGCCATTTTCTGTTTGGAGTTTTTCATGAACGAAGAGAAGATACTATATATTCATCTGCTGGGAGGATTTTCCCTGGAATACAACGAGGAAGAAATTGTTCTCGGCAGGAATACTACGGCTAAATTCGTTCAGCTGCTGCAGCTGATCTGGCTGCGTGCGGACAAAGGCATTTCCAAAAATCAGATTGTCAGGGAACTGTACGACACAGACGATCTTTCCAACCCGAACAACAGCTTCAACAATTTGATATTCCAGATGCGCAAGCAGATGGTTGCTGCCGGACTTCCGAAGGCAGACTATATCGTAAAAAGCGGCAAGGTATATATTCCCGACCCTGAGTTTCCCGTGCGGATTGATGTTGCGGATTTCAGGGAAATGATTCGTATGGCGAGAGAGGCCGACACGCAGGAAGGGAAAAAGGAGTTCTACCAGCAGGCGTATGATCTCTACAGAGGAGAGCTTTTGCCGGAGCTGATGACAAGGACCTGGGTCGTCTCCGACGCCACACACCTGCGCCAGGATTTTGACGAATGCGTGCTGTGGCTTGGCGAATACGCCAGGGGACGCAACGAGTTTGACGATATGTTCCGCATCTATGAAAAGGCTGCGAGAATTTATCCCGACAATGACTGGCAGGCGTATCAGATCGACGCGCTGATCTGCAAGGAGGACTACAGGACAGCCTATGACCTCTACGACAGGACCGTGCGCCGCTATTCTGACGAGATGGGCCTGCCGCCTTCGGATAAAATGCTGGAGAACTACCGGAGAATGAGCCAGAGGCTGATCTCTCCGGAGAGCAGGATCACCGAGATCCAGAGCTCCCTCCAGGAGGATCCGTTCACGGGAGCGTATTACTGCTCCTATCCGAGCTTTATTGATATCTATCACGTCCTGGAACGCAATATGGAGCGCGAGGGCTATTCCGTTTTCCTGCAGCTGTGCACGCTGCTCGACTATGAGGGGAAGCCGATCGCAAACCGCGAGAAACTCGAGAAGCGTTCCGACACACTGAAGTCCTGCATCGGGGCGAGCCTCCGGAGAGGCGATATTTACACGAAATACAGTGCGTCGCAGTATCTCATCCTGCTGGTCGGAGCGAGCAGGGAAGGGTGCGACGTCGTTGCGGCACGCATCAGCCGCAGGCTGAAGGAAGCTGAGGGCAACAAGGCTGCGGTCAGTTACAGCAATGTTTCCCTTGCGGATCTGTCCAGACTGTAACAGGCAGATATGGCGGCAACTTGCTCCGCAGATACAGACTGTTCCCGTGCGAACAGGAGAATGCAGGCTGAATGGGTAACAACACGAAATCAGAAAAAAGAATAAAGCTTTTTGCTGTCAACCTGGTAACTGTATGCGTAAACGGAGGCCAGGGCGGGGACTACCGCGGCGTTTACTGGGATCAGTACCACACTGAGGCACATCCGTTTATCAGCTCAATGGATCTTATCTGGAAACTTGACAGTCATTTTGATGAGCTGAATTTTCCGCAGAGGTCAACTGTTCCGCGTTCCTTTTATCCTGTAAAGGCGGAAGCGGTAAATCATATCAAGAGACTGGAAAGGGTCAGAGTAATGAGCGATATAGACGAAAAAAGAGGCGAGCAGGCAACCTTCATTGTCCAGGTGAAGTACAGACAGAATTCCACCTGGCAGGGACAGGTGGTCTGGGCCGAGGAGAACAAGAAGGTATATTTCCGCAGTGCACTTGAGCTGTTAAAGCTCATGGACGGAGCTCTGAGCCGGGGCGGATTCGAAGACGATGGCCGGGAAGAGCAGCAGGAGGAATAATACAATAGCTACGTTTGAAAATAATGGTAAACTTAAGGCTGCGGATGTCAGGTTTGTCCTGGCATCCGCATCGCCGCGAAGAAGGCAGCTTCTCTTACAGGCAGGAATGGATTTTGAAGTCCTGCCCGCCGCCGGGGAGGAAAAGAGCAGCAAAACAGACCCCGCGGCTTATGTTCAGGAGCTCGCCGCGCATAAGGCGTCGGAAATTGCCCGTTTCATCCGTACCGGGGAAGAAAAACCGCAAAGACCGTGGACATGTGTCATCGGTGCGGATACAATTGTAGTCTGTGGCGGGAAGATTCTCGGAAAGCCTGCAGACGAAGAGGATGCCGAAGGGATGCTCCGGATGCTGCAGGGCAGGGATCACGAAGTCATGACCGGAGTATGCGCGGTTTTCCTGAAGGCACCCTCCGGCGCTGGGGATTCCCCGCTGAAGGTTGCGTTCAGCGAAACGACAAAGGTTCATGTCTTTCGGATGACAGGTGACGAAATCCGGTCCTATATCCGGACGGGAGAGCCGATGGACAAGGCGGGAGCCTATGGGATCCAGGGAAGGTTCGGCATTTATGTCAGAGGCATCGAAGGAGACTACAACAATGTGGTAGGTCTTCCGATCGCGCGCCTGTATCAGGAACTGAAACAATATATTCTATTCTGAGGAGCCGGCTATGAGTGACAGTAACGGACTCGTCCGCGTCGCGGTGGACGCCATGGGAGGCGACAATGCCCCGCGGGAAACAGTAAAGGGCGCGGTGGACGCGCTCAAGGCTAACAGTGAGCTTTTCATCGTCCTTGTAGGAGATGAGGGCGCGGTGAAAAAGGAGCTCGAAGGAGCGGATTATCCGAAGGAGCGCCTTGAGATCCGCCATACAACGGAAATTATCGAGATGGCTGAGCCCCCTGTGGCGGCAATCCGCACCAAGAAGGATTCCTCCATGGTCGTCGGCATGAAGATGGTGCACGACAAGGAGTGCGACGCCTTCGTAACATGCGGCTCGACCGGAGCGACACTCGTAGGAGGCCAGCTGATCGTCGGGCGGATCAAGGGAATCGAGCGCCCGCCCCTTGCGCCTGTCATGCCCACGGCAAAAGGCCCGGTCCTTCTGATTGACTGCGGCGCCAACGTGGATGCAAGAAGCTCCCAGCTCGTCCAGTTTGCCCAGATGGGGTCTATCTATATGGAGAAGATCATGGGCATTTCGAATCCGCGCGTCGCGCTCCTGAACATCGGGACGGAGGAGGAGAAGGGGAATGCGCTCACCAAGGAGACCTATCCTCTTTTAAAGGAACTTGAGGGCATCAATTTCGTGGGAAATATCGAGGCGAGAGAGGTGCCTGCGGGAGCCGCGGATGTAGTCGTTTGCGATGCCTTTGCAGGTAATGTTATACTGAAGATGTATGAAGGCGTTGCAAAGGTTCTGCTGTCAGAGATCAAGGGGGCGCTGATGTCCTCCTTAAGGGCTGAAATCGGGGCCCTTCTGATCAAGCCGGCACTGAAGACCACACTTAAAAAGTTCGATGCGAAGACCTACGGCGGTGCGCCGCTCCTCGGCCTTGGCGGCCTGGTTGTAAAGAGCCACGGCAGCGCTGTTGCCATTGAGGTGCAGCACGCGATCGAGCAGTGCATCGATTATAAGAAAAAGAAGATCAACGAGGAGTTCATCGGACGGATGCACCTTGTCGACCGGACAAAGAAGGCATAACAGCCAGCAGGAAAGGAAGTATCATGGATCAGGAATTTATCAAGCTGAAGAATATTATCGCGGACGTGCTGAACGTTGATTCCGACGAGATCACGGTGGAATCTACCTTTGCAGATGATCTCGGGGCGGATTCCCTGGATCTGTACCAGATTGTCATGGGAATCGAAGAGGAATACGGGATTTCTGTTCCGCAGGAGAAGGCGGAGCATGTTACGACCGTCGGCGAGGCACTTGAACTGATCAAGGGAGCGACAGCGGAATAAAGCACTGTGAAACATAATGTTGTGATATCTCAGACAGACAGGGACTTTGAGAACAGTCTGTCCATACTGGAGCAGCAGATCGGATACCGGTTCCAGGACCGGTATCTGCTTATTTGTGCCCTGACACACTCCTCCTACGCAAATGAACAGAAGATCCGGCTCTACGAGGATTACGAGAGACTGGAATTTCTGGGCGACGCGGTGCTGGAGATGCTCTCGAGCACATTCCTCTACAGGCACTATCCGGAAAAGCGCGAGGGCGAGCTGACCAAAATGAGGGCCAGCCTTGTGTGCGAGCCTGCGCTTGCCCACTGCGCAAGGCAGTTCGGGCTCGACCGCTATATCAGGCTCGGAAAGGGCGAGGAGGCCGGCGGCGGACGCAGCAAGGACTCCATCGTCTCGGATGTGTGCGAGGCGCTTCTGGGGGCGATTTATCTTGACAGCGGCGATATCGGGAAGGCGCGGGCTTTTGTCATGCGCTTTATTCTCTCGGACCCGGACGGCAAGCTGATGTTCTACGACGCAAAGTCCATCCTCCAGGAGAGGGTCCAGAAGTCGGGCGGCGCCGTGACCTATGAGATTGTGGATGAGAGCGGGCCGGAGCATATGAAGATCTATACGGCCGCCTGTCTGATCGACGGCAGTGAGTATATGCGCGGCAGCGGAGGCTCAAAGAAAGCGGCGGAACAGGAAGCGGCCTACAGGACGCTCCTTGACCTGGAGAACAAAAAAGGCTCCGATGGCGAAACGGTATAGATGTATTTAAAAAGCATAGAGGTACAGGGCTTCAAGTCCTTTGCCAACAAAATAAAACTGGAATTTCATAACGGCTTTACGGGCATTGTCGGACCGAACGGGTCGGGCAAGAGCAACGTGGCTGACGCAGTGCGGTGGGTACTGGGCGAGCAGCGGGTAAAGCAGCTTCGAGGGGCATCGATGCAGGATGTTATCTTTGCCGGAACCGAGCTGCGAAAGCCGCTCTCTTTTGCGTATGTGGCGATTACGCTGGATAACACGGATCACGTGCTGCCGGTCTCCTATGACGAGGTTACGGTTGCCAGAAGGCTTTACCGGAGCGGCGAGAGTGAATACCTGATGAACGGCGCACAGGTGCGCCTGAGGGACGTTCAGGAGCTCTTCTATGATACCGGTATCGGTAAGGAAGGCTATTCCATTATCGGACAGGGCCAGATCGAAAAGATCCTTTCCGACAAGCCTGAGGACAGGAGAGAACTTTTTGACGAAGCCGCAGGTATCGTCAAGTTCAAACACCGCAAGGACACATCGCTGAAAAAGCTGGAAAACGAGAGAGCCAATCTCGTCCGCATCAACGATATCCTGTCGGAACTGGAGAAGCAGGTCGGCCCCCTTGAGATTCAGGCAAAGAAGGCCAGAATCTATCTGGATACCAGAGAAGAGCTGAAAAAGCTGGATGTGAACGTGTTCCTGATCGAGAACGGAAGGCTTCAGAAGAGCCTCGAGGAGACAACGGGAACACTGGAGGATACAAGGGCAAATCTTGCTTCGACGGAAAGCGCCCTTGAGAATGCAAAGCAGGAATACGAATCCCTGCGCGCACAGCTGGAAGATCTTGAAAAGGGCATCACAGGCGCAAGAGACGCCATTGCCAGCGCGCAGATCGTAAGACAGAAGCTCGAAGGCGATATCAAGCTGTTCAACGAACAGATCCGCTCCGCAAAGAGCAACGCCGAGCATTTCCACAACCGCGAGACGGCTGTACTGGGACAGATCAGGGAGCGGGAAGAGGAAAAGCAGAAGGTCCTCGACAGAAAGAGCGGCGTCGACGAAGAGTTCAGCAGACTGGGCGAAGCCCTGGACAGGGCAAGGCAGGAGCAGCAGGAGGCCCAGGAGGTATCCTTAAAGCTTGCTGCTGCGATTGATGAAAAGCGTGCGGGCATCCTCGAGCTCCTCAATACAAGGGCCATTATCAAGGCAAAACAGGCCGCCCTGAACGAAAAGCGCGAGCAGTACGACATCCGCAGGAGCGAGCTGACCGGCAGGCTGGTGCGCGCATCCAGCGATGAGGCGGAGCACGACCGGCAGATTGAGAAATTAAATGAGGTATTTCGCGGTATCTGCGAAGA
>CADBPC010000140.1 GCA_902796425.1 uncultured Lachnospiraceae bacterium
AGGGTAATGAGCGACCTCTTAAATGATCGACCTCTGGGGTAATGAGCTCATGAGCGATCTCCATGAGCGACCCATGAGCGACCTCTGGGGTAGTGAGCGACCTCTATGAGCGACCTCTGGGGTATCCGTACACTTAAATTAGCTACCTCCGGGGTATCCGGATACAATTTTTGAGTCAAAATATCAAGAACCGGGAGAAGAAATGAAAATTTTACATGCAAGTCCCGAAGACTTTGGAAGAGTCAGATCTTTTTACCATTCATTGATCGACGGTATGAAAGAGAAAAGCCAAACAATTACATGGATCAAAGATGTTTATCCTGCACCGGAATTCCTAAAGACATCTCTGGACAAGAGCGAGTTGTATTTATGCTGCGAACGTCCCCGCATTGCAGCAGCAATGGTCGTAAATCGTGACTGCAATGAGGGATACCGCAATCTGGGCAAGGATACGCCCTTGACAAATGCAGAAGTAATGGTGATTCATGCGCTTGGCGTTCATCCCGATTACAGCGGCAGGGGAATCGGGAAAATGATGGTTAAAGAAGCAATTGAAATGGCAAGAAAGTCGGGAGCAAAAGGCCTGCGTCTGGATGTCCTCAAAGGGAATGAGGCAGCAAGAAGGCTTTATCTGCGATGCGGATTTGAATATGTCGGTTCAGTGCAAATGTATTACGAAAACACAGGCACTGCGGATTTTGGCATATATGAGTTCGTCGTTTGAGCCATTGAGAGGATACCTTTCAAAGGAGAGGAAAATGATTCAAAAGATAGTGAGAGATGTTTTTTTCCTGGGGCAAAAGTCCGCGCCTGCTCAGCCTGAAGACATCTTGGTCGGACAGGATTTGCAGGATACGCTTCGCGCCAACCAGGATCGGTGCGTCGGGATGGCGGCAAACATGATTGGCGTACGTAAGCGGATCATTATCGTGAATATGGGTATCATGAATGTTGTAATGTACAATCCCGTAATCATTCGTAAAGACACACCATACGTGACGGAAGAGGGCTGTTTGTCATTGGAAGGAGTCCGTAAAACAACTCGATACCAAAACATTGAAGTTGAATATTTTGACGCAGGCTGGAAAAAGAGAAGACAGAAGTACAGCGGTTGGACGGCACAGATCATTCAGCACGAGGTGGACCATCTGGAAGGGATTATTATCTGAGTGTCAGTTTCAGTTCGACCACCCCCCAGAGGTCGGGATACCCAGATACCCCAGAGGTCGAGACACCCCAGACACCCCAGAGGTCGACGACCCGACGACCCGACGACCACCCTTATCAAGTGAAAATGAAGATTAATAGCCTTGAAAGTGTTTTGACACATAGAGATGTGAGCCGGGCAGAGAAGATCCGCCTTGTTCTCAGCCTGAGCCTCCCGGCTATTCTGGCACAGTTGACGACAATCTTAATGCAATATATTGATGCCGGGATGGTTGGAAGTCTCGGCGCTGAGGCAACAGCTTCTATAGGGTTGGTCTCCTCCACGACGTGGCTGATCGGCGGGAGCTGCATCGGAATCTCGGCCGGGTTTTATGTTCAGATCGCGCAGCTGATCGGCGCAAGGCGTGATCGCGAAGCGGAACACGTCCTTCGTCAAGGGATCAAAGCGGTGGTATTGATCGGTATTTTGATCAGCGCAGTATGCTTACTGATAAGTGATCATGTTCCCAGATGGCTGGGTGGAACGGAAGCAATCCTGGAAGATGCTTCTGCGTATTTTCGGATTTATACGCTGGCGGTTCCGTTTGTGCTCCTTCGGCAGCTGTCGAACGGGACGATGCAGAGCACAGGCGACATGAAGACTCCGAGCATACTGTCTGCAATTGTGTGCTTTTTGGATGTAGTCCTGAACATGCTGATGATCTTCCCGACGAGAACAGCATCGGTCTTCGGACTTCGGATCGTGATACCGGGAGCAGGACTTAAAGTGGTTGGTGCTGCGCTTGCAACATCACTCTCTGAGGTTATCATTTCGCTTGTTGCGCTATATCTGCTTGGCGCCAGGAATAAGAGAATTTCACTGACGGCAAAAGGAAGCTGGAAGTGGCGCGGCCGAAACATATGGACTGCTGCCAAAATAGGGATTCCGCTGTCTTTTGACCAGATTTTCATGTGCAGTGCCTATGTAGCCGGTACCAAGATCGTCGCAGGACTGGGAACTGTGGCAATAGCAGCTAATTCACTGGCTATTACAGCGGAAAGCTTATGCTATATGCCGGGATATGGAATCGGAGCGGCGGCGACTGCGATCATCGGACAGACTATAGGGGCGGGGCGGCGCGATCTGACCCAAAGTTTCTCGCGTGTGTCGGTTTATCTGGGAATGGTCTTGATGGGACTGACCGGAGTCGTCATGTACATTTGCGCTCCAATCGTATTCTCGCTGTTGACCAGCAGCGAAGAAGTGGCGGCGCTGGGAACGCAAGTACTGCGGCTTGAGTTGGCCGCGGAACCACTGTACGGTGCGTCAATCTGCTGTGCGGGCGTTTTCCGGGGAGCGGGAGACACGCTGAAGCCGAGCGTCATGAACCTGGTCAGCATGTGGTGCGTTCGTATCTCGATGGCTTTGTTTCTTGTTCCACGAATGGGCTTGCGGGGATATTGGATGGCGATGGCGATAGAGCTGTGCTTTCGCGGCCTGATCTTCCTGGCCAGGATGTACCGCGGGGATTGGATGAAGAAAGCGATGGTGTAAGGTCGACCTCTGTAAGGTCGACCTCTGGGGTAGTTTGTCGAAAGGTGGGCAAAAAAGTGAAACTGCAGAGAATCAGTGAGCATGTGTGGATTTTTCCATTTAACTCGTCAAAAGATCGACCGAATCTGGGTTACATTTGCGGCGCGAAGATGGCACTGGCGGTAGATGCAGGTCACTCCTCCGCACATGTGGAAGAATTCTATGATGCTGTAAAGGCAGAGGGACTCCCTCTTCCGGATATTACCGTGATCACGCATTGGCACTGGGATCATACATATGGAATGCACGCGGTAAATGGGAAGACCATGGCCAGAACAGAGACGAATGTAAAGCTTGCTCAGATTCGCCGGGAAATGAGCAGGGAGCCGGCCAAAGTGCGAGAGTTCCTGAACAGCGATCCAACGGTACGCAGGGAGTATGCAGGCGGCGTGCCGGTTATAGTAGTACCGGCAGATGAAAATATACAGGAGGACCGGATCATTGATCTTGGGGGTGTAACTGCAGAGCTGATAATAGCTGAATCACCACATACGGACGATGCGCTGCTCGTGTATGTACCGGAGGACAATGTTTTGTTCGTTGGAGATGCACAGCTTGGCGAATTTCCTTCTTGGAAAATGGATTGGGATAAGATGGCTGCTTTTGCCAAAAAAGTGCAGAGAATCGACGCGGGCGTGATAATTGACGGACATTGGAAGCCATACACGAAAGAGGAGTTTTTAGCAGAGATCGGGTGACGGAGCAAGCAACCCCAGAGGTCGAGCAGAGAGCGGCGAGCGAGCAAACAACCCCAGAGGTCGAACAGAGAGGTCGAACAGAATGAATGATTTAATGCGAGAAGGCTTAAGCTATTTCGGGTTATACAGAAAGATGTTCCAGGTAAAAAGAAAGTACGAGCCTGTTAAGGTTTCCTACGGAAAGGACAAGGAGCAGTATTTTTTGTACTATGAGCCCTCAAAGAATATAAGTGACAAAATCATAGTCTGGGTTCACGGCGGCGGCTGGAATGCGGGTAATCCAAAGTACTTTGATTTTGTTGGACAGTGCGTCTGTGATCAGGGATACCGTTTTATCTCGTTGGGCTACAGACTGTCTCCCAAGCATAAGTATCCCTGCCAGATCAGGGATGTCTGTGAGGCATATAACTCCGCAATCAGATATCTGAAGGAGAACGGGCATGATGTGTCAAAGATTATCGCAGCAGGGCCGTCTGCCGGAGCTCATCTGATGTCAATCATGTGCTACAGCTGGAAGGTCCGGGAAAAGTATAATGTCGATGTATCAAATATTATTGGATTTATCGGCTCCGGCGGACCATACAGTTTCAGGGACAATCAATCAATGATGATCAGGCTGCTGCTGGATCAGCTTTTTAAGAAAGGCTATAACAGGCGCAACGGCGAGCCGGTGGCGCTGATGGGGAAAAGTCATATTCCAATGCTGTTGATCCAGAGCAGACATGACGGGCTGATTGATTTTGCATGCGCAGAGGATTTTGCCAAAAGAGCGAGAGAGCTGGGTAATGTCTGCGAGCTTTATAGTGTAACAGATAAGAAGAATACGCATTCATGGTACACGGCGGGGATGTTTTTGGAGACCAGGGAAGAGAATAAGGGGCTGGATAAGTTCTTCTCATGGATCGAGGAAATATAAGCAAGTTACCCCAGAGGTCGGACACGCCAGAGGTCGGACACGCAGAAAACAAGCAACCCCAGAGGTCGGACACGCAGAGGTCGGACACGCAGAAAACAAGCAACCCCAGAGGTCGGACAATCCACAGAGGTCGGACAATCCAAAGGAGACATCAAATGATCGTATACAGCGCAACAAAGACACAATTCAACGATGACGTGATCCTGAACCAGATTTCCGACATCATTCTCAGAAACCTCAGGGAGAAGCACATCTCCGGAGGACAGGCAGCGGAGTTTCATGCCTGGCAGAATTCCCTGCAATTCATGCGCTCGGTGATTGACGACCCGGAGATCCCGGGCGATGCGGATATCGCGATTGAGTACCAGATACCGAGGACTTCGAAACGCGTGGATTTCATGATTGCCGGCGCCGACCGGAACGACCGCAGCAATGTGGTCGTCGTGGAACTGAAGCAGTGGGACAAGGCTGAGAAGGTCGATGACATCATGCAGCATAGTGTCCGGGCTTTTACGGGAGGCGGATATCGGATTGTCAACCACCCTTCCTATCAGGCTTATGCTTACGCCGCATTTATCAGGAACTCTTCGGAGCAGGTCCAGGATGAGAATATTGGAATCAATCCTTGCGCGTACCTGCACAATTGCACTCCTTCCAACAGGGAGCCGCTGGACGACGAAATTTACAAGCTGTGGTACGACGAGGCACCCCTGTTTGACAAAAGCCAGGTGCTTAAGTTTCGGAGCTTCATCAAGAGGTTTATTGCCAAAAAATCGCCG
>CADBPC010000141.1 GCA_902796425.1 uncultured Lachnospiraceae bacterium
TGTTGAAAATATAGCTCTCATCGGGCTCGCTCACCCTGCGGATGCACATCGTATCGCTGACATCCCCCGCCTCGGCGCGGACCATGTGCTCGCCCACCAGCGGAATGGTGAAGGTAAATACGGTCTTTCCCGTCTGCTGCCCGACCGGGGTGTCGTCCACAAAGAGGCGTACCTCCGGAAGGTTGGAATAGACCTTAATCACGGTTTCTTCCTCGCAGCGGTTGACATAGCGCTTGCCGCAGAGGTGGACGAAGGGCTCCTTCTTATTCCATGCCGCCTTGTAGAGATAGAACGCATCCTTGCGGAGCTGCCTGTCGAAGGTGACAAGGCCCTTCTGGTTCTCGCCGTGCTTTCCACCCTCGTCGCGCCCGTCGGCCGCGAAGTCAAAGAGGTTCCATACGTGCGTCGCCCACAGCCACGGCCTTTCCTCAATGAGCCTGAGCATATGCTCGTGGTAGACGGTCTGGTACTCCTCCGTGTAGTCTCCCTTTTCCGGGCGGGAGGAGTGGAAGGCAGGGTTTGCGTCCGCACCGTACTCGGAAAAGCCGATGACGCGATCCGGGAATTTTTCGTGGTACTCGTCAAAGAACTCTTCGTTCTCCGTAAGCTCCCCAAGATACCAGCCGAAGTAGAGATTGTAGCTGTTGATGTCCGGGATCTCAAGAATAGGGCTCTCGATTTCCAGCATAAACGCGCTCGCCATAACCGTAGGCCTTGTGGGATCCATGCGGTGGCAGAGGTCGTTCAGCTGACGGTGGTTTTCAAAAAGATCCTCATCCTGCACACTGGCCGCCGTGATCTCGTTGGACAGGCCCCAGACCGCGATGCAGGGATGGTTGTAGCACTGGCAGATGAGCTCCTTCATCTGTGTGAGCGTGTTCTGCCGGCCGCCCGGCATATGCTTTGTGATATAGGGGATCTCAGCCCAGACGACAAGACCGTTCTCATCGCAGAGGTCATAGAATTCCTGCGCGTGCTGGTAATGGGCAAGGCGCAGCGTGTTGGCGCCGAGCTCGCGGATGATTTCCATATCCGCTGCGTGATCCTCATAGGAAAGAGCGTTGCCCTTGCCCTTGAGGTCCTGATGGCGGCTCACGCCGCGTAGCGGGTAGCTGCGTCCGTTGAGGAAAAAGCCCTTCTGAGGGTCGCAGGAAAATACGCGGCACCCAAACCTTGTGCTGACCTCATCGCCCCCGGGGAGGGTCGCCGTCGCCGTGTAGAGATAGGGGTCATCGAGGCCGTCCCAAAGATGCACGTTCTCAATGACGAACTCTGCCTTGTCGGAGACAGTCTGTTCCATATCGCCGATGCGGATCGTCACGGACTGTGCGTTGTGCCAGGTCTCGACTGTGACAACGGCCGTCTTCTTCTCAAGGTCCACTACGGGCGTTACCTTGATGCCGGGCGTCCCGTCTTTTAGAAGTTCAAAATGCTCCTTCGGAACGGCGATCAGCTTTACCTCTCTGTAGAGGCCGCCGTAGAAGGTGAAGTCCGCCTTCTGGGGGTAAACACGGTCGCTGTCTTCATTGCTGACAGAGACGGCAAGTACATTTTTGTCCCGAAGCTTTCCTGTCAGTTCGACGCGGAAGGCGCTGTAGCCTCCCTCATGCAGGCAGAGCATCTCGCCGTTCAGGTAGACAGCGCAGGTATGCGCCGCGCCGCCAAACTCAAGAAAGAGTGCCTCGCCCTCCGTCTCCTTTTCGTCCAGCTCGCGGACGTACCAGCAGGTTCCGCGGTAGTAATCGTTGCCGCCGTCCTGTCCGTCGACCGCATTCCAGGTGTGGGGGAGGGAAATAACCTCTCCCGCCCCGGCGTTTTGTGCAGCCTCTTCTGCAGAAGCAGCTGTCTTTATAAACTTCCATCCGTCTGTAAGTGTGGTTATTCTGCGCATTTGAAATTTTCCCTTCATTATCTTCTTCTGCCATCCCCGGGGCCGGCAGATACGATTATTCCTTAAGCCTTTGCCGCGTCGCCTTTGTGCAGCTCTTCTTCAAAGAATTTTTCCTGTGCGGCTGCCTTTTTGTCGGCAATCCGCTTCTGGACTTCTACCATCTCCTGTTTTCCGAGCCGGCAGTTTCTCATAGCAAGAAGTGTGCAGATAAAGCCGAGGATCGCAAGGCCGAAGCGAAGGAACATGGTCATCCAGAAAACGCCGCCGGTTGCCGGATCGTCGGGCTGGGGCATGGTCGTTGTATAGCCGATCAGCGCAACGCAGGCCGTTGCGATCGCAGCGGAGAAGGAGGAGACGATCTTATCAACAAGGCTGTAGGTTCCGGTAACCACCGCAGGGATGTATTTTCCGCTTCTGTCCAGCTCGAAGTCGATCAGGTCTGCCATAAAGCCTGTGTTGGCCGTGGTGACGCACATGGAGAAACCGTTTACCGCAAAGGTCAGCACGACGAACAGGATCTTGAAAAGCATGGATGTTGAGATCGCCGTGGTTCCTACGGTCATGCGGGTAATAATGAAGAATGCGATCATGACTGTGTTTGCGATGATGCAAAGGCGCGTCCAGGTGACTATCGATTCCTTGTTGCCGTGTTTTCCCGCATAGCGTGCGCCGAGAATTGCAAAAATGATGGAGGGGAACATGCCGATCACGCTCAGTGTCGTGGCAAGGCCCATATTGCCGATCAGGATACCGTTCATCATCGTGCTGACGATCGATGCGGATGCCGCCTGCTGCGCGATTTTGTCGGAGGATGCGGAGATAATGTAGCTCTGCAGGGGCTTGTTGTGTCCAAGGACGTCGACCATGTCCCTAAGCTTTAAGTGCTCCTTCTTTCCGATACCCTCGAAATTCTCGGGCTTGTCATACTCGGCGACGCCGATGCACACCAGGATAACGCCGATCAGGGAAATGCCGACGCACAGCCATGTCACGGTATTGAGGAAGGCCTGGTTAAAGCCGCCTCCCATGGCGGGCATGATCACTGTATAAACTACAATATTGAGCGCCATCGGAGTGATATAGTTGAATACGGTCTGCCACACACCGACGGTCGGGCGCTGTTTCGGATCATTTGTAAGAAGCGCGGGAAGTGTCTGGGCCGTCATGTTGATGATTGTGTAGCCGATGACATAGAGCATGTAAAATCCGAGGAAGGTCGGGATTCCGTGACCCTTGCTGGAGAAGAAATTAAACATGCACAGAAGCCCTGCGCTCTGGATCGCCCAGCCCAGGATCATCAGGGGACGAACCTTTCCGAAGGGAGTGTTGACGCGGTCATATACAAAGGCAAGGAGCGGGTCTGTAACCGCGTCGAAAATACGTGTAAATGTCAAAAGTCCGCCGACCACGAGGGTTGCGATCCCGTAGCCGATGCTGGCGGAATAGCTCGCAAGGCCGATCAGGAAATACACGGCCATGCCGTTAAATGCATTGAAGGCAATCAGGATAATCTGCCATAATTTCGCGCGCCTGTACTGCACGCCGTCGATCTCACTCTGTGTCATCTTTTCTGTTGACATTTCGGTCCTCCTTTTGAAATTCCCCGATATACATTTGTCTGCTTTTGCCGCGATCCTTTTTGAACAACACCTCTCGTTTTCTCCGGTAATTGTCAGTCAGAATCATCCGATTCGAGTAAATTATACGAAACCGAAATATCGCCGGTAAATGCAAAAAGTATGGTAAAATTACAAAAATTAAGGAAATTGAGGAGCTTCTTATGGACCGCGGAAACAGAACACAGGGCGAGCAGAATCTTGAATTATTCCAGAGCCTTATCCCCCCTGAAGAAAAGCTGTACGTGTGGTGCTACGATGAGGACGGGAGGTTCATTGCGGCGAACTGCCCGGAGGAAACGCGGGATCTTCTGCTGCAGGCATTTACAATTTTCGGCGGTACGGACCACCTCAAAAGCTATGCAAAAGACACCGGCAGGACAACGCCCCTTATCGTCGGGTCTCCTGTCGGCATGCAGTGGGCGCTCAGCTACGAGACGGAAAGAAAACGCAGGCTCCTGTTCGTAATCGGCCCTGTATTCTACACCCAGCCGGTTGAAAGCGATCTGCGCAGTGTCCTGTCACACTTCAGGACCGGGTGGGACAGCTCTGCCTGGGTGCGCGAATTTTACCGCCTGCTGCCGGGCCTCCCCGTGATGTCCTACGCCGTCTTTATCCGCTATGTGATTCTGATCCACAATACGCTCACGGGACTGCAGCTGGGGCTCGACGCGCTCGAATCCGTCTCTGCGGAGGGGGAAAACAAGGCCGCTCCCGGCACCGCGCGCGACCGCAGCAAGGTCTACCTCGCAGAGCGCGCCATGCTTCAGATGGTCCGGGAGGGCGATATCAACTACCAGAGCGTCCTGCAGAACAGCATTCTGTTAAGTCCGGGCGTCCCCGTCAGGGGGCGGGACCCCCTGCGGCAGATCAAGACGAGCATCACCGTCTTTACCACGCTGGTGAGCCGGGCTGCGATGGAGGGAGGGCTTTCTCCGGAAATTGCCTATTCCCTCGGCGATTCCTATATCCAGTCTGTCGAAAACAGCATGGATTCCGGGGAGCTGAACGCGCTTGCCCACACCATGTACCACGATTTTATTTACCGGGTGCATCACCTTCACACGAGCCCCGACTATTCCCACGCGGTGCAGAAGTGCTGCGACTATATCACGCTGAGCCTCGGCCGCAAGATCCGCATCTCCGACCTCGCGTCGCTCGTCGGATATACGGAATACTATCTCACCGAGAAGTTCAAAAAAGAGACCGGCATGTCTGTGAACAACTATATCAAAAATGCCCGTGTAAACAGAGCAAAGCTCCTGCTGGAGTCCTCCGACCTGAGTGTCGGAGAAATCGCAGCGGAGCTCGCCTTCAATACCGTCAATTATTTTATTCAGTGCTTTAAGGAAGTGACCGGCGTAACGCCGGCGCAGTACAGGAAAAGGCTTTCGTTCACCGGTGAAGAAGCTCGTAGCTGACAAAGGCGATATGCCTGTTGTCCTTCGACCAGGAATTCACGTTCATGGAGCCCTGTCCTCCGAAGAAGGAAATCAGCCTTGTTTTCTCGCTTCCGTCTGCGTTCATCATCCAGATCTCCACCTGCATGTTGGGCAGGTGCTCGCCGGGGTCAAGGTCGCCCTTGCGGTATGTGATGTACACGACCTTCTTCCCGTCCGGGGAGACATGCGGGAACCAGTTGTTGGCCTCATTTTCTGTCATCTGCTCACGCTCTGACCCGTCCCTTCTCATGCGCCAGACCTGCATGAGGCCGGATCTCGTGCTGTTAAACCAGATGTACTCACCGTCCGGAGAATACTCAGGACCGTCGTTGAAGCCGCCGTCCGTAAGGCGCTGTTCCTCTCCGCCCTCCGCCGGGATGGTGTAAATATCGACCTCAAGCCCTGTCTCCTGCTGCCGGAAGGCGCAGTACGCAAGATCCTTTCCGTCCGGCGACCAGCCGTGCAGGAAGCTCGGCGAATTTGGAGTAATCTTAACGGGCTCGCCGCCTTCAAGGGGAAGTGTATAGATTCTGGAGAAGAACTTCCCGTCCGCATCAAAGCCCATGTGGCTGACTCCCAGCCTTGTCTCGTCCGGGGATACGACGTGGTCATTATTGCAGAGAGTGCACTCGCCGCTCTCAAGGAGCACGGCCTCGTCCCTGTCGATGTCATAGTGCCAGATCCGCCCGTCCGCGTTGTACAGAAGCGCATTTTCCTTTTTCAGCCAGTTGGGCGCCTCAACTACGCCTTCAAACCGGCGGAGGACCTGCACCTTTCCTGTCTGCGTATCCAGGATGTTCAGGTAGCTCACGGACCTGTCTCTCACCGCGGTAAGGCCCGAAAGCTTCCCTGCGGCATTCTTAAGATCCTCCAGGATATCACCCGAAGAGCTGTCCTGGTCGCAGATCTGGGGAATTCCCTGCGCCCGCGCGAACTGGAAGCACGCGGTCAGGTCCAGGGCGCCTTCTCCGATTGCCGTCTCTTTTCCGCCCTCTCCGGTGAAATCCTTGTAATGCAGGGATTTTACCCTGTCTTTGTTTCTCCAGAGAAGTGCTTCCGGGTCCTCGCCCGCCTGCAGCGCCCAGCCGGCGTCCACCTGCGCAAAGACCCTGCCGTGGCACTGATCCAGCAGATACTCATACGCTGTCTTCCCGCAGATCTTCGTCTGAATATCCTCCGCGCCGTTGTGAAGAAGGAGCTGCGCGCCGAACCCGGCCATCATTCCGGCCGCTTGCATATAATTCAGGGCGCACTCCTGGAGTGCCTTTTCTGTCAGCTCCTTCGGGGACTTTACGACAAACTGCCGGATGCCGCACTCCACGCTAAGCCCGCGGATGATCTCCATATCCGCCATAAGGTCCTGTGAAAACAGGTGGCAGGATACGACTTCCAGCCCGTTTTCCTTTATTACCGGCAAAAGCTCCTTAAAACGCTCTGCCGTCCACAGCACATGCTCGAAGCCCTTCGCCGTAAAGGTCGCGATACACGGCTCAACCTGCTTTATCCCGGCATCCGCGATTTTCTTAAATACCTTCTCCGGCTCGTCATGCACACTGTTTAAAATTCCAAATAACATTGCACCGAATTTCATACTGCCTGCTGTCCTTTCTCCTTTATGCCCTGCCCGCTGAGATCATTTTCCCAAAGGCGTCCTCAGTCCATAAGTGACCTCTCCGCGTCGCCTCTCATACCTCCGCTTGTGGAATAATAGCCGGGAGTAAGGCCTTCCATCACAAACCGGGTTTTCGTCTCGACAGCCTTTCCGGTTGCTGCCGCCTCGTCCATGCCGAGCAGGACTTCCATGCAGTGCAGGCCGTATTCCTTGCTGCAGCGATTGTTCTTTCTGCCCCTGCGGATCGCCCACGCCATCTCCGCAACGCCGATGCCGCGGTTGCCGTAGCCGTCGAACCACTGCGGCTCGCCGCCGAGTACGTTCTTTCCGTCATACCCGTGGGTATAAGGGATTGTTGTCCTTCCGCCCTCCGGGAGGATCAGCTCGGGCTGGCCTCCGAACTCATTCGGGTCCGGAACCTCCAGGATTCCCTTTGTTCCGTAGATCGTAAAGCCGTGCTGGGTTGCGCCGATGGTATTGCCGTCGAAGAGTACGCTCCCAACCGCGCCGCTCTCGAACTCAAGGGCTGCAGCCACAACGTTCGTGCCGGGAACCTGCCAGGATTCCTCCGGCGAAGAATTGTACAGGAACTGTGCTTCGTGAACCGGCGCCGGCTTTCCTACTGCCTGAATGGTTTTCACCGGGCCCAGGAGCATCAGCATCGCGCCGACATAGTAGATTCCGACATCGTAGGGAAGAGCCCCGCCGTTATTCCTGAGGAAACGGAAAATCTCCGAGTTGAGGGACTGGTTGCGGTTGACATGAACCTGGACACTCGTCACATCTCCGATCAGGCCGCAGTCGATCACCCGCTTTGCGGTCTGGATGCCTGCGCCGAGAACCGTATCCGGCGCGACGCCAAGATACAGGCCCTTCTCGTTGGCAAGCGCCACAAGCTCTCTTGCCTGATCGAGGTCTGTCGTAAACATCTTCTCAGTGTAGCAGTGCTTGCCGGCAAGCAGCATCTTCTTAATGACATCATAATGAGCGACGGGACCTGTCAGATTAATAACCAGTTCGATGTCGTCCGACGCGGCAACCTCATCGATCGTCATGACCTTCTCAACGCCGAAGGCCGCTGCCTGGCGCTTTGCCGCCTCCTCGTTCAAGTCGCAGACCGCGACGAGGTCAATGATATAGAAAAGATTCTTAAGGTTTCGGATGTAAATGTTGCTGATCATGCCGCACCCTACGACGGCTGTTCTGACTTTGCTGATACTGCTCATGACGTTTCTCCTTTTCGTAAACTGATGTCCCTGCGGCGTCCCGGAATCACAGTACCCTGAGCCTCCCGGGCCGCGGCAGCTCTTTCTGATCCTGCCGACAGCTTTATCTTAGCAGAAAACAACGGCCCATGACTGCTCGAAATCCGACTTGTACTTCTCATTTTCTGACATATTCATGGGTGTGGGCGGCATTCCTGTCATCTCTCCCCTTAACGCCGCTGCCACGCTGGTCTTAAGCTGCCCCGCATAACGACTGCTTACAATAATCAGTAAAACTTCTGTGAGCGACAACAGTTAACAATAATTAATTACTATCAATATATATGCCTGCCGCTTCGAATTAAAACAGCCTCCTTCTCTCGAAGGCTTTTGGCAGTATCCGCGCGGCATGGTATAATCATCAGCAGTATTTAACAATTCCACAGAATACGGAGGTCAGTCATGATTACCTGGAAAAATCTTGATCAGCTCGATGCCTGCAAAGAGCTTGCGGCTGCAAAGAAGGTTGACATCGCCGAGGCGATGAGCGGCGAGAGCGGCGCGGAGCGCGCAAAGAAGTACTGTGTCCCGATGGCAGAGGGCCTTTTCTTTAACTACGCTGCCAAGGCTGTCGACGACGATATTCTCGAAGCACTCGCAAAGCTCGCAAAGGAAGCGCAGCTCACGGACAAATATAAGGCTCTTCTTGACGGCGAGGTCATCAATACCGGTGAGAAGCGCATGGTCCTTCACCAGCTCTGCAGGGGTCAGCTCGGAAAAGACGTCATCGCCGACGGCGTCAACAAGCGCGACTTCTATGCGAGCCAGCAGTCCCGGATTGCCGAGTTTGCCGAGAAGGTCCACGCCGGCGATATCGCAAATGAGAACGGCGAGAAATTTACCACGGTCGTACAGATCGGTATCGGCGGAAGCGATCTCGGTCCCCGCGCCATCTATCTTGCTCTTGAGAACTGGGCCGCGGTAAACGGCACAAAGAAGATGGAGGCAAGATTTATCAGCAACGTCGACCCGGACGACGCCTCCGCAGTCCTCGCCGGAATCGATGTGGCGCACTCGCTCTTTATCCTTGTCTCCAAGTCCGGCACAACACTTGAGACCCTGACCAACGAGTCCTTCGTAAAGGACGCCCTGACAAAGGCAGGCCTTAATCCCGCAAAGCACATGGTCGCCGTAACGAGCGAGACCTCTCCCCTTGCAAAGAACGAGGGATATCTTGACGCGTTCTACATGGACGATTACATCGGCGGCAGATATTCCGTGTCCTCCGCTGTCGGCGGCGCGGTTCTTTCCCTCGCCTTCGGTCCCGACGTCTTCGCAGCCTTCCTTGACGGCGCGGCAGAGATGGACAAGGCAGCTCTCGAAGAGGATCCCTTAAAGAATGCCACCATGCTGGATGCCCTGATCGGCGTCTATGAGAGAAACGTCCTCGGAATGGCCTGCACCGCGGTGCTGCCCTACTCCCAGGCACTTTCCCGCTTCCCTGCACACCTGCAGCAGCTCGACATGGAATCCAACGGCAAGTCCGTCAACCGCTTCGGCGAGCCCGTTGACTACGTGACCGGCCCGATCATCTTCGGCGAGCCCGGAACCAACGGCCAGCACTCCTTCTATCAGCTCCTGCACCAGGGCAAGACCATTGTTCCCCTGCAGTTCATCGGCTTTAAGAAGAGCCAGATCGGCAATGACGTCATAATCGAGGGCAGCACCAGCCAGCAGAAGCTGTGCGCGAACGTAGCCGCCCAGATCGTCGCCTTTGCCTGCGGCAAGAAGGACGAGAACCCGAACAAGAACTTCGACGGCGGCCGCCCGTCCGGCATCATCATCGGCGAGCAGCTCACCCCCGCATCCCTCGGCGCTCTCCTTGCTCACTTCGAGAACAAGGTCATGTTCCAGGGCTTTATCTGGAACATCAACAGCTTCGACCAGGAAGGCGTACAGCTCGGCAAAATCCTCGCTAAGAGAGTCCTTGCCCGCGACACCGAAGGTGCCCTTACCGTCTACAGCGACCTGCTGGGAATCTGACATATTTGATATATTTGGAAATATGCTTTTTAACTGCCTCGCCTTTTCAGGCGGGGCAGCTTGTTTTGCGGGGCAGGGAAAATCATAAGAATTCAGGCTTTTCCTCACCCTTTGAGTCCCACCCTCTCGCAGAAGCCAAGGAAGATTTTCTCATATCTTTCCGGATCGTACAGGTAGGAGAGGCCGTGACCGGCCCCGGGAAAGGTATATCTCTCGATCAGCTCCGGATTTGCCTTTCTTATCTCCTCGCTCATTTCGGGCGGCACATAGGTGTCCGCCTCGCCGTGGATAATCAGCACCGGTATCTTTATGCTTTTAACCGCGCGCACGGCATCGGCGCCGTCAAGGTCGAACCCGCCGGGGAATCTTGCCGCTGCATAGACGAGCGGCATGGCAGCTTTCATGGGAATCCCTTTGGATCTTCCGACGTGTTCAATAATTGCGCGGGGCGTGGTATACGGGCTGTCCGCGATAATTCCGAGGACATTCGGAGGAAGGGGCTTTTCTGCAGCCATCAGTACAATGGAAGCTCCCATGGAGATTCCGCACAGGAGTATTCTCCTGTCCTCACCGAAATGTTCTCTGACATACCGAATCCAGGTGCGGGCGTCCTTCTGCTCGTTTACGCCAAAGGATATGGTGTGTCCCGCGCTGGAGCAGCAAGCTCTCTCTTCGACGATCAGGACGTTATAACCGTTCTTTAACAGGAGCTGTGCCCCGCCGCAGAAATCTCTCGAGGGAGTCCCCCGGTAGCCGGGAAAAAGAATTGCGACGGCAGCACTGTCATCGCTGTGAAAATACCTTCCAGCCAGAAGGAGGCCGTCAAAGGAATGAGTGACTACTCTGCGGAACGGCCGCTCATTCATCGTATCGATCAGCTTCCTTGTCGCCGCCTTCAGCTCCGGCGTGTTGACCGGCGTGATGGGGCAGGTATCATCGTTCTGCTCCCCGACAGGCGAGTAAAACACGTAGCGGTAAATTCCTAAAACACCTGCTGCCGCGCCCGCAAGGAGTCCCCCTGCAAGGGCCGTTCCCGCCGCAATCCCTTTTTCAGCGACATTTGCCATTATTCCGCGCCCGGCCTCCGGTTTTCTCATCTTACTCCTCCAATTACTTTCCGGTCTTCGGCGTGCTGATATTGTGGTTGTTGGCAACCGGGACAATTAATACGCAGCCGCTCAATCGTCCGGAACGATCATCTCGCCCGCCTTGTTTTCGGGGACATTGCGAAGCGCTGCAAGAAGCGTCATGGCTGCAGCTGCCGCAGCACAGCTGCGCTGCCCCGTTATCAGCATGCAGACAGCATACAGCGCCGGCATCAGTACAGCCCCGATCTTCAGCCCTCTGCTTTTCTTAAGCCCCGAGAAGATCCGGATCGCCCCCAGGCCGATAAGGCCGCAGGCGATGCCTGTGACCGGGCTTGCAAGGATCATGGCTGTCAGAGTGCTGGTTACACTTTTTCCTCCCTTAAAGCCGTGCCATGCGGGATAGCTGTGGCCGAGACTTGCGCCGAGGCCTGCCATCAGTGCGTGGAAGGAGGCAAAAAGTACATTTCCGCCAAGAGCCTGCGAGAAGCTTCCCTCCCCGGCCAGCACCATACACAGCACCACGGGGATCATTGTCTTGATGATATCCCCTGTAAGAACCAGGGCGGCTGCCTTTGTGCCGAGCTGCCTGCCCACGTTTGCCATTCCCGGATTGCATGAACCGAGCGCAAAAACATCCCTCCCCGCAAGGCGCCTTGTGACCGGTACGGCAGTAAGAAAATTTCCGAACAAATATCCGATTGCCAGACACAGCAGGCAGCCGGTGACCCCGTTACCAATTATCCCCATAATCTCTCCCTAAGCCGATTCTGTTTCCTGTCTGCGGCCGGCGTGCGCTTCCGTTTCCCCTCTCCGGCTGACCGCCGCCCGCAGTTTTACCCTTTGCAATCAATATTTTACCAGTTCTGCCTCTTTATATACAGGGCCGTCTGTATGCTAAAATAGGATTGATGCCGGCCGCAGGGGGGCCGGATATCGAAATATTTTTCTGTAAACATGCGTTTACCGAGGAGGAATACCAATGAATCAAGCGATAGTGACACGAAATGAACTGCTCGCGCAGAAGGTGATTAAAGGACTTGAATCCCGCAATATGACCGGCTATTATGCGGCGGACAAAGAAGAGGCGCTGAAAATCGCGCTGTCCCTGATTCCGGAGGGGAGCACCGCCACGATGGGCGGGGGAATGAGCGTACACGAGATCGGCCTGGTTGCCGCCTTAAAGGAGGGCAGCTACAACTTCATTGACAGGGACGAAGTAGCGGACAAGCGGGCCGCGATGCTGGCCGCCTTCGACGCGGACATCTTCCTTTCGAGCGCGAACGCGATCACCGAGGACGGAATTCTTGTCAATATCGACGGGAACGCGAACCGCGTCGCCGCGATCGCCCAGGGCCCGAAGAAGGTTATCTTCATCGTCGGAATGAACAAGGTCTGCGACGATGTCGACGGCGCCTTAAAGCGCGCAAGGAACGTGGCGGCACCGATCAACGCGCAGCGCTTCGGCCTGTCGACGCCCTGCACGAAGACCGGCTCCTGCATGAACTGCAAGTCTCCGGATACCATCTGCTGCCAGTTCCTGATCACACGTTTTTCAAAGCACCCCGGCAGAATCCATGTCATTCTGGTAAATGACAGTCTCGGCTTCTGATACTGAATGAATATGAAACTGACAATGCTCGGAACGGGACACGCTGTTGTCACCGATTATTACAACACATGCTTTCTGCTGACAGATGAAGACAGACCCGCCGGGGACAGGCATTTCCTTGTCGACACCGGGGGCGGGAGCGCCGTATTTTGACGGGAATCTCTTTGTTCCCGACGATCTCGAGGTCCTGGTGCTCTGATCCCGGAGCATTCCGGACTTTTCGGACTAAGCAGACTGAACAGACTGAACAGACTGAACGCAGAAGCAGGCTCCGGGGACGCATCCTGCATCCCCGGAGCCTGCCGTATTGTCTGTGCTTTCACCGCGCTGCGGATCTCACTTCTCCCGGTCAAGAAGCTCTCTTGCGACGAAGACGCCCTCCGCGGCGGCCTGGGAGAGGGAGTGTGTCGTTCCCGAGCAGTCCCCGATAATGTACATGCTCTCCTCTGTTTTTCCTTCCGCTGTCACCGGGTGGAAGTCGTTGTCCACATTGACGACGGAGTTGTAGAACTTGACCTCCGTGCCGTAGAGGAGCGTGTCGGTATTCGCGGTTCCGGGGACCAGCTTGTCGAGTCTTTCGATCATATTGATGATCGTATCCAGTGTCAGCTTGGGGAAAACAAGCTCAAGGTTTCCGGGCTCCGCATCGAGCGTAGGCTTTGTGAAGGAGTCCTGCATTCTCTTGCGGTTGGTCCTGCGGTTCCCCAGAAGGTCGCCGAAGCGCTGGAGCATAACGCCGCCGGAGAGCATGTTCGTGAGTCTTGCGATGCTCTCGCCGTAGGCATTGCTGTCGTGGAACGGCTCCGTGAAATGGTGCGTTACAAGAAGGGCGAAGTTCGTATTTTCACTTCTTTTGGCCTCGTCCTCGAAGGAATGTCCGTTTACGGTCAGGATCCCGTTCGTATTCTCCGTGACAACGTAGCCGTAGGGGTTCATGCAGAAGGTCCTGCAGACCGAGCGGGTTCCCGCGTCGCGGTAGACAAGCTTGCTCTCGTATACCTGGTCCGTCACGGGCTTCCAGATCTGTGCGGGGAGCTCGACGCGAACGCCGATATCGACGCGGTTGTCCCTGAGCGGGATCCCGAGCTGCTCGCAGACGCCGGAGGTCCATTTTGAGCCGCTTCGCCCCGCTGCGATGACAACCTTTCCGGCATGGATGGTCTCCTGGCTGCGCGGTCCTTCCTCCTGCGTCCGGATAATCCATCCGCCGTTTTCTTCCGAGCGCTCCACGCTCTCCACCGCGGTATTGTAGATCAGGTCGATATTCGGCGCCTCCTGAATCATCGCGATGATATTCGTCAGGATTTCATAATTCTTGTCCGTTCCAAGATGGCGCACACTGGCATCCAGAAGGTGGAGGTCATATTTGAGTGCCTCGTACTTCAGGTTGTTGCCGCTTGTTGAGAAGAGCCTGCACTCTGCCCCGCCCATTTCGGTGTTGATCTTATCCACATACCACATGAGCTCATACGCCGTCCTGTCGCCGAGATACATGGCGATGTCGCCGCCAAAATTCGTCGTGATGTTATATTTTCCGTCGGAAAAGCTCCCTGCTCCGCCTGCTCCTTCCATGATGGAGCAGCTCTTGCAGTGTACGCAGGATTTCACGCGGACACCGTCGATGGGGCATTTCCTCTTGTCCAGAGCCTTTCCCTTCTCGATAATCGCGATCTTCTGCGTGCTCTTTTGTTTGACCAGTTCGTAAGCCGCGTACACAGCCGCGGCGCCAAAGCCGATAAATGCTACGTCGTACATATATTTATCTCTCCAATAATACTTTCTGGGCGCGACGCCCATGTGATATAATAACAAAACTTGCGTGTATCTGCATCATAGAGGAACAGGGAAGCTATGGAAAAACATAAAAGAAGTTCATTCACAGGTAAGATTGGTTTCGTTCTCGCAGCCGCGGGCTCCGCGGTGGGTCTCGGAAATCTCTGGAGGTTTCCGTATCTGGCGGCACAGTACGGCGGCGGTATCTTCCTTTTTGTATATCTGATCCTTGCGGTCACCTTCGGCTTTACGCTGATGGTAACGGAGATCGCCATCGGGCGCAAAACAGGCAGGTCCGCGATCACCGCCTTTTCAAAGCTGGATAAGCGCTTCGGATTCCTGGGCGTCCTGTCCGCGATCGTCCCCATACTGATTACCCCTTACTATTCCGTAATCGGCGGCTGGGTGATCAAATATCTCTTTGTGTTCCTCACCGGAAACGGCCAGGCTGCTGCCGCCGACGGATATTTCGGATCCTTTATTTCGCAGCCGGTCCAGCCGGTCCTGTGGTTTTTTGTATTTATCATCGCGACCTGCGCCGTCGTTATTCTTGGTGTCGAGAAGGGAATCGAGAAGGCGTCACAGATCATGATGCCGATTCTGGTCATACTTTCCGTCATCATCGCCGTGTTCTCCTGCACGAGGCCCGGCGCCCTGGACGGCGTTCTTTATTATGTGCGCCCGGATTTTTCAAGACTGTCGGTAAAAACGATCCTCGCCGCACTTGGACAGCTGTTTTATTCCATGTCCCTTGCCATGGGCATCATGATCACCTACGGCTCCTATATGCCGAAAAAGACAAACCTGGAATCCTCTGTCCGCCAGATCGAATTCTTTGACACGCTGATCGCATTTATCGCGGGACTCATGATCATTCCCGCGGTATACGTATTCTCCGGCGGCGATGAATCCGCCATGAGCGCCGGCGCGGGACTGATGTTCATCACACTCCCGAAGGTTTTCCTCTCCATGCCGGGCGGGCAGGCGATCGGCGGCGCCTTCTTCTTCCTTGTCCTTTTCGCGGCCCTGACCTCCTCCATCTCCCTTGCGGAGACGATTGTCTCCATCCTGATGGATAAGCTGAAATGGAACCGCCGCAAATCGACTATAATAACAACCGTTTATCTTCTGGTCGCAGGCATCCCTTCCTCCCTCGGCTTCGGTATCTGGTCAGGCATAACGCCTCTTGGAATGGATCTTCTCGACTTCTTCGATTTCATGAGCAATACGGTCCTTATGCCGATCGTTTCGTTCCTTACCTGCGTTATCGCCGCGTATATCATCGGCGCGGATGCGATCATCGAGGAGGCAGAGGCGGAAGGCGCCGTCTTCGGCGCAAAGAAGTTCTACCGCTTTATGATCCGCTTCATCGCCCCGGTCGGGATCATCGCGATCTGGATCAGCTCCATGATGGCAAGCCTCGGAGTATTCAGCTGGTAATCCGGACAGTAATAAAGGACTGCGCCGCGCAAAGTGGTGCAGTCCTTTTTTTGATTACATCAGCGCTGCGAACAGTCGCAGGATCAGCTGTCCCAGGCGAAGGAACGCGCCGCGCCCGGAAGCGTACTGCTGCGTCACCTCGCGGCACTGCTGCATGGTCCTTTCGAAGTCTTCCTTTGTGTCCTTTACCGCCTGCATGTTTATGAGGAGGCAGCCGTTTTCGAAGTGGTGATAGAGGCTCCGGTAGTCGAGATTGATTGTTCCGCAGGTTGAAATCTTATCGTCCGAGACGCACATCTTCGCATGGCAGAAGCCCGGCGTCCATTCATAGATCCGTACGCCGTTTGCGGCGAGCATGTTGTAGTAGGATCTCGTGACCGCGTAGACAATCTTTTTGTCCGGAATTCCGGGAGTGATGATTCTCACATCGACGCCGCGCCTTGCGGCAAGGCTGAAGGCGTGCGCCATTTCATCCGTGATGATCAGGTACGGCGTGATGAACCAGGCGTAGCTGCGCGCGTTTTCCACAATGCTGATATAGACGTCCTCGCCGACATGAATATCGTCCATCGGCGAATCCGCGTAGGGAATGACAAACCCGTCCCCGGACGCGGTGTGCCGCACGGGAGGGAGGTAGTGCCGGAATCTCTTGTCATCCTCCGCGTTATCCGTATCCTTCACAGCATTCCACATCTCAAGGAAGGTCACCGTAAGGCTTTTGACCGCCTCGCCCTCAAGGCGGATTCCCGTATCCTTCCACTCACCATAGGGGTGAGTCAGGTTGAAATACTCGTTTGCGATATTATAGCCGCCGGTATAGCCGATGACGCCGTCGATCACCGTGATCTTCCTGTGGTCCCTGTTGTTCAGGAAAAGATTCAGGACAGGGGCGAGCGGATTGAAGACCCTGCAGTCGATCCCGACGGCGGCCAGCCTTTTGACAAAGTCCGTATTGATAAAGCCGATGCTCCCCATATCATCGTAGAAAACACGCACTTTGACGCCGTTTTTTACCCTCTCCTCCAGCACGGCCTGGATTTTCTGCCAGCTTTCGGCGTCCTCGATCGCATGATATTCCATGAAAATAAAGTGCTGCGCCTTCGAAAGATCCTCAAGCTGCGCCGCAATGCCCTTTGCCGCGTCGTCGTAATAGGTCACATCGGTGTTCTGATACGCCGGATAATGCGCAAACCTCCTGATATAGGAAGCAATGCCTGCGGCGCCGGGGTCCTGCTGTGCAAGCTTTTCGTGAACCTCTGCGTTCGAAGGAAGGAGCGGAAAGAGCCGTTTGTCGATCGCTTCATACCGCTCCCGCATCTTTCGCGTGGAGCCGTCAAGACCGATAAGAAGATAGAGCGCGACGCCGAAGATGGGAAATGCCATGATCAGCATGACCCACGGCATCTTGATCGATGAGGTCTTCTTCTGTGCATAGATTACAAGGACAAGAACGATGGAAAACAGTCTTGTCATGAGGTTGATCCATTCCGCGTGCCTGTTCAGGATCGTGAACAGGAGCAGAATCAGAGTCAGCTCCAATAATATGGAAATAACGGCAAACACCATTCTTCCGACGCCGTTCTTTACAGATGCCTTTTTTTCAATTGTTGACGGAGTTCCTGATGACATGGCAGCTGTCCTTTCATCCCATAATCAGATCCTTGACCGACGCGTATTTGTCGGCGGCACAGACAATCGCACCTTCAAGAGAGGTCGGGGGCTTACCGTTTAATGGAAACATGTGCCTCTCTATGATCTGCTGTGTCTTGAGGTCGATGTCCGGCATGAACTTTTTTGCTTCTTCGACGGAGTCGCCGGGGTGACGACTGCAGCATTCGGCGTTGTTTTTGTATTTTTCATATCTTCCGAGCATGCCAAGGTCGTGGCAGAGACTCCCGACGACAAGGCTCCTCTTGTCTGTCCGGATGCCGAAGGCATCCAGCGCGTATGCAATTTTAAGGCTTGCCCTGGCGACGCGGACAGAGTGCTGTCCGACCGAGGCCCTCAGATGGTGCTTTTGCCGGCAGGCCTCCCGGAACCGGCCGGAGGTCAGGATCTGCGCGCCGTACCTTTGAAGGTCCTTTTCCGCCATGATTTTATAGTTTCTCATTGTGTCTGTCCCTGCTGCGAGCCCTTTTTCCAGTATTTATCCCTGTACTGGGTCGGCGTCAGCTCATAAAAGCCCCTGAATGCACGGGAGAAATTCTTCGGGTTGTCGTATCCTGCCCGAAGGGCCACCTCAAAGAGCTTTAAGTCGGACTCTGAAAGGAGGCGCGCTGCAGTCTCCATGCGAAGGCGCATCAGGAAATCGGAAAACGTCTCCCCGGTGACCCTGTGGAAGAGCCTGGAAAAATAGGAGGGGCTGAGGCCTACGGTGAGTGCCGTCCTCTCGAGGGTTGCGTCGGGAATATGTGAGGTGAGGTATGCCTTCGCCGCCAAAATCAGGCGGTGCTCGGTTTCGTCACTCTCCGGATCGGCGGCAGCTCCGGGGTCCGCCGCGTCGTTCTCCGGCATTCCGGTCCGTCACATTCGTGCGAAAAGGCGCAAATATTGATACCAAATGTCAAGATTTGCGCCTGTTTGCGGTAAAAATAGCATGAAGAAAGACTTTTTGTCAAGGCGGGCACCTGTCGCACCCACTCCCACCAGCGCGTCGGCTCCGATCCGGACAACTTTAATTTCTGATTTCCGTCCTGTCCGTATTTTCCGCATATCTCTTCCCCTGTTGGGGTATAATAGGGAGATGTGAGGCAAAGATTATTATGGATATTCACGGTTTACAGAAACTGACATTATTGGATTTTCCGGGACACACAGCCTGCACGGTCTTCCTTGCGGGCTGTGATTTTCGCTGTCCCTTCTGTCACAACGCAGATCTCCTGGATCTTGGCACGGCACCCGCGGTGACGGACGATGCGGCGCTCCTTGATTTTCTCAAGAAACGGCAGGGGCTTCTCGACGGCGTCGTCTTTACGGGGGGCGAGCCGCTCCTTTCCCCCGGCCTTCCGGACCTGATGAAGAGGATCCGTGAGCTGGGGTACCTCATCAAGCTCGATACCAACGGCAATCATCCGGACAGGCTTAACGCCGTTCTGGAAGAGCACCTTGCGGACTATGTCGCCATGGATATCAAGAACAGCCCGGAGCGCTACGCCGAAACCTGCGGCGTAAGGTCCGTGGACCTTGGCCGGATCAACGGGAGCATCCGGCTCCTTATGGAGACGGCGCCGGACTACGAATTCCGCACAACGGTCGTAAATCCTCTCCACGGCGAGGAATCCTTTGCCGCAATCGGCCCGTGGATCAGGGGCGCAAAGAGATATTTTCTCCAGGCCTTCACCGACAGGGACACCGTTCCCTTCGCCGGCCTTAAGACCCCGTCAAAGGAAGAGCTTCAAAAATACGCGGACATCGTGCGTCCGTATGTCTCCTCTGTGGAACTCCGCGGCGTATAGTCCGCGGAGCGCGTCCCGCCGCGCCCCGGCCTGCGGGGCTTTTTCCTGCGGCATCCGGTTCCGCGGCGCTCCGGTCTCACCATCGCCTCACCGTCATATCTATATCTTGTATTTTTCAAAAATCCGGCATACCAGATATTGCTTTTTATGAAAAATCTGGTATGATTGACCTTGCACGCACCAGTCAGGTCTGGTATGATCACTTGCCTGAGCTGCGTAGCGACCGCCTGTGAATCGGTTCTGCACAGGCTTTTTTTTACGGGTTGAATTAAATGACCGACGCGGTCATCATTGCAGCTTTGCCGCGAACTGTGCGGCATGAATCACACTATCTAAAATTTGTTTGGAGGCGACACATATGTACCGGGTAACAAAACGGGACGGCAAGGTAGCGGAGTTTGACATTCACAAAATAAGTGCGGCGATCCAGAAGGCGTTCGATGCCCTTGGGAAGGAATCTCATCCCTCGGTGATCGACATGCTCTCTCTTCGCGTTGCCGCGGATTTTGAGAAGAAGATTAAGGACGGGCTCGTTACCGTCGAGGATATCCAGGACAGCGCGGAGAAGGTTCTGTCCGAGGGCGGCTATGCCGACGTGGCAAAGGCCTACATCCTCTACAGAAAGCAGCGCGAGAAGATCCGCAACGTCAATTCCGCGCTTCTGAACTACAAGGATATCGTCGATGATTATCTTAAGATCAACGACTGGCGCGTTAAGGAAAACAGTACCGTCACCTACAGTGTCGGCGGTCTGATCCTGTCCAACTCCGGCGCGATCACGGCCAATTACTGGCTCTCCGAGATCTACGACCAGGAGATCGCCGATGCCCACAGACGTGCTGCAATCCATCTGCACGACCTCAGCATGCTGACAGGCTACTGCGCAGGCTGGTCCTTAAAGCAGCTGATCCAGGAGGGTCTGGGCGGCGTACCGGGCAAGATTTCCTCCAGCCCCGCAAGCCACCTGAGCACCCTGTGCAACCAGATGGTCAACTTCCTCGGCATCATGCAGAACGAATGGGCCGGCGCACAGGCCTTCTCCTCCTTCGACACCTACCTTGCCCCCTTCGTCAAGATCGACAACCTTGACTACAAA
>CADBPC010000142.1 GCA_902796425.1 uncultured Lachnospiraceae bacterium
GCGTTTTCAAAGAAGCGGGACTGCATTCCCGTCGCGCCGACGGATCCGATCTCTTCCTTGTCGACAAGAAGGCATACGCCTGTCCTCTCCGGAACCGGAGACTCGGCAATCGCCCTGAACGAGGGGTATGCGCAGACGCGGTCATCCTGGCCGTAGCCAAGGATCATGCTGCGGTCAAAACCGGCATCCCTTGCCTTTCCTGCGGGAACGACCTCCAGCTCCGCGGAAATGAAATCCTCCTCCGCAATACCGTAATTCTTCTCCAGGATCTCGAGCAGCACCGCCTTGACTGCTTCCTTTGCTGCCTTCTTTTCCTTTTTCTTATCCTTCTCTTCGGATTCGTCGTCCTTCTCTGTTTTTTTCAGGGCGTCCCAGTCCGCTCCTGCGGGCTTTTCGGGCTTTGTTTCGCTGTCGATGATGATCGGCTTATTTCCAACGATCAGATCCAGCGCCTCGCCCTCGATTACCTTTGCCGCGGACTTCTGCATCTGGTCCTGGGCAAGATGGATCAGAAGATCCGAGATGAAAAATACCGGATCCTCCTCGTTTTCACCCACCTTCAGTGTGACCGTCTCGCCGTTCTTTTTTACGATGACGCCGTGGAGCGAAAGCGGAAGTGCAACGAACTGGTACTTCTTGATTCCGCCGTAGTAATGCGTGTCGAGATAAGCAAATCCGCCGTTCTCATAGACCGGGTTCTGCTTCACGTCCATGCGGGGAGAATCGATGTGCGCGCCGAGGATGTTGAGACCCTTTTCCATCGGCTCCTTTCCGATCCTGAACAGGACAATGGACTTGTTCATCCATACCTGGTAAACGCCGTCTCCCGGCTTTAACTCCCTGCCCTCTGCCACAGCATCACCGAGTGCGGTAAAGCCGGCCTTTTTCGCCTCATTTACAAAAAAGTCCACGCACTCCCTCTCGGTCTTGTTATCGCTCAGAAACCTGCGGTAATCCTCCGCAAACGCCAGGCACTCGTCCTGCGTTTTAAGGTCATAATTTTTCCATACACTCTGCTGTTCCATGGGTTATTGCCTCTCCTTTGTCATTTGATCAGACCGCCCCCACATTCGCAATCCATGTGGGCCACCAGACCTATTTTATCGTGTTATCTGCGACAAATCCAACACAAATACAGGCGGGCTTTTCTGCCAGCGGGAGCCTTCCGTCGAATCCGGATCAGGCAATTCACCTGAGTGTTTCGCGCTTCGTGTGAATTATAATGTCAGCTTACCTTCGATTCCGTCGAAATCAATAGTCTTTACGCTCTGATCACGCATAACCAGCCGGACCGGACCGTAGCCGCCGCACCCCTGCGGGTCGGTGTACTCGATTCTCTCGATCGGGAAAAGCTCTTCCTCCGTAAAGTCCGCAAGGTCATTCTTTGTGATCACCTGCGAAATCAGGAAGTACTTTTCATACGCGTAGATCCTGCTGCGCTTCGTCCTTGCGTATACGAGAACGGAATTCTCCGAATCCGGGTTGGTCCCTGTGTTGCTTATTGTAGACAGGCCGTCCCATCCGTCAAAGATCGTCATCGCGAGCTGGATCGGCGCTCCGGTGTGGCTGTGGCCCTTCAAAACGACTGCCTTAAAGTCCCCGCAGGTCTTCTCTTCGATGCTCGTTCCGTTGTCCGGGAAGCCGTACGCACCGAGCGTCAGTTCCAGGGGGCCTCTGCAGGTGCGCAGCTTGTCCGCCCGGATCATGCCGTTCGGCACCGGGAAGTCGGCGAGGTTCATCGCCGTCAGCCAGCAGGTCTCATGGTCGGTGTCATAGGAGAAGAACTGCCTGCGGTAAAGGATGCCGTCCTTTTCACCCGCCCAGAGGGTCGTGTTGCACCTCTGCCGTTCGCCCGTAGGCGTGTCGATCAGCACATACTGCTGTGATTCCACGTCCGGGTCCGTTGCGGACTCCCAGGGGAACTTCGTTGAAAAGACGAGCTTTGAGTAGTTCCACATAGTGTGGACATCGTCCTTCGGCAGTGTCACCTTGCCCGTGCGCAGCTCCGTAATACCGTTCGCCCCGTGGTTTGTCATGCACAGGCCGGGGCCGTCCAGGTACGTTACCTTCGATTCCTTTTCGCCAAGAGACTCCCAGGTGCCATTGTTTTCCTTCGCGGTCCAGAACGGATCGTCCTCTGGGAGTGTCAGGCAGGAGAAGGCCTTGCCCATCCAGTAGGGCGACTCGGCGCAGGAATATCCCTGCACGAGCGGAAGGAACGGGCGGTAGAACCCGAGGGTCGGCACACCGTTGTAAAGGAAATCATCCCTTGTCAGGAACTGCAGCAGGGAACCGGACGCGATCCTTCTTGCAAGGCCGGGGTCCGCCGTGCTGTTCTTAAACAGGAAGTTTCCTACGATCGCGCTGGTCGCGGCAAAACGGTAGATTCCGCTCCTTCCCCACATGTTGGTGAAACCGTCCCGGTCGAACCAGTCGGGATAGCTCTTCATGAGCTCGTTGGAATTTTCCTCAAAGCGCTTTGCCAGATACGGCTCGTTCTCATAGCCGTACCAGTTGTTCCAGATCGGGGTGTACAGATTAAAGGCCCAGCAGGAATAGTAGTCAAAGCCGCGCCCGTCCCGGTACCAGCCGTTTCCCGCATAGTACCCGAGGATCGCCTGCGCATGGTCGCGCATAATATCGCGGTCGATTTCATACCCGTACTTGTAAAGGAAGGCGTAGTCCAGCATGTTGAACAGGCGCCAGTTCTGGGGAACGGTGGGATTGCCCGCGTAATCGGTGAGGAACTCCGCGATGAGGTCCTTTTCTTCCTTCGTATAGGTGTCCCAGATCTGTCCGTGGCATTCGTCCAGGCAGATGACAAGCGCGCAGGTCTCCACCGTCTGCTGATAGGTCGCAAAGGGATCTCCCTCGCCGTACTCTGCCTGCATATCGGTATAGGTCCGGACATAATTCGGATCGCCCGGTGTCACAGAGCGCAGGATCTGAGCCTTGTAATAGTCACGCAGCTTAAATCCGCAGATGGTGATGTCCGGCTCAATCGCGATCAGCGGCGCTGCGATAAACAGGGTCCTGGTAAGGCCCTCGAAATATTCCGCCTGCACCTTCCAGCCGGGAGTGTTTTTGTTGGGGTAGGTCACCTCGTCCTCGTAGCGGGGCAGGACAACCGGATCGTCAAAGCTCTTAATACTGCGGAACGCGTTTTCCAACAAATATTTTCCCGCCTCAATCCAGGTTTCCCGCGTGACCCCGGTGTACGGGCTTTTCTCAAAGTCCAGTGTCTTCGGTTCAAACTTCATTGTTTTGTCCCTCAAAAGTAATTGTCGTACGAATGATACAGTTCTTTTACAACTTCATAGGATAGCTTGGGCCTTCGGAACTCGTCGACGACGCCCTTGTTATTCATCGTGCGCGGTCTTGACGCGAACCATTCAAAGCTGATGCGCGCGTCGCAGAACTGCCAGATAAAGATGCCGCTGCAGCCGTCTCTTTCCAGAACCGCCTTTATCTGATGGGACAGTGCTTCTGCCTGGTACTCCTCGGACCATTTGCACTTGACGGGCGTCCTGTATCCGTAAATGGCTCCCGCGCCGATCTCCGTGATAAGGAAGGGCTTTCCGGAGCCCTCGCTCTTTTCCTGGACCCAGTTGTACATCTCGTCAACCCAGTCCTTTGCGGACTTCTCGACGTACCACTCCGGATAGAGATTATAGGAGACGATCTCCGGAAGCCCGAAGCAGATGTCCGTGGCGAACTTGCAGCTCGCGGAAGACCGGGGCCTCGAGGGATCCAGCTCCCGGATCAGGTCGTACTGCTTTTTGTAGCATTCATAGCCGTACTGTGTCTCACTCGCGCACTCGTTCAGGATTCCCCAGATCAGGATGCATGGATGGTTGATGTGCGCGTTAATCATTTCTCTTATGCACTGCTCGGCCTGCGGCTCGAAATTGGGATTGCGCATGTTCTCCTCGGACAGACCGCGGGCATGATTCTCCTCCCAGACAAGGATTCCCTGCTCATCGCACAGATCAAGGAAAAGCTGGTCATTCGGATAATGCGTGCAGCGAACCGCGTTGGCGCCGAGGTCCCGGATGATCTCCAGGTCCTTCTGGATCGCCTCGATGGGCAGAGCGCAGCCGAACATGGGGTGGTCCTCATGGCGGCAGAATCCCTTGATCCTGAGCTTTTTCCCGTTCAGGAGAAGGTCCCTGCCGGAAATCACGAACTCCCTGAAGCCGATCCGCTCTGTCAGGTCGTCGATCACACCGTCCGCCCCGGATAGAAGCGCACTCACCTCATAGAGCGCGGGCGACTCGGGACTCCAGATCTTCGGTGAAAGTCCGTCGATCCTGCCCTTAACCGTGATGCTCTCTCCAGCCGAGGCGCTGACACGAAGCCATGCCGATGCAGCCAGCCCCTCAAGGCCGACCTGCAGCGATCCCTCAAATGCCCGGTCTGACAGATTGACCACCCGGGCGCTTAAGTCCACGCCCCAGGTACCGTCCGCCTCCTTCGAGGGGACCGCATGGAGCGCGGAAATATAGGCTGTGTCCAGCTCCTCCAGCTGTACTCCGCGGGTGATGCCGCCGTAGGACATGTAGTCGTTCGGTATGTGCAGCGCGCTGTCTTCGCTGAAACGGTTGTCCGCGTCGACCTCGAGCAGGTGCTCGCCGTCAGGGAGCCCCTTTGCCATTACCTCAAACGGTGTAAAGGCATTGTAATGCGTACCAAGCTTAACACCGTCCACATAAACTGTCGCAGTGTGACTTACGCCCTGGAAAACAAGGCGGACGTCGCCCTTTGCCCGGAAGGTCTTTGAAAATCTCCCCACGCCCCGGTATGCCGGAAATTGAGGAAGACTTTCCCAGCAGCACGGAACGACTACCGGGAAAGTCTTGTTTTCAAATTCTCCGGACAGCGGCGAAAAGCTCCAGCCGCTTCCGGACAGTTCTGTCACCCTGCGGAATTTGTTGGTGCAGAAAGTTCTGATCATATTATTCCTCGCTAAATCCGCGAATGCGGTTTTGCCGAATGCGGCGTCCACAAGGCGCCGCGGCTCAAATCATTCTATACGTATTAACCCTTGATACCGGAGGTCGCGACGCCTTCCACGAAGTACTGCTGCAGGAACGCGAACAGGACCAGTACGGGAATCAGCGCGACCGTTGCCGCTGCCATGATCAGCGCGTAGTTGGATGAATACTGGGTATTGAACATACGCAGCATGATCTGCAGTGTCTTCTTGTTCGCCGATGACAGGTAAATCAACGGGCCCATGAAGTCGTTCCACTCGAAGGTGAAGGAGGTGATGCACAGCGTTGCGATCGCCGCCTTGGACAGCGGGAGCATGATGCGCGCATAGATTCCGTATTCACTCAGTCCGTCGATACGGGCTGCCTCCAGCAGGTCTGTGGGGATTCCCATATAGAACTGCCTCATTAGGAACACGCCGGTCGCCGTGAAGGTGTGCATCAGGATCAGACCGATGTGCGAGTCCGTCAGGTGGAAGCGGGTCATCATGATATACTGCGGAACCATGTAGACCTGCCAGGGAATGGAGATGGTCATGACATAGAGCATGAAGACCAGGTTCCTTCCCTTGAATTCCAGCTTCGCGAAAGCGTATGCCGCGAAGCTCGAGGTCAGGATCTGCAGGATGGTGACGATGATCGTCAGCTTTGTGGAGTTAAGGAAACCGGTTACCAGCGGAACCTTTTTCCAGATCTCCGAATAGTTGCTCCACTGCGGATCGGTCGGGATCCACTGGATCGGGAAAGCAAATACGTCCTTCTCAAGCTTGAGTGAGGAGGAGATCATCCACGCGAAGGGAATCAGCATGATGAATGCGAGAATGATCAGGAACACATAGGTAATAACCTTAGATACATAGTAGCCTGTAGTTTTCTGTTTGGATTCCATGGCAGACCTCCTCTCAATAATTTGTGAATCTCTTTTCCATCTTGAACTGGAAAATGGTCAATGCAATGATAATCACAAACAGTACCATCGCGACGGCACTCGCGTAACCGAACTTCATGCTCACGAAAGCGCTGTTGAAGATGTGGTAAGCCAGAACCTTCGTCGCTTCGCCGGGGCCGCCCTGCGTCGTGATGTACATGATGTCGTAGGACTTGAAGGTTGCGACAACGAGCATCATCAGGACGAAGAAGGTAGTCGGCGTGATGCACGGCCAGGTAACGTTGCGGAACTTCTCCCAGTTGTTGGCTCCGTCGATTTCCGCTGCTTCATACAGCTCCGAAGGAACGCCCTGAAGTCCTGCAAGATAAACGACCATGTAGTACCCCATGCCCTTCCAGACCGTCAGACCGATGATCGTAGGCATTGCCCATACCTGGGACGCCGCCCAGCGGGGAGGATTCTGTACGCCCAGGGACATCAGCAGGCCGTTGACGGGTCCGCGCTCCGGGTTAAAGAGTGCCATCCAGACAACCGCGACCGCAACGAGGGATGCTACATAGGGGAAGAAGAGTACCGAGCGGAAAAAGGTCTTTCCCTTGAGCGGCTTGTTCATCAGCATGGCAAGTCCCAGCGCGATGAACAGAGTAAGAGGCACTGTAACGACCGTATAGTAAAGCGTATTCTTCAGCGCGATCCTGAAGCTCCTGTCCTGTAAAAACATGTACCGGAAGTTCTCGAGTCCCACGAACTTCACGCCCTGGTTGCCCGCGCTCCATTCACACAGACTCAGAAACAGCGAAAAAACAATCGGTACAAATGTAAATACAAAGAAACCTATCAGGTTCGGCAGGATGAAGGACCAGGCCACCAGCGTTTTTCTGCGCTTCATCGCCCCCTTCTTTTTTGCTGCGTCACTATTTTTCTGATCCGCCATTATTGTCTCCTTTCCGCATCGGATTCTCTCTTGTCGCTCTCTGCCGGTTCGGGAACGCCTGTGCCATTCCTGCCGCGCCGCCCGAAACGGCGGGTTTTCCGACTGAGCTGAAAAGGACCGGGCTCACCGCCCATATCCGCGGATTGCCCGGTCCTGTATCTGCAATACGCAGAGCCGGATTCGGTATTACTGCAGAGCGTTAACTCTGTCGATCATATTCTGGATACCTTCTTCAGGGGTCTCTGTCTTTGTCATGATTGCGCTGTGCTCTTCACCGATGATGGTGTCGATATCGCCGGCCTTCTCGGACATCGGGAACTCAACAACATAGTTGTCGATGTTAATGTACTTGGAAAGGCCTTCGGGAGCGAACTCGTTGTTCTCGGGAATCGCATCGAAGATATCGTTGATCGCATCAGAGCCGTAGCCCGGAAGGATACCTGTAGACGCAAGAACCTTTGCGCCTTCTTCGCCGCAGACATACTTGATGAATGTCCATGCAGCTTCGGGATGCTTGGAGTATGCGCCGATGGTTACAGGTGTGATACCGCCGACAGCCTTCTCGTTGCCAAGGCCGGTCTCGCTCGGAAGTGAGCAGACGCCCCAGTGGAAGTCAGCGTTCTCAACGAGCATGTTGATGAACCATGTGCCCATCTGCAGCATAGCCGCCTGCTGGTTGTACATAACGCCCGAATAGTGGATGTTGCCGGACTTCAGTGCGCCGTAGTCCTGGATGTAACCTGCATCCTGCATAGCGAGCATGGTCTTGTAGTAAGGGATCAGGCTCTCATAGGTGGAGGTGTCAAGCTGGTTGAACTCCTCTGTGCGTCTTGCAAACATGGAAGCGTTGGAAGCCCATGTGTGCATGTGTGCGCCGTAAACCTTATCGTTGCCGGTGCCGCTGGTCATCTTCTCTGCAAGATCATAATAGTCCTGCATGCTCATGCCGTCTTCGGGATATGCAACGCCTGCAGCGTCGAACAGATCCTTGTTGTAGAA
>CADBPC010000143.1 GCA_902796425.1 uncultured Lachnospiraceae bacterium
CCGTTTCTTCTCTCCATGTTCATCATCTTTGTGATCGGCATACCGCCTGCGACCCACTCATCTGCGGGTCTGGAGATATTCGAAACCTTTGAAAGGTATCCGGTAAAGCCGTACTGGATCAGCATAAATGCATTGAATCCAAGAGAATAGCAGTAGTCAGCATCAAAGTTGGACGGGAAAGCGCAGCGTCCTTCGTAACCGAAGAAATGGTGCTGTGCAGCGAACTTGCCCTTGTAAGTTCCGGCTTCCTTTCTCTTTGCGAGCTCAGCCTTCACCATTTCGGAGAAGAGCTTCTCGGATTCAATAAGAGAAACCTGAACGTTTCCGTGAGGGTCACGCTCGAGGAACAGCTGCTGCTGGATTCCCTGAGGCAGGATGTCAAATACCTTGAACGCCTCATCGGAAAGGCCCTTCTTAATAAAGTCATATTTTGCATCCCAGTCAGGAAGCGCATTGAAGGCAGCTGTCTTCTCGCCTGCCAGGAGCTCGTTGATCTCGGCGATCAGCGCAGAGAACTCAGGGACAAATTCCACGATACCTTCGGGAATAATAGCCACGCCGAAATTCTCGCCGTTGTTGCCTCTCTTCTCTACAGAATCAGCGATATAGCCGGCAATCTCAGCCAGAGACATCTTCTTTGCCGCAACTTCCTCACCGATCAGGCAGATATTCGGCTGTGTCTCAAGCGCACACTCAAGTGCGACGTGAGATGCGGAACGGCCCATTACCTTGATGAAATGCCAGTATTTCTTGGCAGAATTCGCATCACGCTCAATGTTGCCGATCAGCTCGGAATAGGTCTTGGTAGCTGTATCGAAACCGAAGGAAGCCTCAATATCTTCATTCTTGAGGTCGCCGTCGATGGTCTTGGGGCAGCCGATGACCTGAATGCCTGTGTTCTTTGCAGCCATATATTCAGCGAGCGTAGCAGCATTTGTATTGGAATCGTCGCCGCCGATGATGACAATCGCGGTAAGTCCGTTCTTCTTTGCGTTCTCTGCTACAATGTTGAACTGCTCCTGCGTCTCAAGCTTTGTTCTGCCGGAACCGATAATATCGAAACCGCCGGTATTTCTGTAGGCATCGATGAAAGCATCGTCAAACTCAACGTAATCGTTCTTAAGAAGTCCGTCCGGACCGCCCTTGAAGCCGAGAAGAACATTCTCCTTGTCAGTGGCCTTAAGGGCATCATAAAGACCGGAAATAACGTTATGTCCGCCGGGAGCCTGGCCGCCGGAAAGAATAACGCCAACGACCTGCTTTTTCGCAGCAGATGTATTCCGGCCTTTCTCGAATGTGATCTCCGGCTTGCCATAGGTGTTCGGGAAAAGTGCGGCAATCTGGTCCTGGTCTGCGACACTGGCAGTCGCCTCGCCTTCCTTGACACAGATATCAGCGATACCGTTTCTGAGCATGCCCGGAAGCTTGGGCTGATACTCGTATCTTGCTTTCTGAAGTGGTGAAAGATTCATAATATTCAGGCCTTTCTCTTCGTATTTGTTTAAGTCAATAAACATCTCATAAATGCTAAATCATTTCACCGATAAAGTAAAGAGCCGATTACACGCGACTGAAAACTTCCGGCCCAATTCCCGGCGTGGCTTCCATGACGACCGAGAGGCCCTTTACTTCTCCATCCTCAAGGACAAATTCCGCTGGCACCGCCTGCCATCCGCAATTATGTTCAGATTCGAGTATATGAGGAGCATCTACGAAAGCATCGCGGCAAGCTCGATCCATGCCGGATGAAATCCGGATCCGAGCGCAACTGACTGGGATGCAAGATGCGAGATGGCAGTGCCGTAAAACGGAAGAATGCCTCTTTTGATAATCTCATTTTTAAGAAGCTGCACCAGCATCTTTGCAATTCCAAGGCCCTCTGCCTGAGGCATCACATTGATACCGATCTGCCACATGAGCGGGCTGTCGGCACTGGCTCCTGCCATACCATGGATTTCTCCGTTTTTGTATGCCCCTACGCCCAGCACATCGGGCGCTTCCTCGCAAAAACTGTAGGCTTCCTTAAAACGCCCGTCTCCGCGGAACTGCTCGATGCCCTCTCCTTCAAACCACCGGATCTCATACTCCCCGGGGGCGACATCCGAGACAGCTTCACTAATATAGAAGGGATGCAGCATTCCGATTTTATAACCTGACTCCTGCAGTTTATAATCGATCTTTCTTAATGTGTCCGGTTCGAAAAACCACTCGCCCCTGGCTTCGCCAAATTCCTTCTCGCACCATTCGATGATAGAAGCATTTCCGGAAGCCAATATTTTCCCGTTTACAATCGTAATTTTCAGAAAACAATCCTTCTCTTCCCTGAACCGCCTCCTGCCTTCCAGAAAAGAAAACTTAGTGAAGTGATGCTCTTTATCCTTCACATCCTCTTCCCGGCAGCAGTAATCCAGTGAAAGCTGCCTGCACAGAATATCGTTCATTCCTCTGCTCCTTGGTAATATGTGCCTTTATGCGTTCACAGCATGCATTCTTCACAGATCAAATATACTCATCTGCGAGTACTTCCCTCCCATATAATAAGTCAGAACAGGAAAATAACCAATGCACAAGTACATTTACCGTTCGCAGTATTCCAGGACCCGGTCATAGAAATCTTTTGCCTCCTCAAACGCACCGTGTCCCAGGTGATCATATACATACAGTTCGCTGTCCTTGATCGCTCTGCGTAATTCATATGCCGCCTCATTCCCAACAATATGATCATCGCCGCCCGCAATAATGAATGTCGGAGCGGTGACAGACGACAGCTCACTGCGGCAGTCGAGTCCCAGGATAGCATGGGCGTTTTTCAAAAAACGCTCATAAGTCCCGGGTTTTGTAAACCTGGCCAGTAATGGGAAATACTTTCGCTTATTCTGAAGAAACTTTTCTGAATACGTCTTTTCAGCAGTATCGACCATCAAGGCAGTATGATCTCCCCGTTCTGCCATGTCGATCCATCCTGCTACGGCATTCTGTAAAACAGCATTTGCATTCGGCGCCGTTACA
>CADBPC010000144.1 GCA_902796425.1 uncultured Lachnospiraceae bacterium
CCGGCCAAACGCAGTTTTCAGGCCATTTCCTATTCTTCAGCACTCTTTTGGACATAAAAAGACCTCCTTTTCTTTACCGGCACAATGTCCTTACAAGAAACTCGGAGGCATGAATCAGGATCTGAGGGAATTCCAAGCAAGTACAAAGACGATCCTTCTGACTCACTGTTCAACAAACACACCTACTCCCGCTACTGCCGGAGTAAATCTGTTCCATTTCATCATTCCACTGATTCCATTTCTGTAGTTTATTGTCCGCTATCTCTCTGCCCATTAGCCCTGTCTCCAAAACTAACAACCAGGATGATATACATACAGCAAAATACAGCATGCCATCCATGCGAGCCGGTGGCTCTGAGATGATTATAGTATGGATCTGCGATAGCTACAAGGGTCATTCCACCTCTGGTCTCAAATGCCCTCTTTGCCCCCGCCCAGACACCGAAAAGGGTCACTCCACCCCAGAGGTCAAATGCATCTGCCAGCAGCCGCCACCTTTCTTCCATTATCCTGTGATGAGTTCTTTCGCCGGACCTGTCAGGCGTGTCCATCCGCGTTCCCAGACTAGGGTCATTTACCGATATGCTTCCCTGCAATCTACTTGCTGATTTTAGAAGAAGCGAATTATAATAATAATTGATCAATTCTATCCGCAGGAACCAGTTAATAATAATCAATCGGTTGGAGGTTTCTCAGACACAGAGGAGGATCTTGGCATACCCCATACTACTTTATACGGAACAGTAGAAGAGGCACAGTCTGGTGACGGAGTTGCAGATGCAACACTCAGTTTCTATAAGGGTGATACCGCAGAGGGAGAGTCTTTTTTAACCACAACAACTGACAGTAATGGGAATTACAGCTTATATCTGCCTCGCGGCAAGTATTTGGCAGTCATTACAAAGGATGATTACTTCTAATCTGAAAAAGAAATTGTTGTCTCTTCTTCGGAATCTGATTCCAGGGAGAATTTCGTCATCGTAAGATCCGTTACTGATGAGATCAGAATCGTCCTGGAATGGGAGGATGACACCTGCGACCTGGATTCCTATCTGTTTGGCAGCGAGGAGGTATTAAAGTTTTCCAGGCCTGAAATCTATTCCGGAGATTCTCTGGCAGCTTCGCTGGATATAGATTCCCGCTCCGGGCATGGCGTAGAGACAACAACGATTTATGATCTGGACGGTTCTTACGAATTTGAGGTTTTTGATTATATGGAATCGGGAAACATGCAGTCCAGCGGCGCAGACGTGACCATCTATGCCCCCGGGGAGTCTGTGCAGAGCGTCTCAATAACGTCTGCAGAAGGCAACACATGGCATGTGTGCACGATTCAAGCAGGACAAGTGGAAATCACAAATTATATGTCAACAGAAACGGCCACGCCAACTCCAAAGTAAAAGCCTATCAAAGGGGTCCCTTTAATGGTAGGCACCCAGGCATGGCCTCAATAAAAAAGCCGGAAGGCGCATAAACTGGACGTCTTCTGGCTTTTTTGCTTTCCTTAACTGTCAAAAACGAGATTATGAAGAAAAAGTGTATATATTCAACATTTTTTCCGCAGAAAAATTGTATTCTCTTATCATTTTTTCTTCCGTACAGTGAGCTCTCCTGATATGGCAAATCAATATCAAATCATTCTCTTTCGATACAACAAAAGTGTTTGGCTGTTTCGCAGATAACGTCGTCAAAGTCAATGTATATTCTCATTGTTCCACCTATTTATGGATCTTCGGATGACGGTACTCCCCGGCAAGGCATCCGCCTTGCATATGAATTTCAGAGGCCAATAAAATGGGGGCAGGCACCACTGTCCCAGGGAATCCTTCGATACCTTCCAGGGACATGCTCCTTACCATGGCAGCCAGGATTCGTTCTCCTTCACGTCTTTCATGATCAGCATCTCCTGCTCCGCATGGGAGATCTTCCCTTCCACGAACATTCTGTACTGCTCCCGCGGGTCATTCCGGAATGCACTCAGGATACGGGTCGTATCCACGGCCTCTGCGATCATCCCGCCGGCTTTTCCCCGCGGCAGACCGTCTTTTCCTGATACGAATACTCCATAACTGCTGTACTTATACTCGATCGGCTCCCTGACCATCATCGCCTTGACCGGGTTGAGGTGTATGTAGCGGCTCACTTCCAGGAAATAGCGCTCATCTTCAATCAGGCAGGAAACATACCGACCGTCAAACAAATGCCCCTGGTATCCGTGCCTCTGGTTAAATGTACGCGCATAATAGTTCATCAGCTGCTGCATGATCTTCCAGATCGGATTGCTCTTCGTTGTCAGCTCCAGGTGAAAGTGGTTTGTCATGAGGCATATTGCATGCAGGACAAAAGGATTCCTGTCCTGGATCTCCTTCAGGATCCTCAGGAAGAAGCAGTAATCCTCCTCCGACTTAAAGATCACACCGTGCCGGTTTCCTCTTCCCATGATGTGATAACTCGCCCCCTCATACCATTCTCTTCTCTTTCTCGTTCCTATCCCCCGCTTTCTTTGTTTTAGTTTCAATCAATATTGCGATTCGTTTTTTTATTTTATTTTGTTTTTACGTATCCTGTCTGTTTGAAAATGGAGAGACTTCTTCTCTCCATCATTTCCTGTCTTTCTCACACAGTTACTGTTACTCAGCTCTTGTCCATCTGCTGCATCTCTGTCAGCGCTTTCAGATATCCCAGGAGTCGCCCCTTTCTTCCATTATCCAGAGACAGAAACTCCATCAGTGCGTTTCCATATTCTGAATTCTTGTCGATCACTATCATATCAGAAGGATTGTTCCGTCTGCCAACTCCGTCTGTACCACCAAGCAGTTCATATGGTGTCACATCCAGCACACTGCAGATGATCAGAATCTTCTCGCTCACCGGGTTCGTCTTCTTCCTCTTCCAGTCGCTGATACTGCTCTGTGCGATCCCTGTCTTCTCTGAAAACTCCTTCTGGCTCATTCCGCGCTGCTCCAGCAGCTCAAATATCCTCTCCGATATAGTCACGGCTACACCTCCAGTATCCCGATGGTGGTCCTTTTACCCCATCGGTATCTATACACTATCATTCCTGTCGCAATTCGTCAATCACATCTACTTCTTTTAAGCGTATTGCAGGAGCCCCCCTGCGGCTCATTGACAATGAATGTGAGGGGGCTGTATAATCTACTTAACAGAGGAACACTGCTAAAAGCCGTTGACCTCAAACCATTTTCAAATCATATAGCATAAAGCTGTACAACCGTCACTGGCCAGAGTGGCGGTTGTTGCTTTTTACTCTAACTGTGATGGTAAAACCAAACACATGGATCGTTATTGTAATCGGCATAAGCTTCACCTCCTTTCGAAGATGATGGCCAACCGCATCCGCTATAGCAGTGCTCCTGCTCTTTCGAGCACTTAAATCCTACCAGCGTCTCCGCTCTTCGTCAAATTCCCTTACCTGTCTATTCCCCCTATCCTGCCTGTTGCATATTGCTTATAACACAAGCATTTCGCTAATACGCATTAATTTGTTTATAAAAATTTAATGGGGTCAGGCACCATCAAAACATCACCTCTCCGTCCGCGTCCACATAGAATACGACCGGATCCGTCATGTAATAATCACCGTATATGTCATCAATGCAGAACGAG
>CADBPC010000145.1 GCA_902796425.1 uncultured Lachnospiraceae bacterium
AATTTATCTGAATGATATCGCTCACGGCAGAAGCGGTGATAAAGGCGATACTTCCAATGTATGCGTCTACGCCCGCAAGCCGGAGTATTACAAGATTATCGAGCGTGAGGTTACCCCTGAAAAGCTGAAGGCTTACTTCGGCGATATGGTCAAGGGCGAGATCACCCGCTATGACGTCCCGAGCCTTGGCGGCTTCAACTTTGTTATGAAGCACGCTCTGGGCGGCGGCGCTACAATGTCCCTTCGTCTGGACAGCCTTGGAAAATCCATGGGCAGCGCTGTCATGCGCATGAAGATCCATGTGGAGGACGGCGAACTTTGAGTATAACGCAAGCTGACAAAATCTGGTCGCTTGCACAGGAAGAGGTCCTGATGGCATTTCATTTCCTTGCAAATGCCACAGGACGCTTTTCTTTTGTCAGTACGGAGGCGGCAGGCGAGCTTCCGCTGACGAACGGCCGGTATATTTTCTACAATGACGCAGAGCTCTGCAAAGCATTCGCAAAGGACGGCGGAATGCCGGCGCGCATGCTTCTGCATATGCTGCTGCACTGTCTTTTCGGGCATCCCTACAGAAAGCAGATCGCGGATAACGACCTGTGGGATGCCGCCAGCGACATCGCGGTCGAGAAGATTATCGCCGACCTTTCCGCCGACGGCGGCATGGGGGACGCATTCAGACCGGCGGATGCGCATGAAGATGATATTTTTTTCCGCGTACAGAATAAAGCGCCTCACATGACGGCGGAGGAAATCTATAACAGCTGTATCAACGACCGTTCCTCCCGCGAGGAGATCCTCCGCTGGAGAAAGCTCTTCGAGCGGGACGATCACAGTCTCTGGAAAATGCATGATAAGGACGGAAGAAGGAAGGCAAGGGGCGGATCTCTTGTCATGACGCCGGACGACGGCTCCGACGAGGAGACGGAGGAGAGCTCCGAGGGAAGGAGCGCCGCGGAGGACGATGAGTCCGCGGTGATGCTCTCTGAAATGGAGAATGAGCAGATCCAGACAGAATGGCAGAAGCTCGCAAGGGCGGCCCAGATGGAACTGACGGCATTCCAGAACAGGTTCGGAAAAAGGGCGGGCCGCTTTGTCGACCAGCTTGAGCCCATTCTCTGGCAGGAGATTGATTACGGGGAATTCCTGCGCAACTTCGGCGCGGAGCAGGAGATTCTCCATGTCTCCGACGAAGCCTTTGATATAGCCTATTATAAATACGGACTGGAAATTTACGGCAACATCCCCCTGATCGAGCCCCTCGAATTTTCCGAGGAGCACAGGATCAGGACCTTCATCATTGCGATCGACACCTCCGGAAGTGTCCAGGGTGACATCGTCCAGAGCTTCCTGCAGAAGACCTGCGACGTCCTGCGCTCAACCGGATCCTTTACGAGGATGGTGGATATCCTCCTTATGCAGTGCGACGCAGAGATCCAGAGCGTCACGCGCATCAAGGACATGGACCAGCTCGAGGACGTCATCAAAGACCTGCGCCTCCGGGGCTTCGGCGGAACCGACTTCCGGCCGGTCTTTGCCTATATCCAGAAGCTCCGCGATGAGGGGAAGATGGAAAAGCCTGACGGATTATTATATTTTACCGACGGTGTCGGAGAATATCCGGAGACAGAGCCGGACTATAAAACTGCGTTTATTTTCAACCGCGACGACCACATCAGCCCGAGGGTTCCATCATGGGCTATCCGCGCGGTTCTGACGACGGATACCATAAAGCTTCTGGAGACAAAGTAGTCCGGATACAGGAGCCCGGACAATAGCGGATCAGCCGGGAGTTTCCCGGCATGACAGGGAAAACAGGATTGAGAATATGAATATTGCTACAGCAAAAGAACAGATAAAAAATGCAGTGCGTATCTACTTGCAGAAGAATGACGACGGTACCTACAGGATTCCCGTGGTACACCAGCGCCCCGTTTTCGTCATGGGACCTCCCGGACTCGGAAAGACGGCAATCATGCAGCAGATAGCGGATGAGATGGGACTGGGACTTGTGAGCTATTCCATGACCCACCACACCAGGCAGAGTGCGCTGGGACTTCCTGTCATCGTAACCCGTGAGTATGAGGGCAGAGAGTATCAGGTCAGTGAGTACACGATGAGTGAGATCCTGGCCAGTGTGTATGACTGCATGCGGACCGAGGGAAAAAAGGAGGGAATCCTCTTCCTCGACGAGATCAACTGCGTCAGTGAGACGCTCTCCCCGGCAATGCTCCTCTTCCTCCAGTACAAGGTATTCGGAGGACATCAGGTCCCTCCGGGATGGGTGATTGTAACGGCCGGAAACCCGCCCCGCTACAACAAGAGCGCCCACGAGCTGGATGCCGCGACAAGAGACCGCCTGAAGGTCATGAATATTGAACCGGATTACCGCGCCTTCAAGGAATACGCCATCCAGAACAATGTCGAGCGCTGCATCATCAGCTACCTGGACATCCGTCCCACGGATTTCTATAAGGTTACGACACAGGTTAACGGCATGAACGTCGTCACGCCCCGCGCGTGGGAGGATCTCTCGGAGATGATCAGCTTCCACGAGGAGCTCGCGATTCCGGTGACCGACGCGCTGGTCACGCAGTATCTGCAGGATCCGGATACGGCAAGAGATTTTGCGCTTTACTATCAGCTGTACCAGAAATACAAGAAGGCCTGGAAGACCGAGAACATTCTGCAGGGCCTTGTCGATGAGTCTGTCATCGAAGAGGCAAAGAGTGCAAAGACGGACGAGAGGATAACGCTTGTCGGCCTCCTTCTCGAGCAGGTGACCGGCGATATGGATGCCTGTGTGAAAAAGCACGATGACCTTGCGGCAAGGGTTGCGAAGCTGAAGGCAGAAAAGGCCGAGACCGGAAGAGAAACCGTCGAATGGACGCAGAGGCGCGATGCCGTGCGCAGCGAGACGGCAATGCTCCAGTCAGAGGTTGCGCACACCCAGCAGGAGATCGGCAATATGCTGAACTTCCTCAAAGAGGCCTACGGCAAGGGAATTGAGCTGTCGATCGCTGTCAACGACCTGTCTGTATCGCGCAGGGCAACCGCGTTCATCGGACAGTTCCTCAGCATGGATTATTTTGAAGAGAGCAAGGCGCTGCTCCTGCACAGCAGGGAAGAGGACCTTCTCAGGGAGATCAGGATTGAGCTATAGTACAGAGCCCGTCTATATTGAAAATGATGACCATTCGCTGACCCTCGTAAGATGGAGCAGATCCCCGGGCATTGCAGAGGTGCCCTCGCACATCGCGGGAAAGCCCGTAACCAGGATCGCCCCGCTTGCCTTTGCGCCCTTCCATATGCCGGAAGAGGCGTTTGAAGCCGGTTTTACAGCTCCTTTCAGCTTCAACATGTTCATCCTCATGTCCGGGGCAAAGGTCACGCATGAGGTGAAGGACGAGGGAGGCCCCTCCGAGGTCATTCTGCCCGAAACGATCCGCCATATCGGCGAATATGCCTTCTGGCACTGCAGCAACCTGACAAAGATCAACATTCCGGAGGGCGTAACCGCCCTGCCGGCGGGGTGCTTCGGCGAATGCGTAAACCTGACCCGCGTATCCGTTCCGGGAACGGTAAGGGCAATCGGCATGTGTGACTTGAAGTCTGTGGAGGAAGGAAAGCCGGAGGGCTGCATTCAGCCCGCCATGCTGCGGAGCATGCCCGACGTCGGCGCTTTCTACGCCTGCCACGGATTGAAGAAGCTCTCCTTCCCGGAGAGCGTATGCGTCCTCGGCCCCCACACCTTCAACAGCTGCGGTATCGAAAAGCTGCAGGTGTGCCTTAGAGCCCCTGCATCCGGTGCGGACAGTTCGTCTGCGCCGGCAGACGGGGAGCCGGAAAAAGACGGCGCTGAACAGGACCTGCCGCTTTATGCGATTGCCGACAATGCGTTTGACCACGCGGTCTTCCTCCAGTGGATGGACAGGACCGACCGGCGCGGCGTTGTTGTCTACAGGATCGGACTTCCCGCGGCAAGGGACAAGATTCTTCTGGCGGACAGAAAGTTCGGAAGACTGGCCCACATCCCGAAGGATTTCTTCTTCGAGAAGGTCGACTATTTTGACAGGCTCGCGCAGGAGGTTTTCCGCCTGGACTTTTCCGCAAGGATGGCGCTTGGGAGGCTCCGCTATGACGAACACCTCCTTCCGGAGCACAGACAGTGGTACCTGCGCCTTTTGATTGAGCATTTCGCACAGGCTCCGCAGTTCATGCCCGCGAACGAGAAGTTCAAGGACGCGTATGAAGCACTTTTTGACGCCCTCATGAAGACGGGCAGCCTTACCGCCGCGGATGTCAGCAGCCTGATCCGAACGGCCGGGGAGGAACACCTCTCATCCGGGCTCATCAACGAAATGATGCGGGTAAGGACAGAGAACTACTCGCTCGCGACCGGGTTCGAGGACCTGGAGATCTGAGAACAGGCAGGAGTATTCCGGAAAAGTGCCTGCCATCTGTAAATACAAATAAAAGCACTGACAAACGCCCCGGCCTCTTTTGGAGGACCGGGGCGTTTTCGAAGGCTGTTCTGCGCCAGAGAAGGGAATTATCACAGAGTTACACAGCCGGTAATAAGAGCGGAAACAAGCATGATCAGGCTGACGCCCCACGCATAGGGGAACCATTTCTTCTGGTAGTCGGGGAAGTCAATATTGATCATAGCGGGCAGCAGGAAGGATCCTGCAAGGAGCGGGCTTCCGGGGAAGCCGAGTGTCATCTGACCGAGGAGCGATGCCCTTGCGCAGGACAGGGCGCTTACGCCGGCACCTTCGACAGCGGTTGTAAGGACAGGAAGGATGCTGTAATACCATGCGTCCGGAGTGAAGATCATACTCGCGGGAACGCCGACGATACCGATCAGGACGGGAGTCAGCTTGCCGATGCTGGCAGGGATCGCGCCTGCAAGAGCGGCGGCCATTGCCTCCAGCATTCCGGAGTTTTTAAGGACACCGGTGAATACGCCTGCAGCGAACATGATGGTTGCCATGTTAAGGCAGAGAGAACCGTATTTTGCGATCAGCTTCTGCTGAAGCTTGATATCGGGATAGTTGACAAGAAGACCGATAATTGCGCCGAACATCATTGCGGGGCAGGGAGCGAGAAGCTCGGAGACCATTGCTGCAAGGACGCAGACAACCAGGATCAGATTGAAAACAACAAGCTTCGGGCGCTTAAGGCTCTCGTCGGTTTCGATTCCGTTCACTTCGGAATTGTCTACAGAGGCGTTCTTTTCTTCTTCCGTAAGAGCAGCAAGGCGCTTTGCTTCGTTCTTTCCCATGAATACGGCAAGAGCGAGAATTGCAGCGAGGCCGACGGCCATGGGAGCGATCAGTGGATTGAACACCTCGCCCATGGAAGCGTTATAGGCAGTCATGACACGAAGAAGCGGGCCGCCCCAGGGAGCGATGTTAATAAGGCCCTGTGTAAGAGCGCACAGCAGGATGAGGTTGATGGGCTTCATGCGCATCTTGCGGTAGATCGGGAGCATGGCGCTGCAGGTGATCAGAGTCGTTGTGATACCGTTGCCGTCCAGATGACCGATGACTGCGATCAGGACAGTTGCCACTGTGATCTTGACGGGGTTGGTGCCCGCGAACTTTACAGCTGCGTTAATAATGGGATCAAATGCGCCTGCATCCATCATGGAATTAAAGAAGATCATGGCGAACATGAACATGACGGTCGTCGCCGCTACGGAGCCCACGCCGCTCACGGTGTAAGAGCTGAGGCACCCGACAATGCCCTTTATTCCTGTCTTTTCTCCCAGGTCAAGGACACCCGCGAAACCTGCGATGATGCACATGATGCCCGGAACCGTAATCAGGGTCGCGGTCGGCGACATTTTTTTGCTGAGCATGAGAGCCAGCGTCAGGATGACTGTTATAAAACCTATTGCTGCCAGTGCCATAAAAATTTCCTCCTCATATATGGTTCAATACTGACATTACTTCGTTACATTATTTATCTTCACTCGGCCGGAAGGTCGAGAAAGGATCCGTCTTTGCCGCCTGCAAATATTGTCTGCAGGGCAGTTTTTGTCTGAGCCGCAAGCGCCCAGGGCTCTGCGGTATTGGGATGAATGTGATACTCGGGAAAGCTTGACGATGCGATGTCGATCCGTATTCGCGAGCCCCGCTTAAAGTGCCAGCAGATGTCCCAGAGACTGTATTCGAGAAAAGCCGGCTCGTCCGGAGTGTAGGATACTGCCTTTCCGGCACCGTTTCTGTATCTCAGGGATGAAGCGCCGGTGCGGATATTAAAGGCTCTGCCGTCCGGCGTGACCTCCATCAGGCGGACAATAAAGGCTGTATCCTCTGCGTCACTTTTAACCTTCAGATGAATCCGGACATTTCCGCGGACGGTAAGGTCACTCTCAAGGGCGTCGCTGACATAGCTCAGGACATCGCTTCTGTAATCCGCTTCCGGCTGCAGGAGGCTCCCTCTTTCGGCAAGGGGCGCATAGCACATACATTCCGCGCCGTGCGTCCGGATAACGTCCTTCGGATCATAGACATATGAGCGGGAGGTCTCTTTCGTACTCTGCCTGTCCGTCAGCGACCGGTCTTTGAAATACAGCCGCCTCGCCCCGGTTTTTACCGGCCAGGTGTTATCCTTCTGCCAGCCCTTCCCGACTACATACAGCCAGGCTTCCTTTTCGGGAAGAACGGTGTCCTTCAGGCACCGGTCCATCCACCTCAGGGCTGCTTCATAACCGTGGAAGCTTCCTGTGAAAGCATCGGAGGTGTCTTTCCCTTCTATGCAGCTCTGTTTATGGTGAACCCACGGGCCGATGACAAGTCTTGAATGCTCCTTTGCCTTTTCGGAAAGAGAAGACCAGGCCTCCATCATTCCGCCGAAGTGGTGGTCATACCAGCCGCAGCACAGGCAGACGGGGATATCTACTTTTCCGGGAATGCCCTTCAGATCCTCCCAGAAGCTTTTCTTCCAGAAGTCGTCTTCATAATCCGTGTGCGAGATCCAGTCCCTGTACCAGGAAAGATCCATGCCGAATACATCGCGGTCTGCCCGTATATGAGGACGGTACATTCCGGCTTCAAGCGCTTTTTCGTAGGGAAGCTTTATACCGTCTTTGTTATTGTCCATCGCCCAGGGAGTATAGATGTCGTGCCGGAAAAGTCCGTCCGAATACATCTGGCGGTACCGGTCAGTGCCGAAGTGGACGATGTAGGCTGTCTTTACCTTCGGCGTCAGGCGATCCAGCAGAACCCACTGGGTATAAGCCACATACGAAAAACCGTAAAGACCGATCACTGAGACAAAGGACTGTTTTTCAAGCCACTTCAGTGCATCCTCGCCGTCTGCCTTTTCGTTTACAAAGGGATCCCACCTGCCTTCCGAGCCGCCGGTTCCGCGGCAGTACTGGAGTACAAAGGCATAGCCCCTTTCCGAAAAGATCCTGCCCTGGTAATCGTAGATCTCCTGGTTCTTCAGGTAAGGAGACCGGGAAAACAGCACCGGCCAGGGGCCTTCGGTATCCGGAGTGTAAATCAGCGTCCGCAGAAGAACGCCGTCCCGCATCGGAACCATAATCTCTTTTCTTTCCGCTGCGCCGCATTCTGCCGGCCGCAGCCCCGTGCTCATTCTTTCTGTGTAGGTAAGTTCCATTGTCGTATTCCTGAGTAGTGCCGACCTGTATATCTGTATGGTTGTTATACAACTATACAGATAATAAAATCAATGCTATAATAAGTCAACCGATCTTTTCAAATTTCTTATTTTTTGGAAGTTTTCGACAAAATGGAGAGGACGAATTTATGAATCTTTCACAGGGAAACGCCAATGAGCACTACAATCTGCAGCGGACCGGAGCCAGCGAACAGATCTTTGAAATATTGAAAAAAGAAATCGCGACAGGCGTCTGGAAAGCCGGTGACAAGATTCCGAGCGAGAATGAGCTCGCCGAACAGTTTCATGTCAGCAGGATGACGGCCCGCAACGCGCTCCAGAGGCTGAGCGCGATCGGAGTTGTGGAATCCAGAGTCGGCGAGGGGAGCTTCGTAAAGGAGTTTCGTCTTTCTTCACTGCTCGGCGGAATAACGGATCTTCTGGGGTCGCAGAATTCTGTGGAAGAGATCCGGGAATTCCGCGCGTTCTTTGAGAATGCATGCCTTGAGCTTGCCTGCGCACGCCGCACGGATGAGGATATCGCAAGGCTGCGCGAAATCTATGAAAAAATGAAGCAGACGGCGCAGGAAGGCTCCTATGAAGAGTTTGTCGAATCAGATATGGCTTTTCACCGCTGCATCTGCAAAATAACGCGCAACGATGTTTTCCTGATGGTCCAGTATATCCTGCAGGATCTTCTCAGGACCCAGCTTAAGGCAAATAATGACCTGTACGGTAAGGTAAGGAACGCCTCGGAAGACAGGAACGCTCCTGATTATAAGTGGAAGCTGCTGGCGGAGGATCACGAGAAGTATATTATTTCCCTCGAAAAGAGAGATCCGTCCATCGCGATCAGCGACCTGAAGCGATATCTCCGGCATTACCGCAGCATGGAAATGGAAATATCTCAGCCGGACTCTTTAAATCAGCCGGGGAGTCTCCCGGCCTCTTCGGAAGGCGCGGCGGCAGCGTCAGACAGAAGTTAGATTTTCAAAGTCATATAGTTGCGTCTGTGAATTTTCACGGCTGTTCTTTCGGACTACATTAGAGTCATGAAATAAGAACAGCCTTTTTTATGCTCTGAAACAGGGAGATTTTTATGAAACTGGACACCAGATATCAGAAGCTTTTCACACCGGTCCGGGTCGGCAATACCATTTTAAAGAACCGGATTATTGCGGCGCCCATTACAAGCTATGCGGCTGAGCCCTCGCCGGCAGACAAGGTTGAATCCATAGCCGCGAAGGCGCGCGGCGGCGCGGGTCTTGTGATCATCGGCAGTATCGGCGTCAATGACACAGATTCTCTGATCTATTTTGAATCCAGCAGTCTCTGGGGGAGCGAGAAGAAGATTTTCGAAGAAGAAATCAGTATGATCCACCAGTACGGGGCAAAGGCCTCTGCGGAGCTTTTCCACGCCGGTCAGTTTGCCGACTGCCGCAGGACCCATGCGACGCCCATCGGCCCCTGCACCATGGAGCGGAGCTTTTCGGAAGTGGGCGGCTATGAGCGGATTGAGCCCGATGTAATCGATGAGACACATGTGCGGGGTATGGAGAAGGAAGATATGGAGCGGGTCTGCGCGGAGTTTGCAGCCTCGGCCGTGGAAGCACGCCGCATGGGCTTCGATATGGTCATGCTGCACATGGGACACGGCTGGCTGCCTGCGCAGTTCATGAGTCCGTTTTTCAATCACCGGACGGATGAATACGGCGGCAGCTTTGAGAACCGTATCCGCTTTCCCATGGAGATTATCCGTGCAGTCCGGAAGGCAGTCGGCCCCTCTTATCCGATCGATATCCGGATCGGCGCCGAGGAATATGTTGAGGGAGGTCTGACGCCGGAAGAGGTCGCGAAGTTTGTTTATGAAGCCCAGGATCTGATTAACATGGCGCATATCTCGTCAGGACTGGACAAGCTTGTTCACGCCACCAGCTACATTGAAGCGCCCAGCCTCCACCCGCATCAGCTTAATGTCCCGTTCGCGCGGCTCGTGAAGCAGAGGGTGACAAGGATCCCGGTAGCTGTTGTCGGCAGCATTACGACGCCGGATGAGGCGGAATCGATTCTGGAGGAGGGCAGCGCAGATCTTATTGCGCTCGGAAGACCCTTCATCGCAGACCCGGACTGGGCGAACAAGGCAAGAGACAACCGCCCGGAGGAAATCCGGACCTGTATACGATGCGTTTCCTGCTACGGTGTTGCGACCGGCGGATGCAGTCAGGGCTGCGCCGTTAATCCCCGCTATGAGCGGGAGCTAAGACTTCAGGCAGAGGAAGAGATCCTGCGCCGGAGGCAGAAAGAAGACGCACTTGCAGCAGGCGCACCGTCTGCGGATGAAAACCCGGCCGCTTCACATACGGGCCGCTGCACCGGGAAGCGCGTCGCCGTCATAGGTGCAGGCCCGGCGGGCATGAGCGCAGCCATTGCGGCGGCATGGCGCGGCCACGAAGTTATTCTGTTCGAGAAGACGGACAGGCTGGGCGGACTTCTGAATATTTCGGAGACGGACCCGCATAAGCTGGATATGCGGAATTTCCGAAATTATCTGATCACCATGACGAATAAACTGCCCATTGACGTCCGCCTTCGCTGTGAAGCGACGCCGGAGGTGATAAGAGAACTGGATCCGGACGAAATTATCTGCGCCATCGGATCTTATCCAAGAAGTATCAATATACCCGGCGCGGATCTGCCGCACGTGAAGAATATCGTCGAGGCGCACAGTATTCCTCTTGGCAAACATATTGTTATCATCGGCGGAGGCCCTTCCGGCTGTGAACTCGCGCTTTCCCTGGCGGATGAAGGGAAGGAAGTTACGATTCTGGAGATGATGGACAAGCTGGCGGCTGCCGGCAATCTCCTTTACCGCGGAGCGCTCTTTGAGCAGCTTAAGATACGTCCGCAAATACACGTGTGCCTGGGGGTCCGGACGCAGGAGATTACAGAAGAGGCAGTCCTTTATCTGGATAAGGATAAAAGAGAATGCGCTGCGAAGGCAGACAGCGTCGTACTCTGCGTCGGTCTTGTTCCCCGCTTTGAAGAGGCGTCGGCATTCTCGGAGCTTATGTATGATGTGCGGATCGTGGGTGACTGCGCAGCGCCGAGGCGCATCAACGAGGCTGTCCATGAGGGATATTTTGCCGGATATTTTATCTGACGGCATCTGACAGAACGGTCTGTCCACGCAGGTTCAGGCATCAGGCGCTTCTCTTGCCGCGTACTGTGACGGCGTACAGCCGTAATAAGATTTGAAGACCGTGGAGAAATACGGATAATTGGCGTAGCCGCAGTGCTGCGCGACCAGATTGGCAGACAGGCCCGGATCCTTTAAAAGCCTGCCTGCCAGTTCCATTCTCTGCCTCGTGATCCACTGGTTGATGGCAATGCCCTTTTCCCGCTTGAAAATGCGGCTTAAGTAAATGGGATTCAGGTAGAAAACACTTCCAAGCGCCTGCACATTCAGATCTTCATCGCCCAGATGCTCCTGGATGTACGCAGCACATTTTTCTGCTGTTTCCTTTGGGGAAATTGCCTGCGCGTTCTGCTTCTTCTGTTCCTCCTGCAGCTCTTCCTGATGCTGCTGCACCCAGTTGCGTCCGTACTCCTGCAGCTCGATGGCGTGCTGCAGCTCCCTGCGCTGTCCGACGACGCGCTGTACAGTGCTGCCGATATCCTCGTAGCGTGCGGGCAGAACGATATATTCCCGGCATCCGAGGGAGATGGCTTCCTTCGCATAGACAAAATCCGAATGGCAGGTCAGCAGGATACATTCAATATCATACTTCTGCTGCCGGATCCAGCGGATCAGGGATATTCCGTCTTCTCCGGGCATCTCGATGTCGCACATCAGAAGATCAACCTGCTGTGAAAGCAGGATTTCCCTTGCCTGCGCCGCGCTCTCCGCCGTGAAGACGGTGTCGATTCCGTAATTCTTCCAGGGAATCTCTATTTCCATGGTATGCAGCTCGAGCGCTGCGTCGTTGACCATCAGCAGCTTCATCCTTTGTTGTCCTCCTCGTCCTCCTCCGTAAGATTGCAGGGAATGCGAATGGTAAAGGTCTTTCCCTCCCCCTCTGCGGTATCCACAGTGACACCGGCCTGCTCGCCGAAATAATAATGCAGCCGGTTGATGGAATTGCGCACACCGATATGCTTCCCGGCAGGAAGCGATGAGAAGTCGTTGCGGTTGATCATGCCGGCATACTCTTCGGAAATGCCGTTGCCGTCGTCGGAGACTTGGAAAACAGCCATTTTCTGATCTTCATCATACTCTCCGTACAGGATGATATGAATGGTTCTGCCGGGGATCAGGGCATGCTGGATGATATTTTCGACAAAGTTATGAAGAAGGAGCGGCGGGATCCGAAGAAAGCTGAGGATCGGGTCAATCTGGTAGGAAACCGTAAAGGCATTTTCATAGTGCAGCGCGGAGATTTCCAGATATTCCCGTACCATTTCGATTTCCCTGGAGAACAGCTCCAGATCGTGACCGTGGCGGAACATATAGCGGAAATATCTGGAAAGATAGAGCACCAGACGCTCGGCGTTTTCTGACTGACCGCTGTGAATCAGTGTAAAGAGCAGGTTCATGGTGTTCTGCAGGAAATGCGGACGAATCTGGAGCTGCAGGTTATCCAGCTGCAGGTTCAGGTTATGTTCTGCCAGCTCATGCCGGTGCTGCTCCTCCTCGAGGACCTGTTTCTTCAGCGCGGACAGGTTGGATGCCATGGAATTAAAAGAGAGATTCGTATCGTAGAACTCTTCGGAGGAGGCGGGCTCTAAGATCCGGTAATCCTCGTTGCCGCCCTCCAGTTCATGAAAGGCGCCCTGAAGCGTCCTGAGCGGACGATTGATCTTCCGGTAATAGGTCAGCAGGAAAAGAGGGATCATGAGAACAGAGAAGGCAATCAGCAGGATGCTGATGACGACCCAGGGCAGGACGCTGCCGTATACGGCGGAGGTACGGGTCTTGAGAACTAAAAAAGCCGGTGTATGGGTAATTCCCGAGCTGACAGTCAGATGCCCGCGTCCCGCCTGTGGAAGTCCGGCTTCAACGGAAAGAGCGGAAGTGCCGGAATTCGCCTGCCAGGAAAGGGATTCCAGAAATGCATCACAGTTGATATAAGCGCCGTAACGGCAGGAAGAATCGCTGAGAATATGCAGCAGGCAGAGGGATCCATCCACCTCTGTAAGATGCCATTTTGTATCACTCCGCGCAGTATCCTTTATATATTTGCGCAGAGAAGCTTCACTCAGAAGCTGTGATGTGTACCTTCCGTACTGAAAATGCGAAATGTGGATCAGCTCCTCGGAAGAGTTCAGCAGCAGGAAGATGCCGTCTGCGGAGTCAGAGAGAACCAGAGCATCATTGATCTCCTGACTCAGATTCCTGCGGTAGAGCGAATGATGCCAGTCACCGGTATTGCGCTCAAAGCGCAGCAGAAGATCATTATTGGTGAAAAGGTTCAGGAGCAGATAATCCGACATATTGATCCGGTGCGCAAGCTGCGCGGCATAAGAATCCAGTATGGCTCTTGTCTGCCGGGAATACTGACTTTCCAGGTTCCGCATGGTGCGGATGCTAAGGATGGCGGACAGAATGCTGAAGGGCAGCAGAAGAAGACACAGAAACAGAAGCGCCTGCCGGCGCAGACTGATTGGTTTTCTCCTGTTTTCTTCCGGAAAAACTGACAAGGCCTTCTCTCCCTTCCGCGGCCGGACAGACCGCATAAACGCCAACTGAATTTATTATAGCGGGAAAGTTGATTCTTCAAAAGTCGGGGATTGAGAATCTGAATGGTCATCCAATCCCGGAACAAATATGATAGCAGTGTAAAAACCAATCCATCCAGACGGATGACCTCTATGAAGGGAGATAATTATGAAGAAGAAAGCTATTGCACTGCTCTTTGCGACATCCCTCCTCGCCGGAACACTCGCTGCCTGCGGAAAGTCCGAGGGCTCCTCCGCATCCTCCCAGCCCGCGGCGGCTGAAGAGGGCGCAGGCGAAGAAGCCGGCGCTGTGGTCGCAGACAACAGCGAAGCGTACAACATCGATATGCAGATTGTAACCTGGGGCGGCAATCCGGATGAACTCGATCAGGTCGAGGCAGCGATCAATGCCATCATTGAGCCTGAGATCAACGCTACCGTAACATTGATTCCGATCGCAGCCTGGGATCTTGCCAATGAGACAAGCCGCTCGCTGGCAGCCGGAGAGAAGCTTGACCTTGCCTGCGTCTTTACTTTTACACAGGCGATGGACAGCATCTCCAATTATACTTCCAAGAACATGTTCCGCCCGCTCAATGACCTGTATGCGGCTTACGGAAGCGATATCGACGCAGCTCTCGGTGAGAGAATCAACCTCGGATACATTGAAGATACTCTGTATGCGGTTCCCTGCGTGTTCAACTATGGACAGGGAACGGCCTTCACAGCCCGGAAAGACTATCTGGAACAGATGGGCATCGCGCCGGAAGAGGGCAAGCTCTACACGATGGCAGATCTGACCCCGATTTTCGAGGCCTATAAGCAGGAATTCGGCGCAGGTCATTATGCACTGTCTCTGTACGGCACAGCTACCGACGGCTTCCACCAGTTCTATGAGATCGATGCCCTCGGCGGACAGGAGAGCAACGGCATACTGATGAACGCGGGCCTGGACGGTGAGAACACGGTTGTCGATCTGTTTGAGACCCAGGAATACATGGATTACTGCAAGCAGATGCGTGAGTGGTATCAGGCAGGCTACATCAATCCCGATGTCACAACGGTCAGCGACGATGTCACCAGCCAGATGAAGTCCGGAAACTACCTCGGAACCATCGGTTCCACTTCACCGGGCGGCAGCATCGGTCTTGCGAACAACCTGGGCGTAGAGCTTGTGGAGTTCCCGCTTGTTGAGCCTTATGCTTCTACAACCTATGCATCCGAGGCACTTTGGGCAATTCCGAATACCTGCGAGAACCCGGAGCGCGTCATGCAGTTTTTGAACATCCTGTATCAGGACCGCGAGCTGGAAAAGGATGTTGACTCCCTTCTTTCCGACGGCCTTGCAGGCGTCAGCTATGAAGTTGTTGAGCAGCTTGACGGCAGCAGAGCGATTGTAAAGGCAGGAACAGGCACCTGGAGCCAGTGGGTACCGAATGACCTGTACGGAAACTCTCTCACTGTTCCGAGATTCCAGCCGAACGAAGCTTCCATCTATGATGAGATCGATGCATATAACAAGAAGATTGTCGACGACGGCCGCATCACCAAGGCATTCGGCTATGTCTTCAATCCGGAAAGTGTCTCCACACAGGCGGCAGCAGTCTCCTCCGTCGCAACACAGTACAGAAGTATTGTCGGCTACGGTACGGTAGATCCGGAAGAAGTCATGCCTGAATTCATCCAGGCGCTCAAGGATGCCGGTATCGATGAAATCATTGCGGAAAACCAGAAGCAGCTGGATGCGTGGTACGCTTCACACTGATAAGCCTGCAGGCGCAGACAGTTCCGAAGCCGGCACATAAAGAGTAAGCAAAAGGGCTCTGTCGGTTCACAGAAGAACGTGAACAACAGGGCCCTTTTTATCACAGAAGGGGAGAACACAATGCCTAAGAAAAAGATCAGATGGAAGAACTACGTTCCATTCTATATCATGGCCTTGCCTGGGATCATCTACATGATCTGCAATAACTACATGCCGATGTTCGGTATTGTTCTGGCTTTTAAAAAGCTGGACGTCACCAAAGGCATTCTTGGCAGTCCCTGGGCGGGTTTCAAGAACTTTGAGTTCCTGTTCAAGACGAAGGCGACCATCGGCATCATCCGCAACACGGTGCTGTATAACCTGCTGTTCCTCTTCCTGGGAACCGCTCTGGCCGTCGCCCTGGCGATCCTGCTCAATGAAGTCAAATCCAGGAAGATGGGAAAGCTGTATCAGTCCCTGATCCTGATCCCGTACCTGATGAGCTGGGTTATTGCGAGCTACCTCGTCTATGCTTTCCTCGCGCAGGACATCGGTATTATCAACAATTCCATTTTAAGGCCGCTCGGACAGGACGCCATTAACTGGTACTCCGAGAAAAAGTACTGGCCTTACATCCTGACCTTTGCCTATATGTGGAAGAACATCGGCTACATGATGATCATCTACTACTCCAGTATCGTAGGCCTGTCCGCCGATTACTTTGAGGCTGCTTCTCTGGATGGCGCCACCAAGTGGCAGCAGATCCGCCAGATCACCCTGCCGCTGATCAAGGGAACCATCATTACAATGGTGATCCTGAACCTTGGCCGGATCGTCACTTCCGACTTCAGCCTGTTCTACCAGATTCCCAAAAACAACGGCGCTCTCTACAGCGTCACACAGACCCTCGATGTCTATGTGTACAACGCCCTGATGAAGAATTCGGATTTTGCCATGTCATCGGCGGCCAGCGTGTTCCAGTCAATTGTCGGCTTTATCTTCGTCCTGATCACAAATGCTGTTGTGAGAAAGTACAACGAAGAGAGCGCACTGTTCTAAATGCGAGGAGGAAACAAGATGAAATCCAAAGACGAACTGAAATGGCAGATCATTTCCAACGGCGTCATGGGCATCGTATCTCTGGCTGCACTGCTGCCCTTTATTCTGCTGATCATTGCCTCCTTCACGGATGAGAAATGGGCGCTCGCCAACGGCTACAGCTTCTTCCCGGGCAAGTTCAGCACAGAAGCCTACGGCTATATCATGAACAATGCAGCCATGATCGGACGCGGCTACCTGAATACGCTTCTGGTTACGCTCATCGGCACAGCCGGCAGCATCCTCTTCACGAGCCTGTTCGCCTATGCGCTGGCCAAAGATAACCTTCCGTTCGGCCGCATCCTGAACTTCCTGTGCATCTTCACAATGCTGTTCTCCGGCGGACAGGTTGCCAGCTACTACATCTGGAGCAATGTTTTCCATGTACGCGATACCTACCTGGGACTGATTCTCCCGAATCTGATGATGAACGCGTTCAATGTAATTCTGGTGAAGAACTACTATAAGACGAGTATTCCGGCATCACTCCTTGAAGCGGCCAAGGTAGACGGCGCTTCGGAGTTCAGTATTTTCGTCCGGATCGTAATGCCGCTTTCCATTCCGATCAATGCGACCATCGGTCTTATGACAGGACTTGCTTACTGGAACGACTGGATCAACGGTCTGTATTATCTGACATCCCGCAAAGGCGAGCGCTTCTACACAATCCAGCTGATCCTGAACCGGATCAACGACAGTATTGCTTTCCTGCAGTCCTCGTCAAACATCGTTACGGGCGTTTCCTTCCCGGCAGCGACCGCAAGAATGGCCATCGCCGTGACCGGTATCATCCCGGTGCTGATTGTTTACCCGTTCCTGCAGAAGTATTTCGTAAAGGGCATCACAGTCGGTGCAGTAAAAGAATAAAGAGCGTAAAGGAGAAAAAATGGCATTCGGAAGACTTGAAAACTATTTTGAGGCGACGCGCCGGGTCATGGAATTCCGGTTTATCCTGCCGGACGACCCTCGCTATAAGATGAATTTTGACGGAACCGAAAATCCGTATTATGCAAGGCCGACGAAGCTGATGGTGGTGCTCAACGGCTATACCCACAACAACCTGGAGTGGCTGATGCACACCAATATTGTGGATGTGGCGCGCAAATATAACGTAGCGGTATTTCTTCCGAGCGGTGAAAACTGCTTCTACACCAACTGCGAGGGCTGCAACGACCACTTTGCCGACTATGTGGGTGACGAGCTCGTGCATTATGCCGCGAAGTGCTTCGGACTCTCCGAAGACCGCGAAGACCACTATGTGATGGGTCTGTCCATGGGCGGGTTCGGCGCGCTGCACACGGGCCTCGCGTATCCGCAGAACTTCAGTAAGATTGCCGCCTTCTCATCGGCGCTGATCCTGCACGAAGTAGCGAACTTAAAGCCCGGCGATTCCAATGCGGGCGGTGACTACGCGTATTACAGCAGAGTTTTCGGCAGCCCGGAAACCGTATTGACGGGCAATGACAATCCGGAACAGCTGATTCTGAACATGCTCGCGGACGGGACAAAGATACCGGAGCTTTACCTGGCGTGCGGATCCGAGGACTTCCTTCTGGAGCCGAACCTGATGTTTGTGGATTTCCTGAAGAAGAACAAGGTGCCGCATATTTATCATCAGAGCCCAGGCGGTCACGATTATAATTTCTGGCTTCCTTACACAGAGCGGGCGGTTCGCTGGATGATCGGCGAGCCGGAGCTGGAGGGAGGCGCTTTGCCGCTCAGTGGTATGGTACAATAATAAATAAGTTTCAACTAAGGGGCAAAAGCCCCGGTATACATGGAGAGAGCGTATGTGGAAAGAGGCAGTATGGCTTAGCGTTCCCAGGCAGGAATTCATCGATCAGGGAATTTGTGAAGGAGATGCAAACGGGCGGTTTGTCTATTACCGCCTCTCTTTTATTTTGCCGGAGACAGGTACTCTGGCAGCAACGATCAGTGCAAATTCGCGCTACCGGCTGTGGGTCAATGAACAGCCGGTGCTCTCCGGCCCCTGCAGGAGCGCAGAGCATGTCCGCTATTACGATGAAGTGGAGCTGGGAAAATATCTGAGAACCGGCAAAAATGTGATCGCCGCACAGGTCCTTCTGGCGGATTCCGCGTATTGCAAAAACGGCGGCCCGGGCGACGGGGACGAGCGCGCGCCGCTCAACAGTATACGGCCGAACCTCGGCGGACACAGCTTCGCCATGGAGGGGCAGGTGACCGGCGGCGCCGGGCAGGTGCTGGCGCAGATTACGACCGGAAAGGCGGACTGGAAGCTTCGGATCGACAACACATTTGCCCTTCGAAAGGTTCCCGGCGTCAACGACAATATGGGCGCGCTGACAGAGGAGATCGACTTTGGAAGGACGCCTTCAAGCTGGAAGAGAGCAGACTTTGACGACAGCGGCTGGTCCTCCGGCTTTGCGGATGAGAAGGCAGGCGGAAGCTTTGGAGCCTTCTTTGGGATCCTGCCCAAATACCCGGCGAAGGAGCGGCCGATTCCGCTTCTTGTCGAAGAACCCTTCCGGATTGAAAAAGAGCTCGGGACCCCTGTCATGGGCGGGCAGGATGCGGTCCGGGTTCCGGAAGGATCAGCGTGTACGCTCCTGTTTGATGCCGGTGAGCTGCTCAACGTATATGCCGGCTATCGCATCGAAAAAGGGCGGGGGAGTATCCTTCGCTTCACATATTTTGAAAAATTCGTTCATCCGGACCCGAACCATGATCCGGAGCTGAAGAGGGATGATTACGTTAACGGCGTGATCGGGGACCGCGGACAGACCGACACGATCCGCCCGGACGGATCGGACCTGTATTACGAGACCTTCTGGTATCGGACCCTCCGCTTTTTGAAAATCGAGATCGAGGCAGGAGAAGAGGAAGTGATCCTCCATCGCCCGGTACTGCGCAGAGTCGGCTATCCGCTGAACGCACAGTCATGGATTCGGGCGGATAAGCCCTGGGTGGAGCAGGTCTTTGCGATGTGTGTGCGGACCCTGCGCAGCTGCATGATGGACGCATATATGGACTGCCCGTTCTGGGAGCAGATGCAGTATCCCATGGACACACGCCTGCAGATGATGTTTACGTATGCCTGCAGCACCGATACAGCTCTTGCGCGGCAGGCGATCAGGGCCTTCCATGATTCCATGCTGCCGGTCGGGCTGATCCAGGGGCGCGCGCCCGGCAACCCTCTCCAGATCATCTCAACCTTTTCCCTGCATTATATTTTCATGATCTGGGAATACTTCGAACGGACCGGGGATGAGAGCGTTTTAAAGCTTTATCGCTCAGATGTGGACCGGATCCTGGAGTATTATGACGGCAGGATCGAAGAAGACGGCCTGATCCGAAAGGTCGGCTTCTGGGATTTCGTGGACTGGCAGGAAGCCTGGAATGACACCTTCGGGGTGCCCGGCGCGACAAGACAGGGACCGTCCGCCATCATCAACCTGATGTACGGACGAGCGCTGCTGGTTGCCGCGAAGATCAATGAACAGACCGGAAGGCCGGGCATGGCCGAAGAGTACCGGGCAAGGCAGCAGTCGATTGCGCAGCGGGTTGAGGCACTCTGCTGGAATCCGGACCGCGGTCTGTACCGGGAGGGCCCCGCATACGAAGAATACTCGCAGCACGCACAGAGCTGGGCGGTCTTAAACGGCTTAAAACGCGGCGAAGAAGCAGCGGTCATGATGCGGAAAACCTTTGAAGAAAAGGATGTACTGCGCTGTTATTTTTCCACCTGCTACGAGCTGTTCCGTGCCTGTGAGGAAGCCGGCTGTTATGAACTGACCTCACAGCAGATGGACTGGTGGATTCATCTGCTCGATGAGCACTGCACAACCTGTCCTGAAACACCTTCACATTCAAGAAGCGAATGCCACGCCTGGAGCGCGCTGCCGATGTATGAGATGATTCATGTTCTTGCCGGTGTGCGGCGAAAAAGCGCCTGCCCGGACACGATTGAAGTCATGCCTCATCTTGCCGGATACGGCCTGAAACACCTGGAAGGAGAAATGATCACGGAATACGGGCCGGTCAAATTTGATTATACGGCCATAGGCAATGGAACTGTGAGCGGAATTCTGGTACTGCCGGAGGGCATGAGCGGCACCCTGACGCTGGCGGATAAAGAGCCGCAGGCACTGGTGCCGGGAGAAAACCGGTTCTAAAGGAAGTAAAATATATGGTATTCTATAGATACGGCTGCGGCACGGGGATGCCGCAGCCGTATCCCGGATTATAGGGAAGCTGAAATAACAATTCGTACAGCAAATACAGACAATACAGTACAGGAGGGTTACAATGCCGAAGGTTTACGCACCGACACAGGAAAGTATCATGCAGGATGAGATCGACCACATGAATCTGTCCAGACAGCTGGCGGGAGAGTGTGTGGTTCTTATGGAAAACGATGGTACGCTTCCGATTGCCCCCGGAAAGATCGCGCTCTTCGGAGGCGGAGCAAGGCAGACGGTTAAAGGCGGCACCGGCTCCGGCGACGTCAACACGAGATCCTATGTGACGATAGAGGAGGGCCTGGAGGACGCAGGCTTTACAATCACGTCGAAGGCCTGGCTCGACAGGCGCGCGCAGCAGATCGCAGATGCGAAGGCCGATTATCAGAAAATGCTTGCGAAGCTCTCGGAGGAGACAGGCGAATCTGCGATTCTTCTGGGCTTCCGCCATCCGTATAAGGAGCCGGAGATGCTGGCTGTAGAGGCAGAGGATATCGATACCCAAACCGATACGGCAATTTATGTCATTTCACGCAATTCCGGCGAGGGAGCAGACCGCTGGAACAAAGAGGGAGACTATCTGCTGGACAAGGGTGAGGAGGAATCGCTTAAGGTTCTTGCAAAGGCATACCGCAGGGTGATCCTGATTCTCAACATCGGCGGAGTCATGGATCTTTCAAAGGTAAAGCAGATTGAAGGCATCGGCGCGGTTGTCCTGATGAGCCAGCTGGGCAATATCGGAGGTCTCGCGATTGCGGATGTGCTGACCGGCAAAGCAAATCCTTCCGGAAAGCTCTCAGATACCTGGGCGGCTTCCTACAGCGACTATCCGTCAAGCGCAACCTTCTCCCACAACAACGGCGATGTCGACGACGACAATTACGCGGAAGGAATCTATGTGGGCTACCGCTGGTTTGATACGGCAGGTGTAAAGCCCCTGTATCCGTTCGGCTACGGCCTGTCCTATACCACCTTTGATACGAAGCCGGGTGAGGCCTGCGTGAAGGACGGAAAGGTTTATGTGACGGCGAAGGTCACGAACACCGGCAGCGAATATGAAGGCAGGGAGGTTGTGCAGGTCTATGTATCCGCTCCCGAAGGAGAACTCGACAAGCCTTACCAGGAGCTGAAGGGCTACTGCAAAACGCAGCTCCTTGCTCCCGGTGCATCGCAGACCGTAACCGTGGAATTCCCGCTGGAGCGCCTTGCCTCCTACAGCGAGAAGGACGCTGCCTGGGTGCTGGAAAAGGGCGACTACATCATCCGTGTGGGCAGCAGCAGCGCGGATACAGAGCCGGCTGCCATCCTGCGGCTGGATGAGACGGTAAAGACGATGCAGGTTAAGAACGTCTTTGCCCCGGACAATGAATATGAAAAGCTCGACCCTCACGCGGCAGCAGGTGCTGCAGGAGAAGCAGAGAACCTGCCCCTTCCCGTTATCAGCCTGAGCGCGGGGGATATTAAGACCTGCACCGTCGTTTATAAGGAAAGGCAGGAATATCACACTGACAAGACACAGACCCTGACACTGCAGGATGTCCTTGACGGCAGATGCACTGTCGAGGAGCTGGTCTCCCAGCTCAGCGTCCGTGAGATGGCAAGCCTTACCGTCGGCGCGCAGCGCATCACGGAAGGCGCATCGATCATCGGCAACGCCTCCGAGGCGGCGCCCGGAGCGGCCGGCGAGACCTCCGCGATCCTTAAGGAATCCAGGGGAATCCGCGGCCTTGTCATGGCGGACGGCCCTGCGGGCCTTCGCCTGCAGACGCACTTCAAGACGAGAAAGGACGGCACGCTCCTTCCGGGCGGCCAGATGTTCGGCGATACCGTCGCTCCTTTCCCGGAATATGACAATCCCGAGGACGTCGAGGATCATTATCAGTACTGCACCGCAATCCCGATCGGCTGGGCTCTGGCACAGAGCTGGAACTATGACCTGGTAAAACAGGCGGCGGACATGGTCGGCGCGGAGATGGAGAAATTCGGCATTGATATCTGGCTTGCACCTGCCATGAATATCCACAGGAATCCTCTCTGCGGCAGAAACTTCGAGTATTATTCCGAGGATCCCGTGCTCTCCGGTCTCACTGCAACCGCGATCACGGAAGGCATCCAGGCTCATAAGGGTAAGGGCGTCTCGATCAAACACTTTGCGGCCAACAACCAGGAGGACAACCGCTACTGCACCAACGCGCATATCAGCGAGAGAGCGATGCGCGAGATCTACCTGCGCGGATTCGAAATCTGCATCCGGGCAAGCCAGCCGATGACGATCATGACCTCCTATAACCTGATCAACGGCATCCATACCGCCAACAGCTACGACCTTCTCGAGACGGTCGCCAGACAGGAGTGGGGATACACAGGGTGTGTCATGACCGACTGGTTCTCAACGACAGGACTTGCCGGCCTGTTCGACCAGGATGTGCGCAGATATGAGGTAGGCTCCATGCTCGGCGCCATCTATGCGGGAAATGATATCCAGATGCCCGGCTCTCAGGAGATCGAGGATGCGATCGTTGAGGGCGTAGAGAGCGGAAAGGCGGACGCACAGGGCTTTAGAGCATCACTTGCAGACCTCCAGTTCTGCGCTGCCAACGTAATCCGCTGCGCCATTTTCGCGGACGGACAGTAATCAAAAGAAGAGGGAAAAGGGAGAACAGAGCAGCAAGGCAATTCTTAAACATCAATATGGAGAAATGGTTATGAGTAAAAAAGTATTCTGCAATCCTCTGAATATTGACTACCGCTATCAATTCAACAAAGACCCCCGGATGGGAGGACTGATCCAGGTCGGCCGCGAAGCTGCGGACCCGTCCATGATTTTCTTTAAGGGCAAATACTATATTTTTGCTTCCATGCAGCTGTCCGCGTGGGTTTCGGAGGATCTTGCGCAGTGGAAGAGTATTCCGCTGCCGAAGGATATGCCTCTTTACGACTACGCGCCGGATGTGAGAGTGATCGGCGATTACGTTTATTTCTGCGCGTCGAAGCGGACGGAAAACTGCGACCGCTGGCGCACGAAGGACATTGAGAACGGACCGTGGGAGAAAATGGAAGGCAACTTCCCCTTCTGGGATCCGAACCTTTTCCTTGACGACGACGGGAGAGTCTATTTCTACTGGGGCTGTACCAACACCGATCCCATCTGGGGGTGTGAGCTGGATCCCGAAACCCTTCTGCCGATCACGGAAAAGAAGGGCCTTATCTGGGGCGACGCGGCAAAAAGAGGGTATGAGCGCGGCGGAGAAGACAACTCGAGAGGCCTTGCGACCGAGGAGGAAATCGAGCAGCGCGTCGCCGGAATGTTAAAGCAGAGGGGAATGACGGCGGATCAGATGCCGCCCGGGACTCTTGCGCTTGTAAAGGGCATGTTCTCCGGAAGGCCGTTTATCGAAGGTGCATGGATGGACAAGCATGACGGCAAATATTACCTTCAGTATGCCTGCCCCGGAACGGAGTTTAATACCTATTCCGACGGCGTGTATGTGAGCGACTCGCCTCTTGGTGATTTCGTCCCTGCGGATAACAACCCGTTCTCCTATAAGCCGGGCGGCTTTATTCCCGGCGCCGGGCACGGCTCCACCATGCAGGATCCCGCGGGCGGCTGGTGGCACACAGCTTCCATGCGCATCAGCAAGAACATGCAGTTCGAACGGCGTGTTGGCCTGTGGCAGGCAGGCTTTGATAAGGACGGCGAGCTTTTCTGCAACCAGCGCTACGGCGACTGGCCGCTGATCTTTGAGGATCCGACAAACGGGAAAGGAGCATCCGATCCCTGGAAGAATCCGGAGTGGATGCTGCTAAGCTACGGAAAAGATGCGTGTGCCTCTTCCTGCGCGGAGGGCCATGACGCATCCCTGATCGCCGATGAAAACGTGCAGACCTGGTGGCGCGCATCCACAAACGAAAGAAGCGAGTGGGTGATGCTGGACCTGAAAAAGGCCTTTGATGTGAGAGCAATCCAGGTCAACTTCGCGGATGATAAGATCGACATCCCGGTTCCGGGCGAAATTGTCGGCTATGAGCAGGCAAGATATATTGATGAGAAACAGTGGCCCACACAGTGGAAGCTTCTCGGAAAGGCTGATGGCGATCCCGCGGATGAGGACGGCTGGTTTGTGATCGCCGACAAATCCGATGTGCAGACGGATCTGCCGCATGATCTTGTTGTCTGTGAGGACGGAATACAGGTGCGGTATTTAAAGCTGACCGACATGCATGTCCCGTACGATCAGAATCCCTGCATCAGCGGCCTTCGCGTCTTTGGAAATGCGCAGGGCGAAAAACCCGCGGTACCGGAGTTTTCCGCAGTCCGCACGGGTACGATGGATATGGACGTTGAGATCGTCAGGGCGGATGACAACACAACCGGTTTCAATATTCTCTTCGGAAGCGCTCCGGACAAGCTCTATCACAGCTACATGATCTTCGGGAAGACAAAACAGAGGATCGGTGCCCTGGTGGAAGGAAAAGAGTATTATGTCCGTGTTGACGCCTTTAACGAGTGCGGCATTACGGAAGGAACCTGCGTAAAGCTCTGATGAGAGAACTGTCCGGATCAGCGGCAGCTCTGCAGACTAAAAGACATTTATTACATTGCTGAAAGGAATCAACATACAGATGGAACAGATTTACAATCCCTATTTGCCCCTGAATGAGTACATCCCCGACGGGGAGCCTCATGTCTTCGGGGACAGGGTATACATTTACGGATCTCATGACAAGACAGGCGGAAAGGCTTACTGCGAGCAGCATTACCAGGTGTGGTCCGCACCGGTTGACAATCTTCGCGACTGGAGAAGCGAGGGCGTGAGCTACCTGCGCATGCAGGATCCCTCCAACGCGCAGGATACGATGCAGCTCTGGGCGCCGGATGTCACTCAGGGCCCGGACGGAAGATACTATCTCTACTATTGCTTCAGCTTCTATCCGGAGATCGGCGTCGCGGTCAGCGACTCCCCGGCTGGCCCGTTCGAATTCTACGGACATGTGCACTATCCGGAGAATATCCTTGGCGGAAAGACGGTTACAGAGGGAATGGTCTTTGACCCCGCGGTGCTCACGGACGACGACGGAAGAGTGTATCTCTACTACGGCTTTGCGCCGGCGGCAGAGAAGGAGATGAAGCTTCCCGATTTAAATGTCGAGGATATCTCGGCGCTCGCGCCGTCCATGCGACAGAAGATCGAGCAGCTGAGGCAGATGGTTTTCGGCGAGAACTCGATGGTCGTGGAGCTGGAGCAGGACATGGTTACGGCAAAATACGAGCCGAAGGCACTGATCCCGGGTGGACATCACACGGCGGGCACCGGCTTTGAGGAACACGGCTTCTTTGAGGCATCCTCGATCCGCAAAATCAGAGGAAAATACTATTTTGTCTACTCCAGCCACAAGAGCCATGAGCTCTGCTACGCGATGAGCGACAAACCGGATGAGGGTTTTGTCTACGGCGGAACCATCGTCTCCAACGGCAACATCGGCTATAACGGCAGAAAGACGCCTTCCTATCCGCTTGGGAACAACCACGGCGGCATCGTGCAGGTAAAGGATGACTTTTACATCTTCTACCACAGACAGACCCAGGGCACGGAGTTTTCAAGACAGGGCTGTGCCGAGAAGATCATTATTGACGATGAGGGCAGGATCGCCCAGGTCGAAACGACCAGCTGCGGCCTGAACGGAGAGCCTCTTCGCGCAGCAGGGATTTATCCCGCAGCCATCGCATGCACACTGACGGATCCCACCGTTGTGAATCATATTGACTACAACGATCCCGTTATGAAGACACAGGTCCAGGTTACGGAGAAGCAGAACCAGTCGTTTATCACGAACATCAAGGACAAAACGGTTGTGGGCTACCGGTACTTTACCTTCATCGACGCCGATCTTCTGGCCGTGGAGCTGAGGGGGCAGTTCGCCGGCACAATTACAATCACGCATTCGGAGAACAGCACCCGGACCATCGGCGAATATGAGGTACAGGTCAACTCCGACGAGTGGGATCTGCAGCTGATCCCGATTGCGCCGAAGAACGGGCGGCACGGCCTGTATCTGCACTTTGAGGGAACAGGAACGCTCGACATGAAGAGCTTCGGCTTTATCTCTGCCTGATGGCAGAAGTCAGGTGGCATAAGTCAGATGACAGAAGTCAGCTGACGTGCAGTCCGCACCGCGGCAGGCGGCGGGAGAACGGATATGACCTATGAGATCATGCATGCGGATACGACAGTCGCGCTTCTTACGGATTCAGGAAAATGCAGCCTCTTGAAGGCTGCATTTCTTCCATGGGATCTGTGGCTGGAGGAGTCGGATGATTTCGATGTCCGCGTGAACAATATGACCAATTTCTATTATTGGTGCGCCACCCGGGTCCTGACGCTGGACCGCGTGTACGCAAAGGAGATCCTGAACAGTATCGGGGCAGCCCAGGCAGCGACAGACAGGGACAAGGCGGCAATTGCGCTTTCCTATCACTGCCTGACACTGACCGATGTCTTTTGGGTCAGAGAAACTCAGGAGAAGGTGTCCTTTAAGGAAATCAATCTGTATGAAAACCACCTGAGCAACGCGCTGGTCGGGATTGCGCTGCAGGGACGTCATCTTACGGTTGAGAACGCCCATCTGATCGCGACGGATGTATCAACCGGCGGTGTGTTTCCGAAGGCATGGGTCAGGCGGGAGGACGGGTTCTGGCTGTATAAGGACGGGTCGCCGGATGCGGTAGAGAGGGAGCTTCTTGCCAGCAGAATCTGCCGGTGCTTTGACTGCAGGCAGGTTGTGTACACAGAGGCGGAATTTGATGGTAGAAAGACCACGGCGAGCCGACTGATGACAGGACTATCCTATAGCATTGCGACCAGGGAAGCTTTCGAAATCTATGCGGTTAACAGAGGAATTGATCCGCTGGAGTATATTCTGGAGCTGGATGCACATGGATTCTACATGATGAACATCCTGGATTACCTTACGGGCAACTCGGACAGACACTGGGGAAACTGGGGGTTCCTGATTGACAATGCTTCCGGCGAGGCCGTGAGGCTTCATGACCTTATGGATTTCAACCAGTGCTTCAAGGCATATGAGACACTTGAGGGAACCGCATGTCAGCCGCTGTTCGGGCGGCACATAACTCAGCAGCAGGCAGCTGAACAGGCTGTAAGAGCGGACGGTCTTCATCAGATATCTCCGGTGGAGGAAGAGTGGTTTGGCGGTCATAAGGACTATTATGAGATGTTTTCGGCAAGGCTTAAATATCTGACCGGTATCGCTGCCGGAGATTAAGCGGCTCGTTCGGAATACCGGAGATCCGGAAATTCCAGTACATGAACTTAAACGATTGTGCACCCTGAGGCATTCACTGAAATGCAGCAGGGTGCACAATTTTATTATGCGAAAACTGTAGGGATTTCACAAACTTTAAAAACCCTATTGACATTACAACGTTGTAATTGTATTCTGTCATTGTGCTTACAACGTTGTAAGTACAGCGACAGAGACGCTCCTGTGATGAAATTGCACAAAACAGAGAATCGCCACAGGGCACATTCCGATCCACTGAAGGAGGAAATAATGAAAAAAGGTTATTCGCACTCGTCCTTGCCGCATCGATGGCATCCGCGGCGCTTGCAGGATGCGGAGCAGGCTCCTCTTCTTCCGCTCCCGCTGCTTCCGGAAATGACGCGGCAGCAGCACCCGCAGCAGAGACCGCTGAGGCAGCACCCGCAGCTGAAGCAGCTGACGCGGCAGGTGATGCAAAGTACGGCGGAACTCTCCGTTTCGGTTACACGAACAGCATCGCAACTCCCGGCTACACACCCATGGCAACCGCGAATGCGTATCTGTACTATCTGACAGCAGCATATGAGAACCTGATCACCTATGATGACGCAGGCAATATTGTCGGCAAGCTTGCCACTGCATGGGAAGTCGATAACGACGAGCCCAGCATCACATGGACCCTGCGTGAAGGCGTTCAGTTCGCGGACGGCACACCTTTCAATGCGGAAGCGGTCAAGTTCAACATCGAAGAGTATCAGGCGAACAACCGCACAGAGACAGCGAATATCAAGAGCTGCGAGATCATTGATGACACTCACATTAAGATGGTCATGGAGAAGTACAACTCCTCGACACTTGAGTCTGTCGGCTTCTTCGTATTCTACATGAGCCCGGATGCAGTTAAGAACAACCGCGAGAGCCTTGACAACGGCACCTGCGGCACAGGCCCTTTCCAGCTCTCCGAGTTTGAGAACAACGCATACGCGATCTACACAAAGAATGAGAACTACTGGCAGGAAGGCCTTCCGTACCTTGACAGCGTTGAGATCACAACCGTCACCGAGGAAGCAACCAGAAAGACTGCTTTCCAGGCAGGCGAGTATGACATGATCGATACCGGCGATCCCACCACAATGTCCGAGCTGGACGGCCAGGGAATCTATATTACCGAGGACAACCACAACGGTATGGGAATCGGAACTCTCGGCCTTATCCCGAACAGTGCAATGGACAGCCCCTGGGCTGACGCAGCTGTCCGCCGCGCAATGTGCTACGCGATTGATGTCGACGCTCTGAACGCAGCCTTCCGTTTCGGCACTGCAGAGCTGACGGACGAGTGGGCAACCACCGGCGCCATCACCTACAACAACGACCTGAATCATTACAAGTATGATCCCGAGCGCGCGAAGGAGATCCTTGCGGAAGCAGGTTATCCGGACGGTTTCACAACCAACCTTGTTACAATCAGCGGACTTTCTGATATGTGGACAGCTATCGCCAACATGCTCGAGGCAGTCGGCATCCACTGCGAGATGCAGATCGTCGACGGCGCTACACAGAACCAGATGTATATGGACGGCACATGGGAAGGCCTGATGCCTCACTGGACAACGGTTTCTCCCGACCTCGGCCTGTACATGGGCAGACACCTGGATTATGACGGCGCTTACTATGCAAAGGGTATCCAGCATCCCGATAAGGAAATGAACCTCCTCGAAGAGATCCGCGGCTGCGCTGATCCGGAAGAAAAGCACAATCTGGAAAGAGAACTCCAGGCTGCCATCTACGATGCGGAAACCGGTTCCTGCCTGTTCGGCCGCCCGCTGTACGTCAACACTTCCACAATTTACAAGTATGACTATGTACATGATGACAACGCGAAGGTTCCCTTCACGGCTGCATGGGATCTTGCAGGCTGCTATATCGACAAGTAATTAAGGCACAGAAGCAGACAGTATTGATCAAGCTTTAACCTACGCCCTGTGCGGGTTCTGAACCATCACCCGGACCTGCACAGGGTTTTTTTACCCAAAATTAAGTCACTTCGCTTATTCACCGGACACGCTGCGGCGGCTCCGGGCGGCAATAATCGTCAATCATCACAAATCTGGAGTGTGATAAGTATGAGCAAGAATATTTTGAAAATGGTTGGAAAGCGCTTTATCCAGAGCTGCATAACCATCCTGATTGTAACGCTCTTCGTCTTTGTTCTGATCCAGCTGGTGCCGGGCAACCCTGTCGCGAACTATCTGGGCGCCACTGCGACGGTAGAGCAGATTGAGTACTATACACATCTTTACGGATACGACCGCCCGGTAATCGTTCAGTACCTAAGCTGGATCGGCGGCCTGTTTCGGGGAACGATGGGACAGTCCATCAGTTACCAGTCGGAAATCGCGGATATCCTGCTGCCCCGCCTCGGGACCACACTGACAATGGTAACTCCCGCATTTATTATAGGAACATTCCTCGGTGTTACACTGGGCGTTCTGGCGGCGAAAAAAAGAGGAACCTGGATTGACACCCTGATTTCCTTCTTCGCAAACGTCGGCGTGTCCATGCCGCTCTTCTGGCTCGGCATGGTGGGAATGTACATCCTCGGCTTAAAGCTCCACCTTCTTCCCACCTCAGGTTTTGTTCCTTTCAGCAGAAGTCCTGTTGAATGGCTCCGGCACATGATCATGCCGATCATCATCCAGAGCCTCGGCGTCATGGCGGGCTTCATGCGACTTGCGAGATCCTCCATGCTGGAGGTCATCCGGCAGGATTATGTTACAACAGCAAGGGCCAAGGGCGTTGACAAGAGGTCGGTTACGATTAAGCATCAGCTGCGCAACGCACTGATCCCGATCGTAACGGTCATGGGAAGCCGTCTCGGTATGATGGTCGGCAGCACAGTCCTGATCGAAAGCCTCTTTGTAATCCCGGGACTTGGAAGTGTAATGATGAACGGTATCAGCAACCGTGACTTCATGCTGGTTGCGAACGGCGTACTGATGATTTCCATTTTCGTCGCAATCTGCAACCTGGTCGTCGATATCCTGTACGGATTTATAGATCCGAGAACGAAATAAGGAGGAAAGAAAAGATGAGTACAAAGAGAAAAAGCCTTGGCGAACAGCTGAAATCATCCAGAATCCTCCGTGTAATGTTCGGAAGAAAAACAATTATCCTGTGTACGATTATTCTGCTGGTCATGATCCTGATGGCGATTTTCGCGCCGGTGGTCGCCCCGTACGATCCGAACGCCGATGACCTGTACAATGTTCTGAAGGGAAGCAGCGCGGAGCATCTCCTGGGCACGGACCAGAACGGAAGAGACATCCTCTCCCGCATCATTTACGGAGGAAGAGTTTCCTTCACTGTCGGACTTGTCGCGGTTGCAATCTCCAGTCTGATCGGCATGGCCCTCGGCCTGATCGCCGGCATCAGCGGCGGAATTGTTGAAACCGTCATCATGAGAGTCATGGATGCCATGAGCGCAGTTCCGATGCTGATTCTCGCACTGTTCCTGGGAGCGATCCTCGGGCAGGGACTCGGAAATGTGTGTCTTGCGATCGGCATATCCATGGTTCCGAGCTATGCCAGAATCACGAGAGGTCAGGTTTTGAGTGTCAGAAACGCGGACTACGTAACCGCCGGAACGCTCTGCGGCGGATCCAGCGCCCGCAACTCGATTGTCCACGTTCTTCCGAACTGCCTCTCCGCCAATATCGTCACAATGACAGGAAGCCTTGGCGGCGCGATCCTTGCGGAGGCGAACTTAAGCTTCCTCGGTATGGGCATTGTCCCTCCGACACCCAGCTGGGGCGCCATGGTCAGTGGCGGCTACAAATTCCTGAACTCACAGCCGGTCATCGCGATCGCGCCCGGTATTGCAATCATCCTTGTAGTTCTTTGCTTCAACATGGTTGGCGATGCTCTTCGCGACGCTCTTGACCCGAAGCTCAGAGGAACCCTCGGCAAAGGCGCTAAGAGACGTAAAGCAAACCGCAGGAAAGGAGCGTAAACCATGAGCGACAAACTGCTGGAAATCAAGAATCTGTCAGTAGAATACGAAACGGAAATCGCAACCGTCTATGCGGTCAACGGTCTCGACCTGGAGCTTGGTTACGGTGAGACTTTGGGACTGGTAGGAGAGACAGGCGCCGGCAAGACCTCTACGGCACTCAGCGTAATGCAGCTGCTGCCGGAAGGGATCGGCTTTGTCACGGACGGTTCCATCACACTGGACGGCGTGGACATGCTCGCAGCTTCCGAGGATAAGCTCCTCTCCATGCGCGGTGCTACGGCATCAATGATCTTCCAGGATCCGATGTCGGCGCTGAACCCGGTTATGACCGTCGGCGCCCAGATCCTTGAGGTTCTCAAAATCCATCATCCGGAGCAGAGCCAGCAGCAGCTGGAGGCCCGTGTGGATGAGATGATGGAGCTGGTCGGAATTCCCGCAAACAGAAAGGTTGAATTCCCTCATCAGTTCTCCGGCGGCATGAAGCAGCGTATCGTTATTGCGATCGCCCTTGCCTGCGAGCCCAAGCTCATCCTTGCTGACGAACCGACAACCGCTCTGGACGTCACGATCCAGGCGCAGATGCTGGGCCTTATCAATGAGCTGCAGAAGAGACTCGGAACGGCCATGATCCTGATCACACATGACCTCGGCGTTGTTGCCCAGACCTGCGAGAAGGTAATCGTCATGTATGCCGGTGAAGCGATCGAGTCCGGAAGCGCGGAGGACATCTTTGAGTCCGGGCAGAGACACCCGTATACACAGGGACTGTTCAACGCGATCCCGAAGCTGGACGAGGAGAGCGAGAGACTTGAAGCCATCGAGGGCGCCGTTGCGGATCCCACACAGAAGATCGAAGGGTGCCGTTTCCGTGAGCGCTGCAAGTATGCGACCGAGAAATGCAAACAGAAGCAGGATATGCGTGAAGTGAGTCCGGGTCATAAGATCCGCTGCTGCCGGTTTGACTGAGAACGCGGGCCGGTATTCGGAGGAAAACAGAAATGGAAGAAAAAATACTCGTCGAAGCCCAGAATCTGAAGAAATATTTCCCTGTGGGAAAGGGACAGCTCCACGCCGTTGACGGTGTCAATTTCAAGATCAGGAAGGGGACGACCCTGGGCGTTGTCGGAGAGAGCGGCTGTGGAAAGTCGACACTCGGAAAGGTTCTCCTGCGTCTTTATGATGTGACGGGCGGAAAGATTATCTATGACGGACAGGACATCACAAATCTCACCGCGAAGGAGCTCAAGCCCCTGCGCAAGAGAATGCAGATGATCTTCCAGGATCCGTCCGGAAGCCTTGATCCCCGTCAGTGCGTAAGAGACCTGATCGGAGAGCCCCTCAAGATCTACAGGGCCTATAACAGCAGAGAAGAATATGTGGACAAGGTCCGTGCGATCATGGACACGGTCGGACTTTCCCCCATGTATGAGGAGAGCTTCAGCCACGAGTTGGACGGCGGCCGCAGGCAGAGAATCGGAATCGGAAGAGCGCTTGCGATGGATTCGGAATTCATCGTCTGCGACGAGCCCGTCTCCGCACTGGACGTCTCCATCCAGGCCCAGATCCTGAACCTTCTGATGGACCTTCAGAGGGACAAGGGCCTGACCTATATTTTCATCACACATGACCTGAGCGTCGTAAAGCATATCAGCCATGAGATCATGGTCATGTACCTCGGCCAGTGCGTGGAATACGCAAAGACAAAGGATCTGTTCAGAGAGCCGCTCCATCCCTATACACAGGGACTACTGAACGCGGTTCCGATCCCGAGCCTGAGAGCCAAAAAGCTCTCGACGGAGGTCATGCGCGGCGAGCTTACCAGCCCGATCGATCCCGCTCCGGGATGCAGATTCGCGGCAAGATGCCCGTATGCAACAGACGCGTGCAGGGGACAGGATATTCCGCTTAAGGAAGTGGAGCCCGGACACTTCGTGGCGTGCACGAAGTTCTGAAAAGATAGGGAGAAATCGATACAGGAACGCAGTCAGCTCCGGTCCGTATGCCGGAAGGAAAGAACCGGAGCTTAATAAAAGGAGTTAAAAATGACGGATCAGGAACGGATGGAAGCAAAACAGGCCGAGATGGAACAGCGTATCCGCGAGGCAGTGGTCAATATGAGAGAGCAGTTTGACAGCTGCAGATATGAAGGCCCCCGATACGGGTTTACCCGGGAGGAGATTATGCTCCCGATGTCCGACGGTGTAAGGCTCTCTACTGTCATATACCGGCCGGAGGGACTCGACAGGTACCCTGTCCTGATCCAGAGAGGATGCTATCCGTTCCAGGAGCCGATGTACAATGTGTACGGCGAGGAGCTTGCCGCGAGAGGCTACGGCTACATCATGCAGACCTGCCGCGGCGTGGGAAAGAGCGAGGGCAAGTGGCTTCCCAATGAAAACGAAAGAGCGGACGGACTCGATACCCTGAACTGGTTAAATGACCAGGACTGGGCGGAGAGCATCGGCTATTTCGGAGCGAGCTACCTGGCGCTGACCGGATGGGCGGTTGCGGACGCCGTGCCGGAGAAGGTAAAGGGCATGTTTCTTACCGTTTACGGTACAGACCGCTATAAATCCGCATACGAGAAGAGACTCTTCCGCCACGATGTCCTTACCGGCTGGAGCATGCAGAACGCAGGCCACCCGGTCGGCGCGGACTATCTGGAGAGCTGCCGGTTCCGCCCGCATGCGGGTGTCGATAAGGCACTCTGGGGAGGAGAGCTTGCCTGGTACCAGGAGTATATCCACTGTGTAAACCGGAGCGACGCCTACTGGCAGGGCGGCTGGTGGAAACAGCTCTATGATATCCCCGCAAAGACAAAGGTGCCGGTCTACATCGTCGAGTCCTGGTACGACCATCATTTCGGCAGTGCGATGAATACATACGCCGCCCTGAATGAGGAGACGAAAAAGCACAGCTGGCTGGATATCGGATGCTGGAATCACATGTCCCAGGAGTGCATCGAGTGGGGACAGCAGGAAAACCTTGAGAACGGCGATGTAAAGCGTCTTCTGGAGTGGTTTGACCTGATTCTCAAGGAGAAGAAGCTCCCGGAGAAGAGAATCCGCACCTATGTCATGAGAGAGGACCGCTGGCAGGAGCAGAAGGACTGGCCTCTTCGCGGCGAAAAAGCCTGCAGGCTGTATTTTGAAAAGGACAGAACACTTTCCTGCGCGGCGGGGGATGAAAAAGGAGAGGTTTCCTTTGATTATGATCCCGAGAATCCCTGCCCCAGCCACGGCGCAGAGAGTGTCCTGACAACCATCACCGAAGCGGGTTCGCTTCTTCAGCCGGAGCCGGATTACCGTCCGGACGTGGTAAGCTTTGTGAGCGCGCCCCTGGAGGAGAAGCTGGAAATTGCCGGCAGCCTGAAGGTTCATCTTACTGTTAAAACCGATGCGGAGGACACGGCCTTTTCCGCAAAGATCTGCGAGGTATTCCCGGATGGGAAGACCTACAACATCCGCAGCGGCATCACAACCATTGCCGCGGACATGCCGGACGGAAAGACCTATGTGCCCGGCGAAGAGACACAGGTCTGCATCGATTTCTGGGATATCGTGTGGACAGTGCAGCCCGGCAGCAGGATCCGGATTGATATTTCCTCCTCTGATTTCCCCCAGTATGCCGCGCACAGCAATTATGCCGGAATCTGGGCGGACCAGGAGAAAACAAAAATCGCTCATCAGACAATCTGCACGGGCGAGGGCTCGTTCTTTGAGACCGGGATTATATAAAGAAAGGTGTGCCGGAAATGGCGATTGATTTAACGGGAAAGCCCTTTTACCTGGACGAACAGGCTCAGGACTGGGTATATAAGACACTCGGCGGCCTTACCGAGGATGAAAAAATCGGACAGCTGTTCTGCGTCTGCTGCCGCGAAGGAACGCAGGAAGAGGTGGACTGGATATTCAGCTATCTCAATCCGGGAACCATTCTGTTAAGGCAGATGGATGAGGACGAGCTTTCGGATTACAGGAAGATGATTGGCGCGAAGGGCAGGGTTCCGCTTCTTGTTGCCGCCAATCTGGAAATGGGCGGCAACGGCGTCGCCACAGAGGGAACCCTGTTTTCCTCGCCGATGGGCGTGGCTGCGACAGGAAATGTTGAAAATGCTTATCATTTCGGCAGAGTCTGCGGCAGTGAAGGAAAAAAATACGGCGTCAACTGGAACCTGGCTCCCATTATAGATATTGACTACAACTGGAGAAGCCCGATCACAAATGTCAGAACCTATGGCAGCAACCCGGATACCGTCCGTGAAATGGGGACGGCTTATGTGAAGGCGGTGCAGGAGGAAGGCATTGCAGCCTGCGCAAAGCATTTCCCGGGAGACGGAAGAGATGAGAGGGACCAGCATCTTGCGGTCACAATCAACGATCTGAGCTGCGAGGAGTGGGATAAGACCTACGGGGCTGCCTATAAGAGCTGTATCGACAGCAGCGTAAAATCCGTTATGGTCGGCCACATCATTCAGATGGGCTATGAAAGAGCCTTAAGGCCGGGCGTATCGGATGCGGAGCTTCTGCCGGCGTCCCTGTCCCCCGTAATTATGAAAAAACTTCTGCGGGAGAAGCTGGGCTTTAACGGACTGATCGCGACGGACGCAACCACTATGGCAGGCTTTGTCATCCCCATGGACCGCGCGCTCGCAGTGCCGCTCACGATCGAAAACGGCGCGGATATCCTGCTTCTGTCCAGAAATCTGGGGGAAGATATCCGTTTCATGAAGGAAGGCCTGGAAAAGGGAATCCTGACAAGAGAGCGTCTGGACGAAGCCGTAACCAGGATTCTGGCTCTGAAGGCCTCATTGGGGCTGCATAAGAAAGCCAAAGTGATACAGAAGGAAACAGATAAGGCTTCCGATATTCCGGAGGCACAGGAATGGGCAAGGCAGAACGCGGATCAGGCAATAACTCTTGTAAAAGAAGAAAAGGGAGTTTTCCCGGTAACGCCGGAGCGCTATAAGAGGATCCTTCTTTTCGGTATCGAGACTGCGGAAAAGGCGCAGGGCCTTGCCGCAGAGAAATCGGTTACGGAAAAGATGAAGTCGCTCCTTGAAAAAAGAGGCTTTGCCGTGGATATTTACCAGCCGTATAAAGCTTTCGAGGGCGCAATTCCGGAGTACAGGGGTATCACGGAGAATTATGACCTGATGCTGTACACGGCAAATCTCACCACGAAGAGCAACCAGACGGTCGTGCGCATCGAGTGGTCGCAGCCTTTCGGCTCCAACACGCCGGTCTACACCAATGTGGTTCCCACGGTATTTGTTTCCTTTGCAAATCCCTATCACCTGATTGATGTGCCGAGAGTAAAAACCTTTATTAATGCATATTATGCGAATGACGAGGCACTCGACCTTCTGCTGGACAAGATGATGGGAAAATCCGACTTTAAGGGAACGAGTCCTGTCGATCCGTTCTGCGGAAGATGGGATACACATATCTGCTGAGGCATCAATGAATACACATCCCGGACGCAGAAAACGCGGGATGTGTATTTTTTTCCCGGAAACTGGTATTATTGATGCGCAATACAGTAAAAGAAGGTTAATCCCCGGAAATGAAATTTCCGGACAGGGAGAAGGGAATGGTCACATTAAAGGAAATCGCACAGTCTCTCGGAGTATCGCCGAGTACGGTGTCAATTGTCCTTAAGGGCGATGCGGAAAGACGAAAGGTTGCGCCGGCAACCAAGGAGCGCGTACTCAAGGCTGCAGAAGAGTTGGGCTATCAGCCAAACCTCGAGGCAAGGCGTCTTCGTTCCTTTCAGGAAAGAAACCTTGAGGAGCCGCTGAAGGTTGCGGTTTTCTGGGAGGAGCCCCTTCGTGAGACCATTCTGGTCCGTTTTCTCCAGGGCTTTCAGGCGAGAGTCCGGGAGAAGAACTACAATATGATGCCGAACATCTATTTCTATAAATATGGGAGCCTCAGTGAGCACGCCGCCCTGTTCCGCGACAATCTCTTTCATGCGGTTATCCTGTACGGGATGATGGATTCCGATGCGGAGTTCCTTCTGCAGAGCGGTTTTCAGGGACCGGTAATTGATGTGAACGCCCGCTATGACCAGAATGGCGCGGCGCGAAGATTTCATACGTTCAGGTCAGATTCAGATGATCTCTCCGATAAAACTATGAAGTCCTTCCGGGATAATGGCGGCCGCATGGTTTCGCTCTGTCAGAGCGGCGCGTTTATGGATATCGCGCAGTTTCGCAGATATGCGGAGTTGTACGGCCTCGGAATCTTCGATACCGATGAATTCAGCAAAGGATCGATTGAGGGCGGCTATCAGTGGGCAATGCGGCATATTGATCCGGATCCGGAGAAAAGAAAATTTGACTGCCTGATCTGCGGCTCGGAGCGTATGGCCTTCGGCGTTGTGCAGGCCCTTAAGGATATGAATATTTCCGTCCCGGGAGAGATGCGTATCATCGCTTTGGACGTCTATAATCTGAACTTCCAGGAATTCTGCTCGCCGTCTCTTTCGACAATCAGCATCCCCATCGAGGAGGAGGCAAGGCGCTGCTGCGATCTGCTGCACCGGATCAGCAGCGGTGAGCTCAGGCCGACGGAGCCGATTGAAGAGCTTGTCGTGGCTTCCTATGACGCAAGAGAAAGCTGCCCCGCTGCAGATTGAGATACAGCCTGCATAAGGAGCAGCATGATTGTTTGAACGGTCTTTTACAGAAAACGGAAGCGCGGGCGGGATCAATCCTGCCCGTAATTAATTCTCATCTTCGCAAAGAAGTCCGAAAGCGTAAGCCTTGCGTTGACGTCCTTGTAAACCCGGATCTTTTTTCCTTTTCCCGTAAAGTGATAGCGCATCTTATCGTCGATTTCCGGCGCCTCGAGCTCGTCGAACAGATCGGTCTTTTCGGATTCCTCAAGAAGTACGCCGATGGTCGGCGAGTCTCCAAGTCCCCAGATCTCTCCGTGTGGCCAGTGAGAAATGTGAGCAGTCTTGTTGTGGTGCTGTTCTGGAGTGGCTGTACATGTATGTCCTCGGGATCCGCCCGGATGAGGCCCATCCCGGCTATCAGCGCTTTATCCTGGAGCCGCACGCCGGACACTTTGATTCAGCCTGCGGAGAGATCGAAAGCCCGTACGGGAGGATCGCCGCGGAGTGGAAAAAGAGCGATAATTCTGCTGTCTTTGATGAAAAATCTTCAGAAGATGGTCCGGGAGATGGTACAATGCAGGTAACAGGCAGCAAAATGCCCTGCGAGGAATATATTTATCATGTAATTATCCCGGAGAATACAACCGCTGTGCTGCGTCTTCCGGGGAAACAGGAAGCAGAGCTCGGGAGCGGCGAATACTGTTTTACCATGCCTGCCCTATGATCGGAGGAAACGATGAGACTACAGCTTTCAGATAAGGTTCTTCACTCGGCAACGCCCGGTATGATCGGACTCTTTTTTGAGGACATTAATTTTGCGGCGGACGGCGGCCTCTATGCGGAGATGATAGAGAACCGCTCCTTTGAGGCAGGAGATGCCTACGGGAATCCGGACAGCTTTTATCTTCTGCCGGATCCCGGCTACGCGTGGAGCGCGCGGGCGAATGAGGAGGATCCGGAGTGTCTGCCGAGACTCCTGTTTGTCACGGGAGATCCGTTAAGCGAGCAGAACCCGCATTACCTTCGCTTTACGGCGTCGCAGGCAGGGCAGGGCTTTGCCAACAAGGCCTATGACGGGATCTGTCTTAAAAAGGGAATGACCTATCACGTATCCTTCTACGCACGGATGATTACCAGAGGAAGTGCCGGTGTCTGCGTGTCCGTTGTAAAGGACGGCAGGACTGTTGCCCGCGGGGAGGCTCCGCTTCATACAACCTATCCCCACTTTCCGTTTGTCGATCTGACGCAGACGGCAAGAGACCTGGCAAAGGATTATCCGGCTTTTGCGGCTGCGGGGAACTCCGTCAAGACCGATCCCGAAAAGGAAGGCGAGCAGCCGGCCTGCACGTGGAACAGGTACACGGTTGATATCACAGCGGACGAGGATGTGCGCGGCGCGGAATTTGTGCTGTCGGTTGATCTTCCGGGAACGTACGATTTTGACCTGATTTCCATGATTCCGGACGATGCCGTCGCAGGTGTTTTCCGGAAGGATCTTTTTGAGGCGCTTTCGGATTTGAAGCCGGGCTTTATCCGCTTCCCCGGCGGCTGCATCGTCGAGGGCGTCAGCCTTGCGAACCGCTACCGCTGGAAGAGAACGGTCGGGGATTTGAAGGACCGGAAGGTGATCGCAAACCTCTGGGCCTTTGACGATGACAGAAGTAAGGGGATTGAATCCCACAGACCGGTGGATTCCCATTACAGCCAGTCCTACGGAATCGGATTCTATGAATTCTTCCTTCTGTGCGAGATGCTCGGCGCAAAGCCGCTCCCTGTCCTGAATGTCGGCCTTGCCTGCCAGTTCCGGACACACGAGCTGGTCAGCGTGGATTCCCCGGAATTTGAGGAATTCGTACAGGACACGCTGGATCTTGTGGAATTCGCGAACGGCTCTGCGGATACCTTCTGGGGCGGGCTTCGCGCAAGGATGGGACATCCGGAGCCCTTCGGACTTACCATGGTCGCTGCCGGCAATGAGCAGTGGGAGACAAAGCATGTCGATTTCATGGAGCGCGCAAAGCGCTTTGAGGAAGCGATCCATGCCGTATATCCCGAAATCCGCGTGGTCGGAAGCGCAGGTCCCGCTGTTGAGACTCCCATGTGGAAAGAGCTCTGGGACTTCTACAGGGACGGCCAGAACAGAAGAATGTGCGGATGCTGCGCTCCCGGGACAGGGACAGCCGGGGCAGGGATGGCCGCCGCTCCCGATTTTGCCTATGCGGTGGACGAGCACTATTACGTCTCCCCGGAATGGCTCTATCAGCATGTCGATATGTACGACGGGTACTCACGCGACGTAGGTGTTTTCGCCGGGGAGTATGCCGCGCATACAAAGCAGAGAGAAAATTCCATGGAGGCAGCGCTGGCGGAGGCGGCCTTCCTTACCGGCGTCGAGAAGAACAGCGACGTCGTAAAGTTGGCTTCCTACGCTCCTCTTTTCAACAGGATCGGCCACAGCCAGTGGCAGCCGGACATGATCTGGTTCGATGACAGGGACGTATACCTGACACCCAGCTATTATGTGCAGAAATTCTTCTCAGTCTATGCCGGCGATGAGGTTCTGGATCTTGGCGGACAGGAAAAGGCCTTCAGGGAAGACGGA
>CADBPC010000146.1 GCA_902796425.1 uncultured Lachnospiraceae bacterium
AAGACTGATGAAATCTTCTTTTAAGACAGATGAAAGAATTTGACAAGAATAAATAAGGTCAGTTAGTATAAACCGCGGAACTCTGAAAGGGTTCCGCGGTTTCGCATCAGGATACGGATAACGGAGCACAAACCATTGGACTGGAATACAATAATCGAATATCTGCCGCTGTATAAAGAAGCGGCGCTTCTGACGGTCAGGCTGGGCGTCTTCGGAATACTCCTTGCGATCCTGATTGGTCTTGTCTGCGCCGGCGTGCAGTACCTCAAAATCCCGGTGCTGCGAAGGATAGCAGCCGTCTATATCGAGATCAGCAGGAATACGCCCCTTCTGGTCCAGCTTTTCTTTATCTACTACGGGCTTCCGAAGATAGGAATTCCCACGAAGCCCGCCGCGTGCGGCGTCGCGGGCCTGGCCTTCCTCGGCGGCAGCTATATGGCCGAGGCCTTCCGGAGCGGCCTGGAGGCGATCCCAGCCATCCAGGAGGAGAGCGCCTTAAGCCTTGGAATGACAAGGATGCAGACCATCCGCTATGTCATACTCCCCCAGGCAGTTTCCGTCAGCATGCCCGCCTTTGTCGCGAACATTATTTTCCTTCTGAAGGAGACCTCGGTTTTCAGCGCGGTCTCCCTGATGGACCTGATGTTTACCGCAAAGGACCTCATAGGGCTTTACTACCGGACGGTTGAGAGCCTTTTCCTTCTCGTTGTTTTCTATCTGATTATTCTCCTGCCTGTTTCCATCGCCGGCAGCATTCTGGAAAGGAGGGTGCGTCGTGCAGGGTTTGGGTCTTGAAGTCCTTCTGAAGGGCAAAAATGCAGCGCGGCTCCTGTCGGGACTTGGAGTCGCCATGCGCATCAGCCTTGTTTCTGTCCTTATCAGCATTCCGCTCGGCATCCTTCTGGGAGTGCTGATGACGAGAAAGAACATCGTCATCCGGGCGATCCTGAAGATTTATCTGGAAATCATCCGCATCATGCCGCAGCTGGTCCTTCTCTTTATCGTTTTTTTCGGTACGACAAGAGTCTTTGGCTGGAACCTCTCCGGGGAAACCGCCTCGGTGATCGTGTTTTCCCTCTGGGGAACCGCCGAGATGAGCGACCTGGTCCGCGGAGCCCTTATCTCCATACCGCAGCATCAGTATGAGAGCGCCGCCGCGCTCGGCCTTACGCCCGCGCAGACCTATCTGTACATCATTATTCCGCAGACAGTGCGAAGGCTGATTCCCCTGTCGATCAATCTCATCACCAGGATGATCAAGACGACGAGCCTGATCCTGATGATCGGCGTCGTCGAGGTGCTCAAAGTGGCCCAGCAGATCATCGAGGCGAACAGGATGTCAAGCCCAAATGCGGCGTTCGGGATTTATCTGACGGTATTCGTGCTGTATTTTCTTGCCTGCTGGCCGATAAGCCTCCTGGCAAAGGCACTCGAAAAGCGCTGGGCATAAACGGATATTCATACAAACAGGGACATTAATTATGAGTGATGTAATACTGACACTGCGGGGTGTCACGAAACGATTCGGGGAAAACGGCGTTCTCGAGGGAATCGATCTTGATGTAAAGCAGGGGGAGGTCGTCGTGGTCCTCGGCCCGTCCGGCTGCGGAAAGAGTACGCTCCTTCGCTGCATCAACGCGCTGGAGGAGATCCAGGCGGGCGAAATACGGCTCGAAGGGGAGAAAATCGATATCCGCAGCAAATCCCTTGCGGGGGTACGCCAGAAGATCGGCATGGTCTTCCAGAGCTATGACCTTTTCCCGCATCTGAACGTACTGGACAATGTGACGCTGGCGCCCCTGAAGGTGCAAAAGCGCGCAAAAGCGGATGCGCAGGAGGAGGCTTTAAGGCTTCTGGAAAGAGTCGGCTTAAAGGACAAGGCGGAAAGCTTTCCAAGGGAGCTCTCCGGCGGACAGAAGCAGCGCGTCGCGATCGTAAGGGCCCTCATCATGCACCCCGAGATCATGCTCTTTGACGAGGTGACGGCGGCGCTCGACCCCGAGATGGTACGGGAGGTCCTGGATGTCATCATGGGGCTTGCCGCGCAGGGAAGGACCATGATCATCGTAACGCACGAGATGCAGTTCGCGAGGGCGATTGCCGACCGCATTGTCTTTATCGACGGCGGGCACATCGTGGAGGAGTCGTCCCCGGAGGAGTTCTTTACAAATCCGAAGACCGAGAGGGCGCAGAATTTCCTCAGGACTTTCCTCTTTGAAACGGTAAAAAAGACAGCGGAGTGACGCTTTCCTGTGGTAAAATAGAAAAGTGCAGCGGGGAAAGCACCTGTGTCATCAAAGATGCGCCGGAAAAACGCTGCATTCAGTGCCAAAGGAGGGTAAACAGATGGCTAAATGTGCATATTGCGGCGGCGAATTGCAGCCGGACGACAAATTCTGCCAGAACTGCGGGGCTCCCGTGGACCGGCCGCAGGAACAGGAAGCGGTGGATCTTTCCCAGCAGTACGAGCAGGCGCAGGCGGATTTTGCGGAGCATCAGGCCCAGCTCGAGGCGGAAATTGCCGCCCAGCAGCAGGAGGTTAACCAGTCCCAGCAGAGCTCCGGCCAGCAGAGCTATAACCAGCAGGACTATGGGCAGCAGGGACAGGCTCATCAGAACACCTATGGCGGCTACAACACATACACAAGACCCGCGGACCAGATAACCCCCGGTTTTCTGAAGCCGAAGACGGCGATCATCCTGGGGTATCTTTTCGGTTTTATCGGCATCCTGATCTGCATGTTCAAGGCCGACAGGAAAAATGAGTTTGTCCATTTCCAGCTGAACCAGCTCTTTACCTATAACGTGATCCGGCTGGTCGTCAACGGCATATCCGGCTTCGTAGATCTGGGCTTTGCCGGATCGGTCATCCGGTTCGGACTGTTTGTTATCTGGATTATCGGCTTTTTGGGCGCCCTTCAGGGAGAGAACAAAGAGATGCCTCTTATCGGAAAGATCCAGATGCTGAAATAAACCGAAGCCCCTTAAGAGGTCCAACTTTTTTTCCCTCCTACTTGCCATGGGCGGCATATGGAATTAAAATATTGTATCATTGTATCCAATATTCAATGATGGTGTATATTTATCAAAAGGAGGCACATTATGAAAAATCAGAATTTCATGAGCAAGGCTGTTGCTGCCATGATGGCTGCTGCCATGGGCGCATCCCTCGTTGCATGCGCTGCTCCCGCAGCGTCCGCTCCCGCGGCTTCTTCCGAGCCCGCGGTTGAGGCGCAGGCAGAGGAGAGCGGCAGCAGTGAGGCTGCCGGCGGCGTGATCAAGATCGGCGGTTCCGGCCCTCTTACAGGCGGCGCTGCTGTTTACGGAAACGCTGTTAAGGCTGCTGCAGAGCTCGCTGTTGCGGAGATCAACGCAAAGGGCGGCCAGCAGTACGAGCTGCATTTTGAAGACGACGCACATGATCCCGAGAAGGCAGTCAGCGCATACGGCGCTCTGAAGGATTGGGGAATGCAGGTTTCTCTTGCAACTGTAACTTCCGCTCCCGGCGCTGCGGTTGCTCCGATGTACCAGGAGGATCACATCTTCGCGATCACTCCCTCCGGATCCTCTCTTGCGGTTATTTACCAGGATCCCGACAATGCGACAGGCGCATACGGCAACGTATTCCAGATGTGCTTTACAGACCCCAACCAGGGCGTAGCGAGTGCGGACTATCTTGCAGCTCATACCGATCTGGGCTCCAAGGTCGCTGTTATCTATAAGAACGACGACAACTATTCCAGCGGTATCTTCACAAAGTTCAAGGCTGAGGCCGAGGAAAAGGGCCTGGAGATCGTTTACGAGGGAACCTTTGACGATTCCAACGCTTCCGATTTCTCCGTACAGCTGACAAAGGCTCAGTCCGAGGGCGCGGATATTGTTTATCTTCCGATCTACTATGATCCGGCATCCCTGATCCTCACACAGGCCAGCCAGATGGGCTATGCTCCCACATTCTTCGGCGTTGACGGCATGGACGGCATCCTTACCCTTGAAGGCTTCGATACCTCCCTCGCGGAAGGCGTTTACCTTCTGACTCCGTTCTCTGCGGACGCGACAGACGATCTGACAGTCAACTTCGTAAAGAACTATCAGGACAAGGTCGGCGGAGAAATCCCGAACCAGTTCGCGGCTGATGCTTATGACTGCGTATATGCAATCGCACAGGCTGTTGACGCTGCAGGCGTTACCGCTGATATGAGCGCTTCCGAGATCTGCGACGCGATCACCGCACAGTTCACATCCATGACCTTCAACGGCCTGACCGGTGAGAACGTGACATGGGCCGAGACAGGTGAAGTCTCCAAGTCCCCCAAGGCTGTCGTTATTAAGGACGGCGCATATGTTGGTGTGGAAGACTGATCGTATTTGTATTAAAATATAACTGTTTGCGAGAACAGTGAACCAATAAGGCTGCCGATGCCGGCACCGTGTTGCAGCAGGTCACTGCATGCAGCCGGCGAGGGCATCGGCAGTTGTTTATACGACCGCAGGAGCGCTCCGGGCATAAAGCCCGCGCGGCGTATCCCCGGTCTTTCGAATGAGGGGAAACAGTCAGTATGCAATTTATATCATATCTGATTAACGGACTGGGTCTTGGCAGCGTCTACGCGATCATCGCGCTCGGCTATACGATGGTATACGGCATTGCCAAGATGCTGAACTTTGCGCACGGCGACGTTATTATGATCGGTGCGTATATTGCCTTTTTTGCGATCATGAATTTCGGGCTGCCTCTGATCCCGGCAGTGCTTCTGGCAATTCTGGCGTGCACGGTCCTGGGCGTCGTGATTGAGCGCCTTGCCTACAAGCCGCTCCGGCAGGCACCGAGCCTTGCGGTCCTGATCACCGCGATCGGCGTCAGCTATTTCCTGCAGAACGGCGCGCAGCTTCTGTGGTCCTCCTCCACAAAGGTTTTCCCTGCGGTTCTTCCTTCGGGATCACTCCAGATCGGAGACCTTTCGGTATCCTGGCTGACTCTGATTACAATCATTGTCTGCGTGCTTGTCATGGCCGTCCTGACCCTGTTCATCAGCAGGACCAAGACCGGAAGGGCGATGAGGGCGTGCTCCGAGGATAAGGGAGCGGCGACGCTGATGGGCATCAACGTCAACTTCATCATTTCCGTCACCTTCGCGATCGGTTCCGGACTTGCGGCGATCGCATCGGTCCTTCTGTGCTCCACCTACCCTTCGGTTTATCCCACACTGGGCTCCATGCCCGGCATCAAGGCCTTCACGGCGGCTGTTTTCGGAGGAATCGGTTCCATACCCGGAGCGTTCCTCGGAGGACTCCTTCTGGGTATCATCGAGATCCTGGCAAAGGCCTATATATCCACACAGCTTTCCGACGCCATCGTCTTTGCGGTCCTGATCATCGTTCTTCTGATCAAGCCGACGGGACTTCTCGGACGAAAGCTCAGTGAGAAGGTATAAGAAAGGAGCGCAGGAAAATGACAAAGGACAAAAAAGGTCTGTCGGCGCTCTTTAGCGCAAAATACCGCGGGAGAACGGCTTCCTATACGCTCGTTATCCTCGCGTACATCATTCTTGAGGTGATGCGCGCCAGCGGGAATCTCTCGAGCCTCTTTACGAGCCTCCTGGTTCCGGTCACCTGCTATATCGTGGCGGCCATCGGACTGAACCTGAACGTCGGCATATCCGGCGAGCTCAACCTCGGCCAGGCGGGCTTTATGAGCATCGGCGCCTTCACCGGGATCTGCGTCTCCGGAAGGCTTGCAGCCTCCGTGCCCGCGGTTCCGAGGCTCATCCTCGCGATGATCGCGGGAGCCCTGCTGGCTTCGCTGTTCGGCTTTATCATCGGCGTACCTGTCTTAAAGCTCCAGGGCGACTATCTCGCAATCGTCACCCTCGCTTTCGGACAGATCATCAAGAGCCTGATCACCAATATGTACCTCGGCTTTGATGAGAACGGCTTCCAGTTCAGCTTCGTCGAGAACACCTGCAAGCTCGTCCCCGGAGGAAAGATGCTCCTCAACGGCCCCATGGGAGCCACGGGAACGCAGAGGATCGCGACCTTTACGGTCGGCGTGATCCTGGTCCTTGTCGCACTGGTTATCGTCTATAACCTCATGTACAGCAAGAGCGGGCGCGCCATCATGGCGGCCAGGGACAACCGGATCGCCGCGGAGCTGATCGGAATCAACATCTCCGCGACCAAGATGCTGGCCTTTGTCGTCTCCGCGGGACTTGCGGGCGCGGCTGGCGCGATGTACGGCCTGAACTACTCGACGCTGGTTCCCAACAAATATGACTTCAACACCTCGATCCTGATCCTGGTCTATGTGGTGCTCGGCGGCCTCGGCAACATGACGGGAACGATTATTTCCACTGTCGTACTCGTCCTTCTGCCCGAGCTTCTGCGCTCCCTCCAGGACTACCGCATGCTGATCTACGCGATCGTCCTGATCGTGATCATGCTCCTGACCAACAACGAATGGGTCAGGACCCGCATCAAGCTCCTGCAGAAGAGCCTTTCCGGCGGCAGGAAGGCATCTGCGGGAAAAGAAGACGGAAAGGAGGCGGCATAAGCTATGGCAGAGAGAACTCCGGTACTGGAAGTCCGCGGACTCGGAATTGATTTCGGCGGACTGACCGCCGTCAATGACCTGAACATGGAGGTTTACCCGGAAGAGATCGCAGGCCTCATCGGTCCGAACGGCGCCGGCAAGACCACCGTCTTCAACATGCTGACAAAGGTTTACCAGCCGACCCGCGGACAGATTATCTTCTGCGGCGAGGACCTGGCCAAAAAGAGCGTCGTTGAGACCAACAAGGCGGGAATCGCGCGCACCTTCCAGAACATCCGCCTGTTTTCGAACCTCTCGGTTCTCGACAATGTAAAAACAGGCTTCCATAACTCGATTACCTATTCGCCCTTCGCGGCCGTCCTTCGCCTCCCCTCCTATTACAAACAGGAGAAGGAGCTCGATGAAAAGGCAAGGGACCTTTTAAAGATCCTTGAGCTCTCGGACCAGGCGGACGTCATCGCGGGCAACCTTCCCTACGGCGCGCAGAGGCGCCTTGAGATCGCAAGAGCCCTGGCGACCGGCCCGAAGCTCCTTCTGCTGGACGAGCCCGCCGCGGGCATGAACCCGCAGGAGACAGAGGAACTGATGAAGATGATCCGCTTCGTACGCGATCACTTTAAGATTGCGGTTCTCCTCATCGAGCACGACATGAAGCTTGTCATGGGAATCTGCGAGAGAATCACGGTTCTTAACTATGGAATGATGCTGGCGCAGGGTCTGCCGGAGGAGATTCAGGCAAATCCCGCAGTTATCAAGGCTTATCTGGGCGAGTAACGTAAGGCCCGTACAGTCGGACAGGCCGGCAGGCGCGGCATCGCGGCGCCGGGCAGAGGGAGCCGGCGCTTCAAAATGGTGAAAATATATGCTGAAGGTAGAAAACCTTAGAGTTCAATATGGTATGATCGAGGCGATCAAAGGAATTTCCTTTGAAGTCCGGGACGGCGAAATCGTGACCCTGATCGGCGCAAACGGCGCAGGGAAAACAACGACGATGCACGCGATCTCGGGCCTTGTAAAGCCCGCGGCGGGATCCATCACCCTGGACGGGACGGAGCTGACAAAGATTCCTTCCCACAGGATTGTCGAGATGGGTCTTGCGCAGGTGCCGGAGGGAAGGCGCGTCTTTGCCCAGCAGACGGTGGCGGAGAACCTGACCCTCGGAGCCTATGCGAGAAAGGATAAGGACGGGATCGAAAAGGATATGGAGGAGGTCTACAGGCTTTTCCCCAGACTGAAGGAAAGAAGGCTTCAGATGGCGGGAACCCTCTCCGGCGGCGAGCAGCAGATGCTCGCGATGGGACGGGCGCTGATGGCAAAGCCCTCCATCGTCCTTATGGACGAGCCCTCCATGGGACTTTCACCGCTTCTTGTCTCTGAGATTTTCAATATCATCCAGGAGATCAACAGTAAGGGGACTACGGTTCTTCTGGTGGAGCAGAACGCAAAGAGGGCGCTCGCCATCGCAAACCGGGCTTATGTACTGGAAACCGGCAGGATCACACTGTCCGGCACCGGTAGCGAGCTGGCGGCAGATGAACGTGTACGTAAGGCATATTTGGGAGGTTAATTATGTATGTAAAGGATCATATGACGAAGAATCCGTATACCATCACAAAGGATACGGTCATCGCGAAGGCTCTGGAGATCATGGACAAGAACCATTTCCACCGCCTTCCCGTCGTGGACGCGGACGGAAAGCTGGAGGGACTTGTGACGGGCGGCCTTGTCGAGCAGACGAGCGGCGCCAACAATACATCGCTTTCCATCTTTGAGCTCAACTATCTTCTGTCCAGAACGAAGGTCTCGGATATCATGATCCGCGACGTCAAGACCACGACCCAGGATGTTTTCCTTGAGGAAGCGGCGCAGCTGATGATCGACAATGAGATCGGCGTCCTGCCGGTTGTCGACGCTGACGGACGCGTCATCGGCATCATCACCGACAAGGATGTGTTCCAGGCCTTCAATGACCTGATGGGCTACGGACAGAGGGGAACCCGCTTTGTCATTAACTGCGAAAACGTCCCCGGCTATTTTGTCGGAATCGCAAAGCTCTTTGCGGAAAACGACGCCAACCTTGATTCCCTCGCTGTTTACCATTCCGAGGAGAGAGGCGCCGAGGTCGTCATCAAGGCGACCGGCGAGGTCGAGGTAGAGCGTATGATGCAGGTCCTTCTGGACGGCGGCTATAACCTCACCGATGTTGTGCAGACGACAGCGGACGGTGAGATGAAAAGATATCCCATTCACAAATAAAACCTGAACAATCGGGAGGGCCTTCTGCAGCATGGCGGTAGATCAGTTAAAGTATTATGCGGCTGACAGAAGACGGCGCATCGTCGTGGCTGATGACGAGGCTGTCAACCGCGAACTTCTGGGCATGGTACTGGAGCAGGACTACGAGGTCCTGCATGCCTGTGACGGTACCGAGGCCCTGCAGATCATCCGGGAGAACAAGGATTCTGTTTCCCTTGTGCTTCTGGATCTGATGATGCCCGGAATGTCCGGGCAGGATGTGCTGCGCAGTTTAAAGGGCAGCTCCGACACCAGAAAGATTCCGGTCATTGTTGTCACCGCCGACCAGAGCGCGGAAATCGAGTGCCTGGAAATCGGCGCCATCGACTTCATTCCAAAGCCCTATCCTCAGGCGGGAGTCATCCTTGCGAGAATCCGCAGGACGATCGAACTCTCGGAGGACAGGGATACCATCCAGTCCACACAGACAGATCCCCTCACGGGTCTTTATAACCGCGAATTCTTCTACCGCTACGCAGTCCAGCACGATCTCTATGACAAAGAGACCGTGATGGACGCGGTTGTAATTGATATCAACCATTTCCACATGATCAACGAGCGCTTCGGAAATGCGCGCGGAGACGAGGTCCTTCGCAGCATTGCGCACAGGATCAGCGAAGAGTTCGGCGCGGAGGATGCCATCATATGCCGCATGGAGGCGGACACCTTCCTTGTCTACTGCCCCCACCGCGAGGATTATGATGAAGCGCTGTTCAACATTTCCTCTGACTTTTCCGATGACGATTCGGCCCATAACCCTGTCAGGATAAGGCTCGGCGTATACGGCGAAGTGGATAAATCCATTGTCATGGAGCGCCGCTTTGACAGGGCAAAGATGGCCGCGGATTCCGTCCGCAACAACCTGATCCGGCCGGTCGGATTCTATGACAGCACGCTTCACGAAAGAGAGCTCTACGCGGAGCGTCTGATCGGTGATTTCCCGGCGGCGATCCGTGAGCACCAGTTCGTTGTCTACTACCAGCCCAAATTTGATATCACGCAGGAAACAGCGTTCCTGTACGGCGCCGAGGCCCTTGTAAGGTGGATGCATCCCGAACTGGGCCTTGTCAATCCCGGCGTTTTTATCCCCCTGTTCGAGGACAACGGCCTTATCCAGAAGCTGGACCTTTATGTCTGGAACGAGGCCTCGCGCCAGATCGCGCAGTGGAAAAAGGACCTGGGGGTCAGTGTGCCCGTCTCTGTCAATGTTTCCCGCATTGACATGTACGATCCGAACCTTCCCGGAAAGCTCCTCGGCATCGTCGATGAAGCCGGGATATCGGCGCGCGATCTCCATCTTGAGATCACGGAGTCGGCCTATACACAGGAATCCGAGCAGATCATCGATATGACAGGGAGGCTCCGCCGCACCGGCTTTTACATTGAGATGGATGACTTCGGCACGGGGTATTCCTCGCTCAACATGCTGACCGATCTTCCGCTGGACGCAATGAAGCTGGATATGCAGTTTATCCGCAGGGCGTTCAAGGAAAACCGGGACACCAGGATGCTGGAGGTCATCATTGAAATCGCGGAGCGCCTCAAGGTTCCCACGATCGCGGAAGGCGTTGAGACGGAGGAACAGGTCAGTGTACTCAGGGAATTAAAGTGCAATGCCGCGCAGGGCTTTTATTTCTCTAGACCTGTGCCGGCCGATGAATTCGAGAAGTTCCTTCACAGCAAAAAGGCCGCTGACGAGGAGCAGGCCAGAAGGCTCGAAGACCTCGACCGGAAGGAGGTCTCCTCTGACGAGCCCGCTGAGGAAGAAGCATTACCCGCGAAAAAGATTCCCGCACAGGAACAGGGCATCCGCCTGCGCACCTTCAGCTATATCATGGCGATTGTTGCGTTTGTTGTATCCATGATGCTGTTCCTCTCGGATTATATGATCACGCGGCAGTACCACCGCATGGAGGATGCAAGCGAACGCTTTATGGCCGCAAAAGAGGCGGCCACGAATCTTGAGGCCGGTTCGGATTATCTGACGGACCGCATCCGCCGGTATACGGTTACCGGAGATCCCGGGGCGGTCGCGGAATTTTTTGAAGAAGTAAATGTCACAAGGCGCAGGGACAACGCGCTTGACAGCCTGCAGGAACTGACCGGGGAGGGCGACAGCGCCTATGAGAGTCTTGCAGCGGCGCTTGACTGGTCCAATGAGCTTCTGGTACGGGAATATCAGGCCATGAAGCTGACGCAGGAGGCATACGGGAACAGTGATGAGAGCATGCCGGATGTCGTCCGGCAGATAGAGCTGAGTCCGGACGAGCTGGCCATGACGGCGGAGCAGAAGAGGGATGAAGCCATCCGGCTGGTGTTTGACGAAGAATATCAGTCATACAAGGAGAAAATCAGGGAAAATGTCCGTCTGTGCACGGACCGTCTGATCGAGAATACACGAACTGCCCTGGCGGATGCGCAGGCCGGCCTTAACAGGGTCCTGTCGGCGCAGACCATCCTCACGATACTGCTTCTTTTCCTCATTATCCTGGAAATCCTGTTCATCAGCGTCCAGGTGAGAAAGCCTCTGACCCGGATGGTTGCCCTTATGAAAAAGCAGGAGAAGGTGCCGCTCTCCGGCGTTGCCGAGCTCCAGTTTGTCACGCAGACCTATAATGAGATTCTGGAGGAGAACCACAGGTCGAGAGAACAGCTGACCTATGAGGCGACCCACGACGCACTGACAGGACTGTTCAACCGCAGCGCGTTTGAGATGTTCATGGATAACGTGGATGCGCAGCACATCGCCGTCATGCTGATCGACGTGGACGAATTCAAGACGATCAACGACACCTATGGGCATGACGTCGGCGACAGGGTCCTGCGCTATGTTGCAAAGATCCTGAAGCAGAGCTTCCGCTCCGTCGACGTCGTCTGCCGGTTCGGCGGCGATGAGTTTGTCGTCATCCTGACCCGTGCAGACAGCACCATGAAAGAGATGGTCATGAACAAGGTGGCCCATATCAACGGACTGCTGCAGAGCGGGGACGGCACTCTGCCGAAGACCTCCGTCAGCGTCGGCGTTGCATTTGCGGACAGAAAGAACCCGCAGAACAACATCATGAAGGACGCGGATATGGCGCTCTACAGAGTAAAGGAAAGAGGCCGCTGCGGGTGCGAGGTCTTCGAATAAACAGCAGGTGCGGGGGCTTCGAACAGGTCAGCGGCCTGCCAGAAGGGGCGTCAGGTCCCCGTCCGCAAGGACGGCCAGCTCCTGGGTCGCTCTCGAAAGAGCCGTATACAGCCGGCGCCGCCCCAAAAGATCATCCGGGTAGTTTACTGCATCCGCATCCGGCAGGATGACACGGTCAAACTCAAGTCCCTTTGCGTACAAAAGTGAAATAAGGAAAACACCGCTCTCCGGCAGTGCGTCCCTGCGGCGCAGTGCCGGAAGCTTTGTTATGGACGCTGTTTTTTCCAGGCTCCTGTCATCCGCGCAGATGACGGCGGTAAGGCCGCTTTCGGCTTCCTTTGCCTTACGGATGCATTCGCAGAGGGCTTCGGCGTACTCCGCGTGCCGGTTGAAGGCGCGGATCACGGGAGGAGTGCCCGGCCGCTGCACGGAGTTTATGAGAATCTGCCGGTCCTTCGGAAGAAGACCCGCAAAGAGATCCGTTATCTCCGGCGATGAGCGGTAGCTCGTGTTGAGATCATGGCGCGCGACCGCAGCGCCCTTTCCGGCACCTTTTCCAGTGCCCTTTCCGGCCCCTTTCCCCGCGCCCTGCGCGCTCAGATCCCCTTCAAAGAGCGAAACAATGTCCGCGAAGGTCGCGGTTCCCTCCCGGATCGACTGGAATTCATCTCCCAGCATGATAAAGTGGGCGTTTATAAAGTACTTCTTCAGGATCATCAGCTGCGAGAGAGTATAATCCTGCACCTCGTCGATCAGACAAAAACGTGCGTTTCTCTCACACTCACCGGTCAGCGCCATCTTCAGATAGTACCATTCCTGGCGGGAAATACGGTCCCTTGAAAGGAGCCTTGTCCCGATCCGGCTGATGTTCAGCCAGCTGCATTTGCGGATCGCCTGGAACGCACCGCCGTAGGAGTTCTGGATCCGGTTCTCCTCTTTGCTGTCCGTGGTGCCCTTCGGTGCTTCATCCTCTTTTGTAAAGCGCTCGCGGCGCCGGATGGAGCGCTTTGCGGCCTCCAGCATCTCGTCGATCACGACCTGGATCAGCCGGATTCCCGTCGGCAGGTGCGAAAACCGCCCGATGAGGGAAGCGATCGCGGATGCGGACAGCACGGTAAAGTTCCCCTGTCTGACGGGCAGGAGGTCCTCCTTTGTCAGGGTGAGGGAGGAAAGGAGCGCGTCAATCTTCTTAAGACTCTCCGGGTCAGGAGAGTCCCCGTCATCGCCCCGCCCCGGGACGCCCGCCGCATCGAGAAACTCTGTAAAGGTCAGCGTGACCGGATTGTGCTCGCCCATATCCGGCAGGACATCGTCGATATATTGCCGGAAAACAGGGTTGACCGTGATCAGGTACACATCCTGGGGACGCAGATTTCCCCTCTGCCTGTAGAAAAGATAGGCAAGGCGCTGCAGAAGGACAGAGGTCTTGCCACTCCCCGCGATGCCGGAGGTCAGCATGACCGGAACGTCCGGATAGCGGATAATCTCGTTCTGCTCACTCTGGATCGTTGCGGTAATCGCCTGCAGCTTTGCGCTCCTTTGCCTTGACAGGGAGGCGATAAGAAGCGGGTCCTCGATGGCGATGCTGGTGTCAAAATAAGACCGGAGTCTGTCCCGTACAAGGTCAAACTGCCTCCGCAGCAAAAGCTCCACTTCGATTCTCCTGCCGTCGACCTCATAGGAGGTGCGCCCGTTCTGCTGGTTATAGTAGGTCTCGGCGATGGGAGAGCGCCAGTCGATGACCAGCGGGTCATACCCGTTTTCCGAAGCCTCGGCGACGCCGATATAATAGCTCTCGGGTTCATCCTCCCCGTCGAACTTCAGGATAACCCGCGCAAAATACGGCTTCTCCAGAAGCTTTTTTATCCGGACAAGCTTTTCCTGCGCCGAGTCGCTCTCGATATTATAGAGATCAATGACATGGTTCATGACCTCGAACTCGATGTACGTCTCCATCGTGTCCGTGCTGCTGTCAAAATTCAGGGAGAGACTGTCCCTGATATCGCGCTTCTCCTCCGGGACCTTCTCCGAGAGCTCGTGAACCCTCCGGGAAAGCGCGTCCCGCATATCCTCAAGCCTTGCATAAGTACGGGAAAGATGGGCCTGCTCGCCGGCAAACTCAGGATCCGCAGGAGTACCCCTGCCTGCCTCGGCATCCATGCTCTGTGCTGAACGGTTATCAAATCTCTGTGCTGCAGAGATATCAAATTCGGGACCGGATAAATCGGACATAATAAACCTCACCGGGCCTGCACGGGAATGCAGCGCCATTTCTGTAAACAACACTGTAAAAATTAATTATACCATGAGATGAACAGAGCGGGATGACCGGCGCTCGTAAAAATGTGAGACTGCAGATAATGAATTCAGAATAAAGCTAAATATTACGAAAATAGAATTAATTGTAAATAAAGATTGACACTTTGCGTTGCAGAAGATATGATGTGTACATAAAACAAAGGAGGTACAGTCCAACAAAAACATAAAGGTCCAAAGAACCATAATCCGATAAAAATAAATACAGGAGGTACAGTCCATTGGCAAATGAATTCAGATAAGCCCTGACGGTGAAAGAACCGGCAGGGCTTATCTTATGCGCGTCCGAAGGTCGCGAGTGCATCCGCAGGATGCATACTGTCGGCATGACTCATTGCCTGCGCAGGTCAGCTGCATGCGGCGATTCCGCCGCTCTGCAGAATTTTCTGCTCAAGGAGTCCGGCATCCTTAAATCCCAGTTCACCCAGCGCTGCGGCGGATTCATGCAGGGCAGGAAGGAACCGGTCCGCCATCTCATCAAAGTATTTCATTGCCATGCGCTCGCCGATTCCGGCTTCGGCAGCGGCCCTTCGGAACGAATCCCGGCGGATGTCATCGAGCAGCAGGTCACCGCCTATACGGAAGGCCATGTTCCGGGTGCTGCTCTCGTAAACGGCTGTACTGACAATATCGTAGGAGGGAGCAAGATGCACGCTCCTGAGTGTCGGATCGTAAAGAAGCGAGAAATTCTTTACATGGGCGTCCGTATTTCCGATCAGATAATTAAAGACAATAATTTCCCAGAGCTTCAACTGGTCGCGGATCGGGTCTGCAGAGTTGTTTCGCAGAAGGTCAAACATTCTTTTCAAATAGTTGTCATGTCCGGTTTCATATTTTTCCGAAGCAGGTATTCCCATTGCCTGGGCGAAATCCTCCTGATGCAGGCGAAGAGGGCATCGCAGCCCGTCTACGATCCTTCCCTTTTCGGACACGGCGCGGTCATATCGTTTCGTCGCAAAGAGAATCTCCTCTTCTGATCCGCCGCCTGTGTCAATGATGAAGCTTTCCGGAACCGTTATCCCGCATTTCTGTGCAGTCATAAGACACAGCTGTTCGTTCAGTACGATCCTGTTAAGCCTTACGTGACTCTGCTTTACGATATGAGTGCTCGGAGCCGTACCCTTCGGAAGATACCAGGCCCGGGAAGCCGGGTCATAGTAAAGGCCGACCTTCCCGGATGCGCCGGTCAGTGACAGGTGCGTATTCATGACGATCTCGGCAGATTTGGAAACGCCCTCCTGCGCCAGCGCCTTCAGCTGAGCCATGTCAATCTTCTCATAAGAGGCGACGGCGCCATCCCCCGGCGCTTCTATCTGAACCGCTCCGAGGCATTCTCTTCCAAGCTTCGCAAGAATCGAAAGGTAGTCCCTTTCATCCAGATGCAACCGCGAGGCGATCGTCTTCCGCGTAAAGCCCTCCGGCAGCAGTCCGTCAAAAAAGGTCTCCGTTTCCGCTGCCGTAAAGGCAGCCTTCTGAAGCGGCAGACCTATCGAGACAGGTCTTGGATTTTCGCTGTCAAGATAAGCCGGATCATAGGAAAAACGGGCCGATCCGGAGTCGTCCCCGGAGATTCTGCCGATAAAGACCATCCGGCCGTCTCTTTCGATTTTTACAATGTATTCGTTCATCGCTTTATGAGAGTTCTCCTCTGGAATCCAGACTGCAGTCCAGGCCGAGCAGATTGGAAAGGAAAAGTGCCTTTCCCAGCTCAGTCGTGCTCTTTCCGTTTTCGAGATCGGATATGAAGCTTACGCTCAGTCCGCTGAACTCGGCAAGAAAAGCCTGCGTGTAATGAAGGTCCTTTCGCCTCTGCCGCAGCGCCTTTCCAAAAGATACAGCATCCGTTATTTTCATCTTCAGTAAACCTTTTGTCCTTTATGTTAAGCCGCCCTGCTGAGCCGTACGGCGAAAAACGAGCCCCGGCTGGTAAAACTGAGCCGTACGGCGAAGAAAACCTGAACTGATTATAAATTAAGCCGTACGGCGAAGTCAAATTGTGCGGCACCCGAACTATTTTGTTGAAGCAGAAAAACGTCTGCGTTAAGATTCTCAGAAGAAGATCAGAAGAAGGCAGAATCTGAAGAAGAGTTTCTGCAGATGACGCGTTTTTCCTGAGAGGGCGGATAACGAAAATAATGAGAACTGCGGACATGACAGTCGGCGACAGCCGGATGCACCTTATACGTTTTTTCATCCCGCTCCTTTTGGGGAATCTCTTCCAGCAGATGTACAGCCTTGTCGACAGCATCATTGTGGGCAAGGGCATCGGCGATTCGGCACTGGCGGCGGTGGGTTCGTCCGGGACGATTCATTTTTTCATCTTCGGTTTCGTCATGGGCCTTACGCACGGCTTTGGAATCTTCTTTTCCCAGGCCTTCGGCGCAAAGAAAATGAAAAAGCTGGAGGAGTACATCTGCTCTGCGATTGTCCTCAGCATTCTGATCGGGGTCGCGGCAACGATTGTAAGCATCCTTTTTATCAGGCCGATCTTTGTTTTCATGCAGACGCCCCCGGACATCCTGGAGGACGCAATCACCTATTTCCGGATCATTCTCCTTGGCATCGTCGTTACGATCATGAACAATCTCGCAATCCGGATCCTGCAGTCTGTCGGGGACGGGAGATCGACGCTGATTTCCATGGCGCTCTCCTCCGTCATGAATATCATTCTGGACATTGCCTTTGTCATCGGCCTTCACCTCGGCGTTGCCGGCGCCGCCTGGGCAACGGTCGCGGCCCAGGCAGGATCCTTTATATACTGCAGTGTGATTATCCTTAAGGCCGGACTCTTCCGGCCGGAGCCTTCAGTCTGGAAGGCCTCCGCGGGCAACTGGCTGCCCATGTTAAGGCTCGGCATCCCGGTTGCGATGATGAACTCCGTTACCGCGCTCGGGACCATGCTGCTGCAGGTCTTTGTCAACCGGATGGGGAGCCTTTACGTCGCCGCCTATTCCGTGTGCATGAAATATGCGGCCCTCTTTGAGCAGGTCGGCTATTCCGTCGGCCTGTCCGCACTGACATTCACGGGACAGAATTTCGGCGCGCGCAATAAAGAAAGAATCCGCAGGGGTAATTTCCAGGCGGCCGTCATCTCTGTTTTTGCCAATCTTCCGATCGCCGTACTGGAGATCTTTTTTGCAAGGCAGCTTGCCGGCCTTATGGTCACATCCTCCGATGTTATAGAGCAGTGCGCGGCTTTCATGCCCTGGCTCGGCGTCTTTATTTTCCCGCTCGGCTGGCTCTTTATCTTCCGCAACGCATGCCAGGGAATGGGCAATACCTTCCTTCCGATGCTGAGCGGTGTCGTGGAGGTTGCCATGCGCCTGTCCTTCGGATGGCTTCTGCAGAGGAGCTTCACCGGGATTGCGGTCGCAGAGATCGCGGCGTGGACCGGCGCCTGCGTCATGCTGTGGTTCTCGTACCGGTACGTGCTGAAAAGTAGCTTCCTGTGATACAATCGTCAGAGGAAAGGATGCACGCAGTGGACCAGGGCATCGTTTAACAGCTGCAGACAGGAGGAAGACACATATGACAAAGCCCAGGACGATCATTACGACGGACATGGAATGCGATGACATGAATTCTCTCATCCATCTGTGCCTTTACCTGAACGAGCTCGAGATCGAAGGGATTGTTTACACATCCTCCCAGTATCATTTCAACGGTGACGGCGTCCACACGCTCGGCGAGGTGACGCCTCATTACCGCTGCCAGGGCCTTCTGGAGACAGAGGGGCATATCGGCTGGCGCCATCCCGACCCGGAGGCAGGAGCGCTGAAGAGCTATCGGCCGTTTGAGATGGGGTGGATTGAGAATCTCTTCAGAAATGAATATGCACAGGCTTACCCTTACCTGAAGCAGAACGCGGAGGGGTTCCCTTCCCCGGAGGAGATGCTGGCAAAGGTTAAATACGGCAACTATGAGTTTGAGGGCGATGTCCGCCATGAGACCGAGGGCTCAAGGCTGATCGCGGACTGCATCATGGACGATCGGACGGATCCGCTTTACCTGCAGTCCTGGGGCGGTGCCAACACGATTGTCCGCGCCCTGATGTCCATCCATGAGCAGTACGGCTCAGCGCCGCAGTGGGAGAGTGTGAGGAAAAAAGTGACGGACAAGGTCCGGATCCTCGGGATCTTCGGCGGCGAGGGCCAGGACAACTCCTTTATTGATGAAAAGATCCCGGAGATTTATCCCGGCATTGTCTGCCTCCGCAGCCAGTTCATGTACGCGAGCTTTATGTCTGCGAAAACAGCGCAGCCCGATACGCTTCCCCTGATGCAGGCGGATTACATGTACCCGCACTTCAAGGTGGGCCACGGGCCCCTGATGGCAAAATACTGTCTCTACGGGGACGGAACCGTGTTCGAGGGCGAGGCCGAAAAGTACCAGTACGGCCTTACGACCAGGCTGGAATGGTCCTTCGATAACATGCCGGTGTTTGATTTCAACAAGTACGACATTCTGGGCGAGGGGGACTCCGGCACCTATATCCCGCTGTTTCAGTGCGGGCTCCGCGGCCTTGAGGATTACAGGTACGGGACGCTTCTAGGAACGCTTTATCTGGACGAGATCCTGCCGGAGGGGAGCGGCCCTGCATTCGGAGACTTCCTTAAACAAAAGCCGAAGGACAATCCGTTCCTGAAAGCCTATCACGAGGATTTCGCCGCAAGGGCGGACTGGTGCGTAAAAGGATACGACGAGTGCAACCACAATCCGAAGGTTGCAGTTGCTAAAAAGGATATCTGTGCGGCGCCGGGGGAGACAGTCCGGCTGGAAGCTGTCGTTACGGACGAGCGCCCGTTTTCCTCACGTTGGTGGCTGTACGCGGACGCATCCTCCTATGAAGGAGATGAAAATGCGGAACTGGATGTGTCCGGCTCCTGCGCGGAGTTTGTGATTCCGCAGGATGCGAAAGAGGGAGATTTCTTCAATTTCGTCCACATCGCAAGGAATGAACATGAGAATCCGATGACAGGATACGGACAGATCATTGTCCATGTTGTGCGCCAGGCCCTTTTGTAAAAGATAATACGGTTCTATAATGGCTGTATTGGAGGTTCAGATCAGATGAAACCGGATGAACTTTTAAGAAGAATCGTCAGAAAGATAAGGAGAATACTTCGAAGGAGAAAGTATCTTGCCGTGCTGGCCGGAATCTGCGTTCTCTTTATCCTGGTCATCGCACTGGTCATTGCCGGAGCTGTCCGAAAGAGAAGACAGCCCGAGGAGGATGTGATGGTTCCGGGAATTACGGAAAGAATCCCGGAGTCTACGCTCCAGGAGATCATCGCCTCCGAGGCGCCGATCGATCCCGGGAGGGAGACCTACACCTATCTGGACCAGGCGGGGAACCTCTTTACTGCCGCGCTCGATACGGAAGCCATTGCCTGCGCCTATGACCAGTCCGGATTCTACCGCGACGGAGGCCTGTTCTACTACGAGGATGCGAACTACACCTGCGAGCAGGGAATCGACGTTTCCTCCTACTGCGGCGAGATAGACTGGACAAAGGTCCGCAATGATGGTATAAAGTTTGCGTTTATCAGGATAGGCTACCGCGGCTATACCGAGGGCGGAATCTTTATCGATTCCATGTTTGACTCCTATATACGCGGCGCCGCATCCAACGGAATCGAGACCGGCGTGTACTTCTTCTCCCAGGCGACCAGCGAGGGCGAGGCAATTGAGGAAGCCGATTTCGTCATAGACCAGCTCAAGCGCTACCATATTACACTCCCCGTTGTCTTTGACGAGGAAAATGTCGGGGAGCCCGACGCGCGGACCAACACGATCACGGACACCCAGTTTACCAAAAACGCAAAGGCATTCTGTGAGAGAATCAAGGACGCCGGATACCAGCCCGCAGTCTACTGCAACGAATTCTGGCAGGCGTACCGCCTCGATATGTCCGAGTTTAATGACACACTGATCTGGCTTGCGGATTTCAGGGATTATCCGCAGAGCCCTTATCATTACGAATACTGGCAGTACACCTATAAAGGAAAGGTCGACGGAATCCCGGAGGATGTGACCGTCGACAGAAATATACGGTTTATTAAGAAATAATATGCAGACAGAACAGTTATTGCACGAAATCACAGAGGCAGCCCGCGGCGCCGGCAGGATCATGCTGGAAGCCGAGCACATCGAGGATCATATCGATGTGAAATCGGGTCACGCGAACTTTGCGACCGAATACGACAGCAGAGTGCAGGAATACCTCATCGGCAGGCTTTCCGGGGTCCTTCCCGGAGCGCACTTTCTCGGGGAAGAAGAGGGACAGGAGAGCTGGAAGCCGGAGTATGAGACCGGCTATACCTTTGTGATCGACCCGATCGACGGGACCAGCAATTTCATGAAGGGCCTTCGGAACTCGGTGACCTCCATAGGCCTGCTTCTGGACGGAGAGCCCTATATCGGCGTTATTTACCATCCTTATTACGATGAGATCTATACCGCGGTCAGGGGGCAGGGTGCCTTCTGCAACGGAAAGCCGGTCCACTCCTCGAAAATGCCCATGGACAAAAGTCTTGTCATGTTCGGCACCTGCCCGTACTATCCGGAGCTTGTCGATACGACCTTTTGTCTGGCAAAATATTACCTTCCGAAATGCATCGATCTTCGCAGATACGGTTCGGCCGCATGGGACATGTGCCTTTGCGCCTCGGGCAGGATCGGGATGTATTTTGAAATGAGACTGTCCGTCTGGGACTACGCCGCCGCCGCGCTGATTGCAGGCGAAGCCGGCTGCACGGTCACCGCGATTGACGGGAGTCCGCTTTCCTACCGGGGATCGTCATCGGCGATCTGCGCCGGCGAGGGAGTAGCGGCGGCGGGCGGTTATCTTCCGCCTTCTGAACTGATGGAGCTTTGAAGTACTATTTCCGGATCAACTGATAACAGAATGAATAACGACCGTGATCGCGATATTACCGGGGTGAAGATCTTCCTCATTATTCTGACGGGGATCGGCATCCTGGCTGTTCTTTTTACGCTTCTTATTGCCTCGGGGATGCTGGACGGCATCCTTCCTTCGCCGCGCGACGACATAGCCGCGACCGGGGAGGGGCATGAGGGCTTTGAAAAAATCCCAAGGTCGGGATGGTTTTACAGCCTGTCCCAGAAGGCCGCAAAGGCCAGGGAGTCTGAATCCGGCGACGAAAAAGAAGGCGCGGAGCAGGAAAACGAATCCGGCACAACGCAGGAGGAGATGCCGCACCAGGACCTGATCGTCAACGACAAGGTTGTCTTTATCGGCGACTCCAGGACCGTCGGAATGTACCTCGCCGTAACGGGAAAGGTTGCCGACGAGCTCGGCGGAATCGGCGATTACAAGGGGAATATCTGGGCCGCGAAGGTCGGCATGGGCTATGAATGGATGAAGAGCACCGGAGTCCCGTCCGTCGACTGGTGCATCACCGATACGACCGCGGTCGTTGTCACCATGGGCGTCAATGACGTCGGGGGCGACTACGGCGCGCAGGACTATATCGATTATCTCAATGACAGGGCTGCCGTATGGACATCCAGAGGCGCTTATGTGTATTATGTATCTGTAAACCCGGTCAAGGCTCCGGTGGGGAACGTCACAAACGAGAAGATCGACGCCTGGAATGAGGCAATACAGGAAGGGCTGTCCGGAGACATCACCTATATCGATACGAACACACAGCTGCAGGGGCAGTTCAATTTTTCCGACAGCCTGCATTACACCAATGAAACAAACCTCAGGATCTATGAGGAAATCCGGCAGTTTTTAGACTACACGTAATATGAAAGACAATAAAGAACGTTTTCCGACCAGAGTTCATCTGGTCGTATATTTTCTAAAGGGGAATCTGCGCTTTTTCGTGCTGAGCGTCCTGTTCGCGTCCTTTGTCTCTGTGTTTGACCTGATCAATCCCAAGATTATCGGCTTTACGGTGGACAGTGTCATCGGCGACAGACAGCCGGAACTGACGGGGATTGCCGCATTTGTCCTGGAAAAGGCGGGCGGAATCTCCTATCTTCGCGGCCACCTCGGCCTTGTCGCCGCGGCGGTCGTTCTGATCGCGCTCTTTGCCGCGTGCTGCCGCTACCTGTTCAACCTCATGAACGCGATGGGAGCGGAAAAGCTGGTCCGCAGGATGAGGGACAGCCTCTTTGAGCACATCCTGCACCTTCCCTACGCATGGCACGGAACGCAGCAGACCGGCGATATCATCCAGCGCTGCACCTCCGACGTGGAAATGGTAAAAAGGTTCCTCGCCGAGCAGATGACGGGACTTCTCCGCGTAGTCCTGCTCCTTGTGCTGGCGATCTGGTTCATGGCGGGCATCCATCCCACACTCACACTGGCGGCGGGCGTTTTCCTGCCGGTCATTGTCGGCTACTCGCTGTTCTTCCACAGCCGGATCGGGGCGTCCTTTGAAAAGGTGGACATCCACGAGGGAAAGCTCTCCGCAATCGCACAGGAGAACCTCACGGGCGTACGCGTCGTCCGGGCCTTCGGAAGAGAGCAGTACGAGCGCGAACGTTTCGAGACGCAGAACCGCGAGTACACGAAGATGTGGGTCGACCTGATGCGCCTGATGTCGATGTTCTTCTCAGTCGGCGATCTCATCTCCGGCCTCCAGATACTGACCGTAACGGCACTCGGGGCGGTATTCTGCGTGCGCGGCGCATTGAGCGCCGGCGACTACATTGCCTTTATCTCCTACAACGCGATGCTGACCTGGCCCGTCCGCGGCCTCGGGCGCATCATTTCCGAGATGAGTAAGGCGGGAATCTCCATCGACAGAATCCGCTTCATCATGAATTCCCCCGTGGAAAAAGACAGGGAAAATGCCCTGACGCCGCCCATGGACAAAGACATCTCCTTCGAGCATGTGAGCTTTGCCTATGAGGGGAGCGAGGATAAGATTCTCGACGACGTGTCCTTTACGGTAAAGGCAGGGACTACGCTCGGGATCCTCGGCAGCACGGGCTCCGGCAAATCCACGCTGATGCAGCTCCTTGACAGACTGTACAGCCTGGATGAAGAAGATGCCAGCGAAGGTGCAAAAGATGCCTCCGGCGAAGGCAAGTCCGGCGCCGGCAAGGGATCCGGCAGGCGGAGCGGCCGCATCACGGTCGGCGGCGTCGATATCGCCGACATGAAGGCCTCCTGGGTTCGCAGCCACATCGGATTTGTCCTTCAGGAGCCGTTCCTGTTTTCCCGGACGCTTGCGGAAAACATCGCCATTGCGGTCTCCGATTCGGGACCTGCGCATAAGAGTAACAAAACAACAGGAAAGAACCGCGCCTCCTACATGGACGAGGTGCGGCGCGCGGCCAAAATCGCGAGCCTCGACGAGACGGTCAGGCGCTTTACCAAGGGTTATGAAACCTTTGTCGGCGAGCGGGGCGTTACCCTTTCCGGAGGGCAGAAGCAGCGCACAGCCATTGCGCAGATGCTGATCCGCAGGCCTCCGATCATGGTATTCGACGATTCCCTCTCCGCCGTGGACGCGCAGACGGACGCGAAGATCCGGCATGCGCTGGAGGAAAACACCGGCTCCTCGACCCGGATCCTGATCGGGCACCGCATCACGACGCTGATGAACGCCGATCAGATCATTGTCATGGACAAGGGCAGGATCGCCGAGCAGGGGACGCACGAGGAGCTCCTGAAGGCCGGCGGTATTTACCGCAGGATTTACGATTTGCAGACAAACGCTTATGAGCAGTAAAGACAACAGTGAAAACAATAGGATGCTTCCCTGGTTCGGTATACCGAAGCTCCTTCCATATGTGAGGCCGTACAGGAAGATGATCGTCGTCATGGTGACGCTCGGCATCGTCAGCTCCCTGATCGATTCGGTCTATCCGCTGTTCAACCGCTATGCGCTGGACCACTTTGTCGCGGGAGAAACGCTGCAGGGTCTCGGGCTTTTTATCGTGCTGTATGTCATCCTCCTGGTCATCCAGGTCATCGGAAACTTTATCAGCACGTACCTGGGCGGAAAGGTGGAAATGTCGGTCGACAGGGACCTTCGCAACGCCGCCTTCAACCACCTGCAGACGCTGTCATTTTCCTATTTTAACCAGAACAATGTCGGATATATCCACGCGAGAGTAATGAGCGACTCCGGCAAAATCGGAGAGCTGATCGCATGGTACCTGATGGATACCGTCTGGAACGGCTCTTACGTGATCTGCGTCCTCATCATGATGCTCGCGATCAACTTAAGGCTTGCGCTCTACATTCTGGCGCTCCTGCCGTTCGCAGCCCTGATGATCATCTTCTTCCAGAGGATCCTTGTCGTGCTGAACCGGAAGATCCGCGAGATCAACTCAACGATCACGGGAGATTTCAACGAGGGAATCACCGGCGCAAAACAGATCAAGACGCTGGTCGTGGAGGACACGATACAGAAGGACTTTGAAAAGGACACCGAGGAATACAGGCACACGGCGGTACGGGCGGCGCACCATTCGGCGCTGTTCCGATCGCTGGTCACGCTGACCTCCTCGGCCGCCCTCGCGCTCGTTCTCTGGAAGGGCGGCATGATCACAAGGCAGGGCGTTATCATGATCGGAACGCTCTCGGTCTTTATGACCTATGCGCTGGGTATGATGGAGCCGATCCAGAATGTCATCTCGACGCTCTCCGGAGTGATTGCGATCCAGGTAAATATCGAGCGTCTCACAAGGCTTCTGGAGACGGAGTCGGACGTTGCGGATACGCCGGAGGTCATTGAGAAATACGGCGACACCTTCCATCCGAAGAAGGAGAACTGGGAGCCCCTCCACGGCGATGTGGAATTCAGGGACGTCTCCTTCCGCTACCCGGACGGCGATGAGATGGTGCTCGAGCACTTTGACCTGAAGGTCCCGCACGGAACCAATGTCGCTATCGTCGGGGAGACCGGCGCCGGCAAGTCGACACTCGTTAACCTTGTCTGCCGCTTCTATGAGCCGACGATGGGACAGGTCCTGATCGACGGAAGGGACGTAAGAGAGAGATCACAGCTCTGGCTGCACAGCAGCATCGGCTACGTCCTCCAGACGCCGCACCTTTTCTCCGGCTCTGTCAGGGACAATCTCCGCTACGGCAAACCGGATGCGACAGACGAAGAGATCTGGCAGGCGCTCCGGCTGGTATCCGCCGAGGATGTGGTGGGCAAGCTCGACAAGGGACTCGACAGCGATGTTGGAGAGGGCGGCAGCAACCTGTCCACGGGTGAAAAACAGCTCCTGTCCTTCGCGAGGGCCCTCCTTGCGGATCCCAGGATCCTCGTGCTCGACGAGGCGACCTCCTCGATCGATACCGTGACGGAAAAGGCGATCCAGGACGCGATCGGGACCGTGATCAGGGGCAGGACCTCCTTTGTCATTGCCCACAGACTCTCGACAATCGTAAACGCCAATATCATTCTCCTTGTCAGCGACGGGAAGATCATTGAGAGAGGAACCCACGCGGAGCTTATGGCGAAGAAGGGGGCGTACTACGAGCTGTATACCAGGCAGTATATAGAGATGGAGACGGACAGGGCGTATTGATATTGCGGCTGCCGCATTGCCGCTGTAGAATTGTCGGAGTGCAAATAAGAAATATAGTAGAAAAGTCGGCAGAATATAATAGAAATTCGAAAAGTTGCAGTATTTCGTGCAATATAAGACAGGAGGTATGATGAGTATTAAAGAACTGTTCGCGCCGGTTGACATGACGCAGGGATCACCGGTGAAGCAGATCGTGAAGTTCACGATTCCGATGCTTTTGGGGAATATCGCGCAGCAGCTTTACAATACTGTGGACAGTATCATTGTAGGTAGATATGTCGGTGACAATGCGCTGGCTGCTGTCGGCAGCGCAGGGCCGATCCTGAACCTGCTCCTGGTTCTTTTCATGGGTATTTCCGTCGGCGCGAGCGTCATGGTTTCCCAGTATTACGGGGCAAAGCAGAGGGAAGAGCTTTCGAAGACAATCGGGTGCTGTCTCACCTGCACCTTCGTCGCGTCGCTGATCATCATGATTGTCGGCCCGATTATTTCGAGGCCGCTCCTGAAGCTCCTTTCCACGCCGGAGAGTATCATCGGATGGTGCACCTCTTATCTGATTATCATCTCTCTTGGTATTCTGGGCGGCGGTCTCTACAATATTCTGAGCGGTGTCTTAAGGGGACTCGGCGATTCCGTGTCCGCGCTGATTTACCTGCTCGTTGCAACGCTCCTGAACATTGTCCTTGACTGGCTGTTCGTCGCAAAGTTCGGTATGGGCGTCAACGGCGTTGCGCTCGCAACGGTCATCGCCCAGTTTGTGTCCGCTTTCCTGTCGGTCAGGAAGCTGACAAAGCTCCAGATGCTGTTCGATATGAAGAAGGAGTATCTGTGGCCTGAGAAAAGGTACACAGCCATGCTGATCCGGCTGGGACTTCCCTCCGGAATCACGCAGGCGATCTTCTCCATGTCGATGATCATTGTCCAGTCCCTTACCAACAGCTTCGGTGAAATGTACATCGCGGCCAACGTCATCGTCATGCGTATCGACGGCTTCGCAATGCTGCCCGCGTTCTCCTTCGGCACGGCCATGACAACCTTCTCCGGCCAGAATATCGGCGCGAGAAAGCTTGACAGAGTCGTGGAGGGAACAAAGAAGGGCACACTGGTCGCCATGGCGGTCTCCGCCGTCCTGACAGGACTCATCCTTCTGTTCGGCAAGGGCCTGATGGGCGTCTTTACAACGACGGAAGACCTGATTAATCTCAGCTACAGGATGATGTGCATCCTGTCCGTCGGATACATCGCCATGGAGGTAACTCAGTGCCTGTCGGGCGTCATGAGAGGCGCCGGCGATACCGTGACTCCGATGTGGATTTCTATGCTGACAACCATCGCGCTTCGCGTGCCGCTTGCCTATATCATGGTCGGACTGACCAGAACGTCGGAGCTCCCCCAGGGCAACTGCTACATGATGCAGATCTCGATGCTGATCACCTGGCTGATCGGCGCCGGCATTACAGCCTTCATGTACCGGGTCGGCAAATGGAGAAGTAAGGCGGTTGTAATGTAGAAAAGAAAATGAGAGTGTAAGATCTTCGCACCGGTGACAGCCGGTGCGATTTTTCGCTATTCCCCGTGCAAACCAGCAGCCGCATCATCACAGGATGATGCGGCTGTTATATGAAATGCTGTAGATTCTGAAGATACGGATCGAGAGCTCCTGATCAGAGGGTATCGTTCCTCTTGACGTAGCCGGGATGGCCTTCGGGAGCGACGACTTCCTTGACATGGGTGATGTTCGCCCACTTGTCCACGATCTCGTTTTCCACATGGACATTCTCGCCGATGGTTGTGTAGGCAAGGATGATGGAATTCTTTACGACAGCGCCCTTCTTAATCCGGACGCCGCGGCCGATTACGCTGTTCTCAACGGTTCCTTCGATAAGGCACCCGTTGGAAACGAGACAGTTGCGCACATCCGAGCACTCATAGTACTTGGTCGGGCAGGAATCGGTGGTTCTTGTATAGATCGGCCAGTTGGGCTTGAACAGGTCTTCCGCGTCTTTCTGCGAGAGGAGTCTGCGGTTTGCGTTGTAGTAATCCTTCAGGCTGAGAATCGCTGCAAAGTAGCCCTTGTGCTGGACGCCGCGGACATCGAGCTCGGCGCACTTGTCGCTGACGATCTGCGACAGAGTGTAAAGGGAGGAGTATGCCTTTGCTTCCTTGATGAGCTGGATGAGCAGTTCCTTGGACATGATATAGGTGTCCATGAAAATGTTCTTTTCCTTAGCATCGCCGAGGTTTCTTGTGATGGAGGTGACGCCCTTCTGGCGGTTCAGGTTCAGCGTGCCGGCATTCAGGTATTCTTCCTTGGCGTTGCTGTGCTTGTAGTACAGGAGCGAGATATCCGCTCCGGAGGCGACGTGATCCTCCAGAAGCTTTGAATAATCCTCGCGGTAGACCATATAGCTCGGCGCAATGACGACATAAGGATTGGTCATGCGCTCAATCTGCTCCATGTTCTCCATCATAGCCTCGATGTCTGTGTCATACAGGCCGCCGGGCGTGTTGCTCTCTGTGAACAGAAGCTGGATTCTGCCGCGCTTGCTGTTGACATTGTAATGACGGCCGGACCCGATATGATCGATGATCGAGCGGGGTCTGGAATTGATATAAACCTGAATGCGGTCGATTCCCGAATTGCTCATGTTGGAAAGCGGGAAATCGACTACGCGATATCTGCCGACGAAGGAAAACGCGCCGATCGGGCGGTAGTCATGCATCCCTTCGACATGGATATAATTGGCGGCAGAGGTAATGATTCCGAATGCTTTATTTGCCATGACGATTATTCCTCCCCCTTGACTCTTTTTGCTACGAGAAGAATATTCTCGCTGTCAGCGCTGCCTACGACAGCGTTCCTGCCGATGCGGACGCCGTCTGCGACCAGTGCCCTCGTGACGACGGCACCTTCCTCGACGACTGCGCCGGGCATGAGCACCGTATCAATAACCTTGGCGCCTGCTTCCACCGTGGAGTTGGTAAAGAGAACGGAATTGTGAACCTCGCCCTTTACGACTGCGCCCTGCGTGATATACGCGCGGTGAATCTTTGCATCTGCTCCGATGTACTGCGGAATAGAGGAGGAGTCCTCGGTGTAAATCTTCCAGGAATGGTCCGAGAGGTTCAGCTCATTCTTGTCGTCCAGAAGATCCATGTTCGCTTCCCACAGGGAATCGATCGTTCCTACATCCTTCCAGTAGCCCTTGAACTCATAAGCATACAGAGCCTTGCCGTTATTCAGCATGACCGGGATGAAGTCCTTGCCGAAGTCGTGGCTGGAATTCGGGTTCTTCATATCATCGAGCAGCATTTTGCGCATGAGCTTCCAGTTGAAAATATAGATACCCATGGAAGCAAGATTGCTCTTCGGGTTGGCGGGCTTTTCCTCGAACTCAACGATCCTTCCCGTCTCATCCGTATTCATGATGCCGAAACGGCTGGCTTCCTTCATCGGGACACCGATAACCGCGATCGTCGCGTCGGCCTTGTTCGCCTTGTGGTAATCCAGCATCTTCGCGTAGTTCATCTTATAGATGTGGTCGCCGGAAAGAACAAGGAGATACTCCGGATCATAAGTGTCGATAAAGTCGATATTCTGGGAGATGGCATCCGCCGTGCCGCGGTAAACATCGAGCCCCTCGTCCGCCTTCTCGCGGGGAGTGAGTACGAAGACACCGCTGTCACGTGTGTCAAGTCCCCAGCGGCCGCCCGCTGCCACATAGCTGTTGAGCAGGACGGATTCATACTGCGTAAGGACGCCGACTACATCGATGCCGCTGTTGGCACAGTTGCTGAGGGGAAAGTCGATGATGCGGTACTTTCCGCCATAGGAAACCGCCGGTTTGGCAACCTTGCTGGTCAGTTCATGCAGGCGGCTCCCCCGGCCGCCGGCCAGGATCATTGCTAACATGTTCGTTTGACTCATAACAATTCCTTTCGCGCCGCTTTTCGCGCGGCTGATTTATTGTGGTTTTTGCCGTCAGCCACTCCGCCCGCCGGACCTTCCGGAATAATTTTCTGTCAGATTTCACTCGAATAAGCCTCCCGCCGGATGCCGCGCAGGAAAAGAGTGTGCGGAAAAACCTATAATATTTTATCGCGAATATGAACAATAGACAATATTTCATCGGTGCAAATAAGATTCACAAAATTCAGTCGGCAATCTGCACAAAAGATCAAGAAAATCGTGGCAAATATGCACAAATATGGAAAACGCCTGCGCCGGCGCGTCCTGTTGACGAAAAAAAGCGCGAAAGGTATTCTACTTATCAGGTTCTATAAATTAATGTTGCGAAAGGCAGGTGGAGTATGGCCGGACCCGGTGGAATGGGCGGAATGGGAAGGGGCGGAAGGTTCCTTACCGAAGAAGAAAAGGCAAACATGCCGAAGGTGACAAAGGATCTCCTTTTCCGCGTCATGTCGTGGCTTAAGCCCTACTGGAAGCAGCTGGTCCTCACACTTGTCTGCATCGTGTTTTCCTCTGTGCTGGGCCTTATGCCCTCGATCCTTACGGGCAGGATTCTCGATGAAGGCCTGATCGGCAGGAACTTCGGAAAGCTCGTTTTCTACATCGTGCTCTCCCTCCTTGTTACGCTCGGCTCCAACCTGATCGGCGTTGCCGAGAACTACATGAATTCCTGGATTGCGCAGCACATCACCTTCGATATGCGCAACCGGATGTACCGCCATCTCCAGTCGATGTCGCAGCGCTTTTTTACAAGCAATAACCAGGGCGATATCATAACGAGAATGACGAGTGACATCGACGGCGTGAGGTCGGTCATCACCAATACCTTCACCAGCATCCTCTCCAACTCGATCACCCTGATTGCGGCGCTGATCGCGATGTACCAAAAGAACTGGATCCTCGCGACCGTCGGGATCATCATCGTGCCGCTCTTTACCATTCCGACCAGAAAGGCCGGGAAAACGCGCTGGGACCTGACAAGGCAGGCGCAGGAGAGCAACGACGAGATCAACGGGATCCTGAACGAGACGCTCTCCGTCAGCGGGCAGACGCTCGTCAAGCTTTTCTGCAGGGAAGAGCAGGAATACGAGAAATACGAAAAAGCAAACCGCCGGATGATCGAGCTCAATATTAAGGAAGGCATGGCAGGCAGGTGGTTCCGCGTCGTCCTCTCCACCATCACGAGCGTCGGTCCGATGCTCCTGTACCTGGTCGGCGGCATTCTTATGATAAAGAAAAACGCGAACCTGACCGTCGGCGATATCACCGTGCTGGTCGCCCTTCTCGGAAGAATGTACGGCCCCGTGAACTCGCTCCTGAACATCCAGGTCGACTGGATGCGCTCCATGGCGCTGTTTTCCCGCATCTTCGACTATTTTGACATGCCGGTTGAGATTAAGAACAGGGAAAATCCGATCGTCCCGGATAAGGCAGAGGGAACGGTCGAGTTTTCCGGCGTCTCCTTCGGCTACGAGAAGGACAGGAAGGTCTTGAAGGACGTGTCCTTCCGCCTCGAGAGCGGGCACAGCATCGCGATCGTCGGCCCTTCCGGATCGGGAAAGAGCACGATCATCAACCTGATCCCGAGACTCTACGATGTCGACAGCGGGAGCGTGACGTTCGACGGCGTGGACGTAAGGGATCTCGACCTTACTTATCTTAGAAGCAACATCGGCGTCGTGACGCAGGATACCTACCTCTTTAACGGTACGATCCGCGAGAACCTCCTGTATGTAAAGCCCGAGGCGACGGAGCAGGAGCTGATTGACGCCCTCGAAAAGGCGAATATCTATGACTTTGTGCAGGCGCAGGAGAAGGGCCTCGATACGGTCGTCGGCAACCGCGGCCTAAAGCTCTCCGGAGGAGAAAAACAGCGCATCTCCATCGCAAGGGCGCTCCTCAAGAACCCGGCGCTCCTGATTTTCGACGAGGCGACCAGCGCCCTGGATTCCATCTCCGAGAGCAAGATCCAGGAGGCGATCGACCCGCTCGTTGCCGAGCACACCAGCATCCTCATCGCGCACAGGCTCTCGACGATTCTTGCGGCCGATGAGATACTGGTCGTAAAGGACGGACAGATCGTCGAGCGCGGAACGCACAAGGAGCTTGTAAACGCGGGCGGCGTCTACGAGGATCTGTATGAAACGCAGTTCAAGGGCGCGATGAAGGGGAGCGAGGACATGCGCATCAAGCCCGAGGAAATGATCGGCGCGGATGCTTACCCCGCGCCGGGCGCAAGAGGCCCGAGACTCTCCGGCGAGACGCATGAGGATAGAAGAGAGCGCGGAAGGCAGATGCGCGAGTACCGCCGGGAAATCATGGACGAGATTTCCGAGGAAATCGAAGAAAACCGCGGCAGCTATCTCTGGCCGTTCTGAGGCAGCCGCAGGGCGAAAACCGCAGGAAGAAGCTGCAGGGAAAAACCGGAGGACAGAAAGCCGCGGGGCAGAAGCTGCAGAAAAACGGAGGACACGAAGCCGCAGGGCTGGATACGGATGATGGAAGAGCAGAAGAAAAACAGAGACAGGATTGCGGTCCTGATCCCCTGCTATAATGAGGAAAAAACGATCGGCAAGGTTGTAAGGGACGCCGCAGCGGCCCTCCCGGATGCCGTGATCTACGTATATAACAACAACTCGACGGACCGCACCGAGGAAGAGGCGCTGGCTGCCGGCGCCATCGTGCGCAGGGAATACCTGCAGGGAAAGGGCAACGTTATCCGCAGGATGTTCCGCGAAATCGACGCGGACTGCTACATCATGGTGGACGGCGACGACACCTACCCAATGGACGAAGCGCCGAAGCTCGCCCAAAAGGTGCTGGAGCAGAACGCCGACATGGTGGTGGGAGACCGCCTCTCGTCGACCTATTTTACCGAGAACAAACGGCCCTTCCACAATTTCGGCAACACCCTTGTAAGAGACAGCATCAACCGCCTCTTCGGGTGCGAAATCAAGGACATCATGACGGGGTTCCGTGCTTTTTCCTACGATTTTGTCAAGACCTTCCCCGTCCTGTCAAAAGGGTTTGAGATCGAGACCGAGATGACGATCCACGCGGTCTACAACAACATGCAGATCGACAACGTCATCGTCGACTACAGAGACCGCCCGGCGGGGAGCAGTTCCAAGCTCAACACCTTCGCCGACGGGATCCGCGTCCTGAAGACCATCTTCAACCTGTACAGAGACTATAAGCCGATGGGCTTTTTCGGCACGCTTTCGGCCATTCTCGCGGCGATTTCCATCCTGTTTTTCATCCCCGTATTCAGGGACTACCTGCACACGGGACTGGTCGCGAAATTCCCGACACTGATCGTCTGCGGGTTTGTTATGATGGCGGCGATCCAGTCGTTTTTTGCGGGCCTTATTCTCTCAAACCTTGACCGCTCAAGCCGCAGGGACTTTGAGGTCCAGCGGAACATGCTGCACAGATAGTTATGGAAACAAAAAGGGAAAACCTGCCGCGCCTTGCGGCGCTCTTTATCGGAATCTATCTTATCCTGGTCCTCCTGTTCTATATGATCACAGGGGAAAATGCGCGCATCGCGGTCCCGGACAACCTGGACCTGTTCCAGCCGCAGTTTCAGATGCTGAAGGAGAACGGCCTCTTTTTTGCCTCCGGGGCAGAGGTCCCCTTCCTGCACGGCGTTACAAGAGATGACCTGCCCTCACAGTTCTGGCTCCCGTCTCTCCTTTACATGGTCCTGCCGCCCTTTGCCGCATACGTGGCAAACTATATCCTGAAGGTTGTCATCGGCACCGTCTCCTTTGTCCTTCTGGCAAAAGAACTTCGGGCGCAGCAGGCGGGCGGCGTCGCAGATACCATCATCCTGCTTTGCGGCTTTTGCTACGGGCTCGTGAATTTTTTCCCGACCTTCGGCATCTGCTTTTCATCGATTCCGCTGATCCTCTATCTCCTGATCCGCCTTGAAAAGGAAGAGAGCGGGCGGGGAACCCTGAAGTGGTACCTGCTGGTTTTCTGCTATCCGCTGATTTCCTATTTTTCCTATTTCGGACTGTTTATCCTCGCCTACATGGCAGTTTACTGGCTGGGAGAGCTGGTTATTAAAAGGCGCTTTGACAGGCGGCTGTTTATCGCGATTATCGTACTTTCCGCCGGCTTTATCCTGTTCGAGTACAGGCTGTTTGCCTCCATGCTGCTCTCGGATACCGTAACGATCCGCTCTGTCGCGGATATGGGCGACCTCAGCGCGGCGCAGGTTGTCAGCTCGGCGTGGTTTGCCTTTAAAGAGGGCGGCATGCACGAGAGCGGCCTCCAGCAAAAGCTGGTGATGCCGGTCTGCCTTATCTGGTTTGTCCTGCAGAATGTCCGTTACCTGAAAACGCGGGATCTTCGCGGCGCGGCGGGCGATATCTTCAACCGGATCATGGCGCTTCTTGTTTTTAACAGCGCTATATACGGCCTGTATTACAGCAAGGCCTTCCGGGGCCTTGTCGAAAAGCTTGTCCCCCCGCTGACCGGCTGGCAGTTCGGGAGAACCTCCTTTTTCAACGCTTTCCTCTGGTACGGCGCCTTCTGCATCGTGCTGATAAGGATCGCGCGGTATGCACGCAGGGAATCCCTTTCGCGGCTTCTTACCGCACTGGTCTGCCTCGCGCCGCTTGCGGCTGCCGCAGTTATACTTCTTTCCGATACGACGTATAATGATCTGTATCACACTGCGCATGCACAGGCAAATCAGCTGCTGCGCGGCAAAGCCGAGGAGTCTCTCACCTACCGTGAGTTCTACTCGGAAAAGCTTTTTGAAAAGGCAAAACAGGACATCGGCTACGGCGGCGAGTGGTCCGCCGCCTACGGCTTCTATCCAGCGATCCTCGAGTACGACGGCATCGCGACCATTGACGGGTATCTCGGGTTCTATCCGCTGGAATATAAGGAAAAGTTCCGGAGGGCGATTGCCCCCGCACTGGAAAAGAACGAAGGGTCTGCGGCGTATTTTGACTCCTGGGGCGCGAGATGCTATCTCTATTCCGGGGTCAGCCCGATCATCGTGGAGCCGGTCCGCACCTATGCGCACGAAAATGAGGAGATTGACATCGACCCGGCGGCCCTGCGTGAACTGGACTGCAGATATATTTTCTCCAGGATCTGCCTGACCAACGCGGAGGAAAAGGACCTTACCCTCCGCGGGACGTACACGGACGAAGAATCCCCGTATATACTCTATGTATATGAGCTTGACGGGGCGGGGCAGCAGGTAAAGTGATGCAGCAGAGCGGCGGATGAACCGCCTCTGCCTTTTGATGATAAACAGGAGTGTGGCTTGAGCGCACTGATTAAACTTGCGGTATTTTTCATATGGGCGGGACTTGTGCCCGCTGCGATGGGGCTTTTGCCGTCCATGCTGCTTGGGCGGGACAAGAGAAGCCCCGCGCTTGTCATTGTCATGGGATTTCTGTCCTCGTTCTCTGTCTTCGAGCTGCTGGGCGCGGCGGTGATGATGACAACGTACGATGCCGACCTCTACCTTTTAGTGAAGATTTACAGCGCTGTCAGCATCCTCTGGATCCTCGCCGGCGCCGCGCTGTATATCGTTGAAACGAAGCGGACGGGGAGAGGAGTGCGCATGTCCGCGCACGCCGTAAGCCCCCTGTGGGCGGTATTTGCCGTAATTCTTCTCCTTCAGCTTTACATGCTCTACTCGCGGATGTCGTTTGACGGCGACGACGCCTACTACGTCGCCCAGTCCGTGCAGGCCTGGCAGAAGGGAACCATGTATAAGAACAACGCCTACACGGGAGTCCCCGCGCCGGTCGACTGGCGCCACGCCCTGGCCATGATTCCCATGTGGATCGCTGCCGTGAGCACCCTTTGCGGGACGCACCCCGCGATTGTGACTCACAGCATGATTCCGCTGGTTTTCCTTCCTCTGACCGACATCGCCTTTTACGAGCTGGCGTCCTGCCTGCTCAAGGACGACGCGGACAGGAAAAACAAGCTTCCCGCCTTTCTCTGCGTCCTTTCGGTGCTCCAGCTCTTCGGCAACACGTCGATTTATACGCCGGAGACCTTCCTGATGATGAGGACCTGGCAGGGGAAATCGGTCTTTGTCAATTTCCTGGTGCCGGCGGTCCTTGCGACACTCCTGAAGATGGCAGGAGCCTTTGCGGACGAACAGACCTCCCGGCGCGAAAAGGCTTTCTTCTGGCTGCGGGTTATTCTGATCAACATCGCTTCCTGCTTCTGCACAATGCTGGCGCCGGTCCTGTCGGCCCTGCTGCTGATGACGGGCAGTATTTTCATCACGATTTACTGCGCGGGAAAGATGAAAAAACCGCTGCGGGTTTTCGGGGGGATGCTTCTTTGCTGCCTCCCGAGCGCGGTCTTCATGGTTGTTTTATTTGCCCTGATCCATCCGGAATATATCTGGTACTACCTGCAGGGCGGACGTGGTTATTGAAATGAGCGAGATTTTTTCCATCCTGACAGGCTACTGCGGAAACGGCGTGCTGCCACTCCTGTATGCGGCAGCCCTTGTTTACCTGCTTGTCACTGAGAAAAACAAAATAAACCGGCTGCTTTTCCTGTACATGCCGCTGGTGTTCCTGTGCCTTTTCCTGCTGCCGCCCTTCTATGCGGTATATTCGAAAATCGAGGGGGCCGACACCTATTATCGCCTGCTGTGGATGATCCCCATGAACGCGACGATTGCTTACTGCGCCGTGAAGTTGGCGGAGCGCCTGCCCGGGCGAGGAAAGGCACAGGCAGTGTCTGCAGAGGATGCGCACGGCGGGACTGAGCTTCCTGCAAAGGCAGGGGCGTCCGGCAATGTCAGGACTGCGGTCTGCTGCGCCGCTACATGCGCGCTTATCATCCTGTGCGGCAGCTTCGTCTATTCGGAGGACAATGTCAATATCCGCCGGGCGGACAACCGCCTTCACCTTCCGCAGATGGTCATGAACATCTGTGACATCATCATGAACGATACGGGCGGAGAGGTCACGATGGCGGCCATGCCCGTGGGACTCACCCAGTTCGTCCGACAGTACGACTCCCGCATCCAGATGCCGTACGGCCGCGAGATGCAGATGCCGGTGTACGAGGGCTTCTACCACTCGGTCTACGACGCGATGGAAAATACCGACCCCATCGATCCGGATAAGCTGGTCGCCGCGATGGATGAGTACGACTGCAATTATGCGGTTCTCGAGGCGGCGAGGGAGATGACGAAGGATCCGGAAAAAAGCGGCCTTGTCCTGATCGGCAACACCGACGGGTACGATATCTATGTCTGCCCCTCGATTGTCTCCGCCTGGAGAAGATAGGATCAAATGGCTTTTACTTTCGAAATCAAAACCGACCGGCAGGGAAATTCCTATGCCGAAATCACCGGCGCAGGAGTCGAATCTCAGGACCTTACTGTGCCGGAAAATATAGACGGCATCCCGGTAAAAAGTATCGCCTCGCACGCCTTTGCGGGAGCGGGGGTCAGGCAGATATTTCTTCCAAAGAGCATTGAGACGATCCGCTCCTTTGCCTTTTACGGGTGTCTTCAGCTGGAAAAGCTCTCCCTTCACAACGGCGCGCAGGATCTTTATGACGGAGTGATCCGTAACTGCCCGTCCCTTTCCCTTATTGAGGTCGTCTGCGATATTCCCGATAATTATGTGACGATCCGCGAGCTCCTTCGCGACGAGGACAGGGGGCTTCGCTTCCGCCTTCTTTTTCCGGATGGCCGGGAGCTCTTCCTGACCTTCCCGGAGTACGTCCGCGAGGCGATGGAGGATACGATGGCGCGCGCCATTCATTTTTCCACGGAAGGTGCGGGCGTAGCCTACAGGGAGTGCGTGGGAAAATACAGGATCGACTACGACGGATATGACCGGCTGACGGGAAGACTTACAGACTACGATTTTGCGGCCACGGTCAGCATCACGCTCGACCGGCTGATGTATCCCGAAGAGCTGGGAGACAGGGCCGGGGCGCGGTATGAGGAATTCATCTCGCAGAACGCAGAGCACCTCCTTGAACTCCTGATCCGGCAAAAGGACACGGACAGGATCCGCTTCCTTACGGAAAAAGAGCCAGCACTTCTGGATCATAACGCACTGGAAAAGGGCGCGCAGTGCGCATCGGCTCTGGGACAGACGCAGATCTGCGCTCTGATTATGGACGCGCTTATGAGAGGCAGCAGGGGGCAGGACAGTGACATGCTCCTTATGCCGGAGGCATGGTGATGGACAAAGGAGCGCAGTTAAATAAAGGCAATCAGCACAGGCTCCTTCTGGAAGAGACCGGCCGCAGAATCCTCGACGCGGTCCGTACGCAGCTTTACCTTGGCATGCCGTTTATGGGACAGGCCCTGGGGAGCCTCGGTTTTGTGATGGACCTTTCGACGACTCACGTCGGGACGGACGCCGTCAATATCCTCTTTAATCCGCATTACCTGATGCAGACCTATCTGGAGTTTCCCTTTCAGTTAAACCGCGTATACATGCACCTTCTGATGCACTGCCTCTTCCGACACATGTTCGCCGCGGAGGGCTGCAGGGACGCGGAGCTCTGGGATCTTTGCTGCGATATCGCGGCGGAGTCGGTCGTGGACTCGATTGAGAGCGACGCGGTCGCAAGGACCGTCACCGACAGGCGGGCCGAAATCTACCGGGAACTGCAGGAAGAGGTTAAAGTCCTGACCGCACCCCGCCTGTACAGATATTTCACCTCCCGCCCGAGAGACTACGTAAAGGAAGAACTCCTTCAGAAGGAATTCTACATGGACGACCACTCCTTCTGGGAAAGGCTCAGGGAGACCCCGCCAGTACCGGCGCCGTCATCCGGACGCGCGGGAGGAGAAGGCGGCAGCAGGGAAAAACCGCAGGAAAACAGCGGCGACCGGGAGAATCCGCAGGAGAACGACGGCGGACGCGAAAATCCGCAGGGCGACGGCGGGAATCAGGAGAGCCCGCGGGAAAACAGCGGGGAAGAAAAGAACGCGCAGGAGCCTGCGCAGATCCAGAAGAACCCTGCAGAGGACCTCGCGTATATGAGCCGCGAGCAGGCAGAAAAGCTGGATAAAGACTGGGAGAAGAATGCCCGGAAGGTGCGGGCAGCCCTGGAGGGTGAGGAGAAGAAGGCCGGGAAAGAAAGAGGCCATCTTGACCGGATCCTCAGGTATGAGCTGAGGCAGGGCGCGGACTACCGCAAGTGGCTCTCGAAGTTCAAGGTCCTTCGGGAAGAAGCCGGCATCGACATGGACAGCTTTGACTACGGCTTCTATAATTTCGGGATGCAGATGTACGGCAACATGCCCCTCATTGAGGAGAACGAGTTTCGCGAGGCCAGGAAAATCGAGGAGCTTGTCATCGCGATCGATACCTCCGCATCCTGCCAGGACAGGCTCGTGCGCGAATTCCTGAACGATACCGCGACGATCCTTCTGACAGGGGATCATTTCTTCAGCCGTGTCTGTATCCACGTGATCCTCTGTGACGACCAGGTGCAGGGAGATACGCTGATCACGGATGTGGAGCAGATGCGCCGCTTTGCGGACGGCTTTAACCTGCGGGGCGGCTACGGGACCGACTTCCGCCCGGTCTTCAGATACGTGGAGGAGCTTCAGGCCAGGGGCGAGCTGAAGAACCTGAAGGGTCTCCTGTATTTTACAGACGGCTACGGGATTTACCCCAAAAAGCCGACACCCTATGACACCGCATTTGTTTTCCGCTCAGAGGACGATTTCTCCGATGCGGAGGTGCCGGTCTGGGCGGCAAAGCTGTATTTATAGAAACGAACAAAGAATAAGACAGGATATAAATATGAACATCAGGCAGGCAAAACAGGAACTGATCAACACAGTAAAGGCATATACGGCAAAGGATGAGACGGGAGCGTATCTGATTCCGCCCGAAAAGCAAAGGCCGCTCCTTCTGATCGGGCCTCCCGGAATCGGCAAAACTGCGATTGCGTGGCAGGCTGCGCAGGAGTGCGGAATCGGCCTCGTATCGTACACCATAACGCACCACACAAGACAGAGCACCATTGGCCTGCCCTTTATTTCCGACAAGGTTTACGGCGGGACTCCCTACAAGATCACGGAATATACGATGAGTGAGATCATCGCCTCGGTCTACGACATGATCGAAAAGACAGGCGTGAAGGAGGGAATTCTTTTCCTCGATGAGATCAACTGCGTCTCGGAGACACTCGCACCCACCATGCTCCAGTTCCTGCAGTACAAAACCTTCGGAACCCATCACCTGCCGGACGGCTTTATCATTGTGACGGCGGGCAATCCCCCGCAGTACAACAAATCCGTCAGGGACTTCGATATCGTAACTCTCGACCGCGTCCGGAAGCTGGAGATTGAGGAAGATTTCGACGCCTTTAAGGAATATGCGTCCGCAAACAGTATCCACGGCTCTGTCATGGCGTACCTCACGCTTCGAAGGGACAATTTCTACTCCGTTCGCACGGACGTCGAGGACCGCTATTTTGTCACTGCCCGCGGCTGGGAGGACCTCTCGCATCTGATCCGTGTCTACGAAAAGCAGCAGATCCCGGTGACGAAAACTGTCGCCGGCCAGTACCTGCAGGATCCCGTGATCGCGGAAGATTTCGCCTCCTACTACGCACTGTACAACAAATATAAGAACATCTACCGGGTGGAGGATATTCTGGACGGGAAGGTCAGCGAGAGAGCGCTTGAGGTCAGGAACGCGCCTTTCGACGAGAAGCTGAGCCTCATCCTGCTCCTTAGCGATGCGCTGCAGCAGATTTTCCGCGGCCTGTCCCAGGAAAAGGCGGAGCAGACAATGCTTCTTTCCATCCTTTCGGACCTGCGCGCGCACTTAAAGAGCGGCGCGGAGCCCTCAGCCGCAGGCTATATCCGGGGCGAGAAGAACCGGATTGAAGAGACCTTAAGGAGCGAAGAGAAGGGACGGCTCCTGACAGAAGAGAAAAAGAGGAGCCTGAGAGGCGTCATCCTCGCCATTGAAGAGCTGGAGAACAGACTCCTTGATGAATCGGAAAACCGGCCGGCAGGTGAAGCGGCAGCAGGCATGCGCGCAGCTGACCCCGCCAAAGACTTTGCCGACGCGTCCGCATGGTTTGCCGCAAGAGAGAACAGCCGCCAGGAGGAAATCCGATCCGCGGACGCGAAACTGACAAGCGCCTTTGCCTTCCTCGCAAGAGCCTTCGGAGAAGGGCAGGAGATGGTGATCTTCCTCTCCGAGCTCTCGGCCGGAAAGTGGAGCATGGAATTCCTCACTGCACACCCAAACGAGGCTTACTACCGCTATAACAAACTCCTGCTTCTTCAGGAAAGAAGACAGGAGCTTGTACAGGACATTCTTGAATTGATGTGATGAGATTCGGTACGGATTTTCGACAAGTATATGACAAATCCCCTTCCGTAAAATGATGCAGTGTCAGATCATGGAAGGGGATATTTTTCACTTCACTGCCATACTTGAGGCGTCGTACTCGGCGTAATTGTCCAGTATCGCCTTGTAGACGAAGTGGTCGGCAATCTTCTCCCGGCCTTTTTCGTTGATGTGCATGCCCTCGGACAGGTATTCGCCGAAGTTGTTCTCGTTGATGGAGCCGTAGTAATTGTCCAGGAAGGAGACGCTGCAGGATCCGGTAATATCAAAGGCCCACTGCCAGTACTGGATGAGCGTTCCGTTTCCAAGGTCTGTCGTGCGTCCGCTCTTGCCGCCGTCCAGCTCCGAATAGGTCGGGGACATGAAGATGATGCGGATGTGCGGGTAGGCCTCCTGGATCAGCTCGAGGCCGTTTTTGAGGGAGCCGACATAGGTCGTCAGTTCGTCGCGGTAGCCCTCGTTGACGATCGGCATTTCGTTGATGTAATCGGTGCTGTCATACATCAGGGCGATCATGTCGATTTTGTTAAAGTCCGTATTCTTGAGGGCTTCGATCGCGGCGCTGTAGCGTTCATCGTCCATATGGAAGGCCGCGACGTTGTCCATAGCGTCAAAGTTCCCGATGCTGATGCAGTACGCCACATAGAAGAAATTGAAGATGTCGTCCATTCCTTCCTGATCAGACGGATCGTACTCGGGATTCCTGCAGGTGATCTGCGAATCCGGGAAGGCGCCGTTGATGACGTTTGCCTTGCCGAGCTTTCCGATCTTTGCGGCAAGGCCTGCTTCTCCTCTTTCATCGGAGAAGGGGTTTCCGCCCAGGCACAGGATGTTCAGCTCGCCGTCGTCGGGGTGTCCCGCAAGCTTTGAATCGGTGAGCTTTATCATCATGTCATTGACCTCAATATCGTAGCGTGTCGTCTGCGCGTCGGGATCAATATCGCTGACGGTTCCCCTGTTCCACAGAAGAAGTCGCCAGATGGCGAACGCGAGGATGATAAGGATCAGAGCGATGATGGACAGATGGATGACAATGGGAGAAATCCGCCTTCCGCCGCCCAGGTCATCCTCCGGATCGTAATCGGGATCGTCATATTCGCGATCATCATATACGCGATCGTCCTCGTCGGAGTAATCTCGGCCGGCGGCGTAATCATCCCACCCGTCCTCTTCGAAATCATATTCATAATCCGGATCGTTATCGGGTCTGTAATCCGGATCGTAATCCGGATTGCGGTCCGGATTACGTTTTGTCTGCCTTGTGTATTTTTGAGGTTTTCTTTCAGTCATTTTCTTTCGCTTCTGAATGTTTACACGTTAATATTTGTGCACAGACGGATATCACGGCTGGAGGCGCCGACAAGGAGCTGTCTTTCGCCTGTTACGCGAAGCCACTTATCCTTTGTCCCGTCGCTTCTGGTCTGAAGTGTAAGGCCCGGATCCCAGCTGCACAGCATGCGGGGGTCGATCGTGATTTCGGCCGTCTTTGTCTCGCCGGGCGCGATGTCCTTAAGGCGCAGGTACCCGACCAGCTGCTTTTTGGCCGCCTGCATGTAAACAGGGACTTCGCCCTTTCCGAGGTAGACCTGTGCGATCTCATCGCCCTTAACGCTTCCCGTGTTGGTGACGCTGAAGCGGACGGTAAAGGTATTGCCGAAATCCTCGGTTCCGGGCGCGCCTGCGGTCTCCTCCACCGTAAGATCCGAATACTCGTAGGTCGTGTAGGACAGACCGTGTCCGAACGGGTACTGAGGCGTAACATCGTACTCGTCGTAGTAGCGGTAACCAGTGAAAATACCCTCGGTCATGCGTACCTGCACATCACTGTTGTCGCCGTATCCCACGCCGCGAAGCCTGCGGTGCTCCTCGCTGTCCGTGACCGGCGTATCTTCGGACGCCGCGGGCCAGGTCTGGGAAAGCTTTCCGGAAGGATTGATCTGTCCCGTCAGGATCTTAGCCAGGACTCTTGCGCCCTCCTGGCCGGGATGATAAGCGGTCAGGACCGCATCCGCGGCTGCTTCCCACTCGCCCACGGCCTTCGCGTTGGAGGCCTGGACGATGACGATCAGCTTTGCGCCGTCCTTCTTTGCCGCAATCACATCCATAAGGAGATTTTTCTGGTCGCCTACGAATTCCAGCGGGCGCTCCTCGGCAAGGACTGCGGAGCGCGCCTCATGAAGCACGCGGTCGCACGCATAGTAAATAATGGTATCCGCTTCGGATGCTGCCTTCAGGGCGTCCGCATAGTTCTTCTTTGCAAAGGAAGGCGTCTGCCATGCAAGCCGGAGCTGGAGATCCTTGTTCTTTACGCACTGACGGGCGTGCACAAGAATCGGATAGGTTCTGCCGGCCTCGAGGTGAAGCGTGGAAGCAGTGATTCCCATGCCTTCTCTGGTGCAGATCAGGGATTCCCACGGCCACTGTGCCCACTCGCGCATCTCGCTCTTTCCGGCCATCTTCCAGCCGTCTTCCATGCGGATAAAGAAGCTCGCCTGGCCGCCGATGCACTCCAGGATCAGGCTGAAATCACCGCTCTCGGGAGCCTTGAGGTATCCCTTCCAGGTGTAGGTCTCTTCATCGGTAAAGGCCGTGCCGTTTGCGCCGTTCTTGTAGGTCTTGACGACCTCGCCGTTTTCATCGGTTCCGACCGTGAAATTAATCTGGGAGTCGATCCCATAGACCTGTCCGAGAGGATAGTCCTTGGGATGCTTTTCCGCTGCGGCGTTGTAGCTTGTCATTCCGGTATCGATCGGAACGCCGTCCTCGTCAAAATCCTGGAAGCCGAGGAAAGCGCCGCCCGCGCCGCCGGGGCCTGCCTGCGCTGCCACGGGGTCTCTGTCCTCATTAAGGATTCCGTAGGTCCTCACAAGACCGGGCCTGGATGCCGCCTCGTCCTGATACAGGCAGTCTGCGGGGATGGGCTCGCCGACATAGTCGATGCCGGGATATGCATTAAAGCTCCTGCCGGTCACTTCCTCGAGCGCTTCCTTGCCCGACTGCATGCGCCGGATTGTGCCGAAGCTCCGCTCCTGCTGGTCGCCGGTCACGGGATATTTGCTGCCGAGGCCGATCAGGGCGACTTTCCCGGAAAGCGCGGCGTCCGAAAGCGGAAGAGCGCCGTCGTTCTTTAAGAGGACCGCACCCTCCTCGACGATCTTTGCGGCCTTGCGGGCGTTGATGTCAAACAGGCCCTGCTCTGTTTTTTCCTCATACTGCCATTCCATCTGGATCGGCTGTTTGTGATAGGGATCCGTCAGGACGTTCCCGTTCTCGTCAAGCTGCACGAGGCCGAGGAGTCCCGCGACGGACATTCCGTACAGCACGTGTTTTACCGCGCTGTCGACGTCTTCAAAGGACAGGTCGCCCTTCCGGATGTGCTTTACGACACGGTTTGCGCTGTTGTAAGCAGGGTAGGGCATTTCCATGTCCATGCCGCAGTTTAATGTGAACTGGTGCACGGAGCCCCAGTCGCTCATAACGGAGCCCTTGTAGCCCCACTGGTCTCTCAGGATCCCCTTAAGGAGCGGCGCGTTCGCGGACATGTAGGAGCCGTTTACCTTGTTGTAGGAGTTCATGACACTGCCGGCGTTTCCTTCCCGGATCGCCATCTCGAAGGTGCGGCAGTACTGCTCGTGGAGTGTCTGCTCGTCCACCATCAGGTTCGGGTGGTTAAAAAAGGTTCTTCCGAAGGTGTTCGCGACGGCAAAGTGCTTGATCGTCGCCACGACGCCCTGGTCCTGGCAGCCCTTTGTTTCCGCGACGGCAAGACGCCCGCCGAGGTAGCTGTCCTCCGACTTCATGTCCTTGTTTCTGCCGAAATGCGGCGTGCGGATCACGTCGACCTGGGGTGCCAGCAGATAGTTTCCGGAGCAGGACGCGGTCTCGCTCGCCGCGACGGCGCCGAATTCGTAAGCCATATCGTCATCCCATGTGCACCCGAGGAGCGAGGGTTGCGGAAGGCCTGTCGTCTCGACAACGCCCGTGATGCCCGCGGGGCCGTCATACATGACTGCCTCGGGAATGCCAAGACGCGGGACGCCCCACTGATAGCCGGCGTTGCCGATCTTGCCCTTGTCGTCCGGCTCCTTCGAGCCGCCAAGGAGCGAGAGCTTCTCCTCCCATGTCATTGCGGCGACCAGAGCATCAATCTTCTTATCCCTGATTTCGGGAGAATCGATTTTCAGATCCTTTCTTGTGAAGCGTTCGGGATATTTTACTGTTTTCAAGCAGAAGTCTCCTTTCATTATGTGTCTGTGCTATGCCAGTGGTTTTCCTGTTCATTTCCCGTTCATTTTCCGTCCGGGAAGCGTTATGCCTGCGGCGGTGTGTTCATTTCCCGTCCGGGAAGCGTTATGCCTGCGGCTGTGTGTTCATTTCCCGTCCGGGAAGCTGGTAAAGGCGCTGCGCTCAACGAGCGGGTAGCCGTATTTTTCCTTTGCGTCGGCAATCGCCTTGATCATGAAAGACATATTGCGGGCGAGGTTGCGCATGACCTGAAGGCCCTCGAGATCCTTCTCGACATCCTCCGCGCTAAAGCCGTGCACCTGGTTCCAGTACGTGGAGGAAGCAACCGGCATTCCGCTGATGGTAAAGTATTTGTTGAGCACGTCAAAGGAAGCAGTGTTGCCGCCGCGTCTGCAGCTGACGACCGCCGCGCCGACTTTCATGTGCTTTGAAAAGCCCGTGCTGTAGAAAAGCCTGTCCGCAAAGGAGAGAAGATTGCCGTTGGGCGAGCCGTAGTAGACGGGGCTTCCCAGGACAAGGCCGTCCGCGGCCTCAAACTTCGGCGCGACCTCATTGACAATATCGTCAAAGACACACTTCCCCGTTTTGCTGCAGGAACCGCATGCAATGCAGCCCCTGACGGGCTTGATTCCGACCTGTACAAGCTCGGTTTCAATCCCCTCGGCTTTGAAGGTCTTTATCATTTCCTCAAGCGCTCTTGCGGTACAGCCCTTTACATGCGGACTGCCGTTCAGTAACAGTACCTTTGCCATTTCCAGTCTCCTTCTCTTTCGTATTTTCCCCTGTAATCCCCTGCGCAGTTAAAACTGCGGATTAACCGATGAAACGGATTTGCACGATTGTGCGCCAACTTATTTATTATACCTTCAAACAGTGTATGTTAGCTACAGCGATGTTGGGCCCGGATGACAGCGGCAATGCCGGCGGCAGAAGCCGGCTGCGGAAAGCCTGCCGCGGGGATTCGGAAGAGGCCCGGGCTATTTTTACCGCCAATGTCCAGCACATACCGGGTATTGTATTTTTTGCAAATCTGAGTGTAGAATTCTTTGAAATAATCGCAATTAAGCACAGAAAGCTCACAGATTCAAGCATTAATGAAAGGCAATCAAAATGATCTATAAAAACGGAAAGGTAAGCGATTTACAGATCGCATATATCGGCGGCGGCTCGAGAGGCTGGGCATGGACCTTCATGACAGACCTCGCCATGGAGGAGGCCCTGGAGGGGTGCATCCGGCTGTATGACATCGACAGGCCCGCAGCCGAGGCAAACATGGTCATCGGCAATCACCTGATGGCAAGGGACGATGCAAAGGGCAACTGGAAATTTGAGGTATCGGACTCTCTGGAGAGCGCGCTTACGGGCGCTGATTTTGTTGTGATCTCGATCCTGCCTGGAACCTTTGATGAGATGGCTTCGGACGTCCATCTTCCGGAGAGAGTCGGCTGCTGGCAGTCAGTCGGCGACACAGCGGGTCCCGGCGGATACCTTCGCGCTCTCCGCACGATCCCCATGTTCGTGGAAATCGCCAGGGCGATCCGCGACTATTCACCGGATGCATGGGTCATCAACTATACAAACCCCATGTCCCTGTGCGTAAAGACACTCTATTATGTTTTCCCTCAGATCAAGGCCTTCGGCTGCTGCCACGAGGTGTTCGGCACCCAGCAGGTATTAAAGTGCATCTACGAAGCCGAGACAGGCGATAAGATTGATGACTGGCACGACGTCATCGTCGGCGTTACCGGCATCAACCATTTCACATGGTTTACATCGGCTTCCTATAAGGGGACGGATCTCTTCCCGGTCTACAGGAGCTTTATCGACAAACACTTCGATACAGGCATTAATACAAAGAGCGACAACTGGATGAACTCTGTCTTTGAAAGCATGAACAGAGTGAAGATGGACCTCTTCAACCGCTACGGCTGGATTGCGGCAGCAGGCGACAGACACCTTGCCGAATTCATGCCCGGTGACGAATACCTTAAGGATCCCGAGACCGCACACTCCTGGCAGTTCTCCCTCACTCCTGTTTCATGGAGAAAGGAAGATCTTCAAAGACGTCTTGCAAGATCGGAAAGACTGCGCAGGGGAGAAGAGGAGATCGAGCTTGTATCCACCGGCGAGGAGGGAATCCTCCTTATTAAATCACTGTGCGGCCTGACACGCTTTATCTCCAACGTCAACATCCCCAACCGCGCACTGCAGATCCCGAACCTTCCTGCGGACGCCGTCGTCGAAACCAACGCCGTCTTCGAGAGAGACCACATCTACCCGATATATGCAGGTCCTCTCAAGAGAGAAATCTACGACCTCATCCTGCCCCATGTGGAGAACCATGACAGGATCCTGAGGGCTGCCCTGACCTGCGATAAGGAGCTGGTTGTACAGGCATTCCTCACAGATCCCAACTACTCCGCAAAGTGCACCGACCGCGCTGTGACAGAAAAGCTTGTAGACGACATGATCGCCAACACTGCGGCGCACCTTCCTGCAGGCTGGTGAGTCACGAGTCTGCTGACTCATGTTCAGGCCTTCCCGGATACATAAAAAGCGACAGGTCCTGATAATTATTAATGAAATGTTCCGGGCGCTGGGAATGCCTGCTCACCCGGGGCTTCTTGTCGGCGCTCCGCCGCCTATTCGCCGCCGGCTTCGGAAACTTGCGCACTTTGACTCTACTTCTGTCTTCCAGCAGATCATTCGCCAAAGTGCGCTTCAGACACGTCCTCCGCCGGCGGCGCTATGCTCGCGCCTGCCTCGAAGCCTTGCCGGAACGTTCGACAGGCATTCCCCCTGCATCGCCGGCAAACCATATTAGAAGTCCTCTGGACCTGCCAGGCGAGCATCAGAGGGAGGAAATCCATAAAAACAGTAAAAGTAACCATTCGCTGCGGTTCGTCAAAGCTTCCGGACATGGAAAATGAGGGAGGAAACCGCCACTGAAGGCAAAAGTAACCATCAATTTCAGCCTGCAGCGCCGGAAGCATTCCATAGAACCAGTCCTCAAGTCCTGTTATGCGTAGAATTAGAGGGAGAGAATCAACAAAAACGGCAAATGTAACCATTCGTCGTGGCATACCAAAGTTTCAGTAAAAGAAATGTGTGGGAGGAAATCGCTGCTGAAGGCAAAAGTAACCATCATTCTCGTCCAGGCATCGACGGTGGAATTAACAAGTATTTCTAATGGCAATATTAAATCACTGACAAGTAATTAGAATCCCTTTTCATTCCGGATTTCAGCGAATTATAGCTGATGAACTAATTAACAATGCATCGCTGAACTATATAAAGATATAATACACAAACAGACATATCTATGAAGCGAAGCAGCAGAGTACCACATCCATAGGAGCTGCCTCACCACATGGTTGTGGGTGAATGCCGGAACAAACTTACTGGTTCCGGATGTAATCCCGGACCACCGCGAGAGAATTCTCGCTGGCCGTCGTGATGAAATAGCTGTCGGACCAGAAGTATGGTTTCCAGTAGTATTTCTTAAGCATGGTGTCCCCATATTCCTTTCTGGCAAACCGGGAGGTCTTCGTCTTGACTATGTTGACAAGGCTTCCCGGGGCAGTGAACGGATCCGCCTCGAACAGGATGTGGACATGGTCCGCTTCTCCGTTCATCTCCATGATCACGAGCCCCTTCTCC
>CADBPC010000147.1 GCA_902796425.1 uncultured Lachnospiraceae bacterium
TCCGCCCGGCTCCTACTGATCGCAAGATTCTTAAGCCTCGTCAGATACCGATTCTTCACCGTCTTCCGGTTCTCATCCCGGTCGCGGAACAGGTGGATCCTGCGGATCGTGCTCTTCATGAGCCCGTTCATGGAGCTGACCTGGTCGTTCACGAGGCGGCCCTTCTCAAGGATGCTGTTCTTCACCCGGCTGGACCTCTGCACGGTCGTGTCGACGATATTTTCCATGCTCTGGTTGAAGGTGTTCTCTACGCGCACCACCATTTGGTCGAAGTGGTACAGGGCCGTCACCGTAAGCGTCAGGTCGACCGCGAACACGAAGATGAAGCACAGCGACAGAAGTTCGATCACTATGGGAATGATGCGATCGACGGCGTTTTCCGTAAACGGCGCGATGAGGTACACGACCAGCAGCCCCGCCAGGCCAAAACCCAGACTAGTAAACAAACTGATCCTCCCGTGAAGGTTCAGCGGCCAATCACTGTAATCCCACCAGGCCGCGTGGAACAGCTTCTCCAGCCCCCACGAAGTGAGATATTCCAGGCACGCGCTCCCAATGAACGCGATCAGGAAGACATGCCACACGCTCAGCATGATCCCGTTTGCGAGCGCCGCCCGCATCACCAGGGAAATCGCCACGGCGCCGGTCCCGTAAATTGGGCATGCCGGGCCGTACAGGAAGCCTCTATTTTGCCATTTGCCGCTTCTAACCGTGCAAAATAGCGTCTCATACACCCACCCCATAAGGCTGTATATGAAAAAGAGACAAATATATCTGCTCAGCCACATTGTCAGGCGTGCCTCCTGAACAACGATTCTTTGAGAGAGACATATTTGTCGGCCAGGCAGACGATCCAAGCTTCCTTTGACCTGGGGACCCGCTCCGGGTTCAGCGGCCACATATGGGAATAGATGACATGGCTGGTTTCATCGTCGATCGCAAAGCACTTCCGGGCATTGTCGCACGCCCTCTTCGCATGCGTAAACCCATGGAGCTTATGCGAGCCGTCGCCATCCTCGTGCCAGTCATACAAATAAAAATCGTGCAGCATCGCGCCCGTCAAAAGAACCTTCAGATCAGAGTGGAGCGCCAGGCGCTTGTCAATAAGGTAGCTCAGCTTCGCCACGCTCTCGCAGTGCTCATAGGTAGAGACATTCCCGTGCTGCACAAACTCCTTCATCTTAAGAACATTGGCGTCCGCCTGTATTTGCGTGAGTATCCCGTCCATTTCCTGAATGTTGTCCATTAAATCTCCTCACTTTTTTGATTCAAATCTGAACTTACATTATAACATAACACCACAGCCCTGTGTAACACTATACACAGGGCTGTGGTGTTGCACAGGGCTGCACTCTCCCAGCTAATCTCTCCCCGTCATCCAAACAGATCCTTGGCCTCAAGACAATTCTGAACGATGCCGGAATACTCATTTTCAGCAAGACCGTTTACCGTAACCATCGTCAGGGGTATGGACTTGTTTCGATTCGTGCAAGCAGGGTTTCCCGCCTCATTTTCCCCTTTCGCAGCACTTCTTATACTTCTTCCCGGATCCGCACGGACAGGGATCGTTCGGATAGATCTTGCGCGCCCCGTTCTTGCCGTCGCCGCCGGCCTTACTCATCATAGGGATCACATTCGCGGGAGTATTCCGGGCAAACGCTCGCATCTCAACCGGCGTATGCCCCTTCAGTTCGTACATTCTGGTATGATTCGTCAGGTCCACGATCAGGCCGGCAAATCTCTCCGCCTGCTTCTGACTCGTAAACACGACATCCATTCCATTAATGCATTCCATAACGTCCGAGAGCATTCCGCCCATTCTCAGGATGTGGAACGTCTCATAGCAAAGATTCTCGCACTCCTCTTCCTCAATATTCAGCTCCCTCCTTAGGAAATCGGACAGCTTCCGGTAGTTCTCATCCGCCGCCGGATACCCGTTTTCGGAATACTCGAGGATCTCCTCCTTGGTCGGAACGTAATAGGGCACGTCGCGCCGCCGCTCCTCGATCCGTTTATAGATCTCATTTCTCACCGCGTCCTTGTCCACGATCCTCTTGCCGATCTTCCTGCAGGGATTTTGCCATTCCGGAATCCGTGCCAAAATAGTGTCAAACTCCTCCCTGGAAGCCTCAAAGCTGTCAGCCCGCGAGTACAGCTTGTACAAGAGGTTTACGCTGCCGACGGCATACAGTATGGCAAATGTATGCAGGCAATCGAGCAGCCATCTTGCTTTCCTGTGATATTCCCGATACCCTTTCCTGCAGATGATCTCGTATACTGCAGCGGCATCTGCCGGCACCTCTACCTTTTTGTTCGTGAACTTGGCAAGATAACACAATTTAAATGCACGAATAAGCTTGTACCATTCTTCCTGCGTAGGAACAAATCTTTCTTTGGAGATTGCCGCCTCGAATGTATCCAGTTCACTCTCGCTCAGTTCCAGCAGGCGCGCGCGCATGACATCCGGTTCGAGCAGATGTCTGGCCAGATCATACGCCATCGCGGCTTTTGTTCTCTTGCCTGCGATGACGTGCTCCGCCCCGGAATCCTTCGCGATCATATAAAGATTAATTTTCGTATAACCCTTAAGCAGCACATCCATCTTGATCGCTTTAGGCCTAGGAGCCTCCCTCGTAAGCTTGGGCACATCGCTTGTCGTAAGCCCATAAGCGTCATCAGCCGGACTCACATCCCCATTCGCAAGCCCCTCACGCCCGTTGATCTCTTTCTGCAGCATTTCTTTCTCCTGCTGCAGCTGCCTAATCTGCTCCGCGAGCTCACGGACTGCTGCCAGCGTCGATTGCTTCCTGATGTTGTCGAGGCTCTCTATATTTTGGCAGCAGGTGATGCCCTTCCCCTGAGCGATCTGCCGGATCACCGCCGCATGGGAAGGATATTCCGCCTTTCCCTCGCTCAGGTAACACGTTGTCCGCAGCTTCTCGTTGAGCGCCCGGGGATCTGACCAGTATGGATTGTCCTTGTAGGAAACCTGCTTCACGATCATGGGGAAAAGGTGCGGTTTGGAACCCTCGGCGCCGCGGTCATCTCCGCCCGGGGCATTACCGGCATCTCCTTCCGGGGCGCCCCCATCATCTCTGACCAAGTCTATATCCAAATTCATCTCGGTCTCCACCTTATACTGCGGCAGATCCTCCCTGGCGCCGCGGATACGGAAAGTATACCGAGTCTTGCTCATGAGCCAGTCATCGACCGCCGCCTTTGCCGCGTCGCGATATGTGTATTCCCAGCCAACAGGAGTGCTTTTCGCGCCCTCCCATTCGACCAGCCGGTCCTTCTCCTTAAAGAATTCGAACTCGTACTCGGCCGACATCGGCAGCTCAAGCGCGGTTTCCAGGATCACGGCCATCTGCGCGAACGTGATCCCGAGCGGCAGATCCAGTCGCCTCCACACAGGCGGTTTTGTTCCCTTTAGAATTGCTTTTACTCGGATAAATTTCATGGTATTTTCCTTTCACGAACACACATCCCATCGGTTCTTCCATATTTTGTCATCAGTGGGAGGAGTTTTATTCTCCATTCTTCGTCAGTTAGACACAAAAACCATTGTTCTGATTTCTTTCCCCACGGGTTTCCTTCGTTTTCGCCGCGTTAGGTACAGGCAGGGCATTATTAAGAATTATCCCCATAGTTTTTTTCATTTTCCGCCGTGTTAGATAATATGAAGTGACCTCACTTCATATTATCTAACCACCGCGAATACCACCCAGGCCAGCTCTCAACCCACCACTTTCCGCACAGCCGCATCGTCCCCTTCCGGGAACAGCTGCCTGACCCTCGCGAAAATGCGCTCAGCACAAGCCGCCGGCTCCTCCTTATAGGCACTCGTCACATGTGCGTAGCCCCACAATTCCTCCGGTTTCTGGTAGTAGGACACCGCCATCCCGTAGCTCTGCCCGCGCTTGTTCCGCCGCCGCTCGAACTTGCGGACGATCAGGTAGGTCTGCATCTGCAGCTGCGTCATGCAGCCGTCGAAGTTCTTGTAGCCGTCCTTACCAAATCCCGCTGCCGGCTTCAGCTCATACCCCGGATGCATCCCGCCGTCTTCGCACAGGTCCATGATCGCCTTCATCCTCCGCTGGACCAGTTCGTCGTCCCACGCCGCGTCGAAGTCGTATCCGTCCCGCCTTGCGTTGGCAAAATACGGAAACCACTCTTTTGAAATGAACCCCGTCTTGCCATTAAAAAACTTCCCGTACGCCACCTCACCGGTCGCCGGAATAATCTCGCGCCACATCCACGGATCCTGCTCAGGATCCCCGGTCCACCAGAAGAGTGGCGAAACGTGCTCTTCCGCAGAAAAGCCCGGCACCTCATTCGCAAAGAGCGGCAGAAATCCGACTTCATTGATCCAGCTGATCAGCTCTCTCCACGA
>CADBPC010000148.1 GCA_902796425.1 uncultured Lachnospiraceae bacterium
ACAGCGCACCCGTGTGGTCCTCTCCCATGATGAGGGTCAGGGCCGCCTCGTCAATGCGCCCTTCGATCCCGAGCACGGCCAGAACATCCGCCAACCGGTAGCTTCCCTGTCCCGGGAAGTTCCATGTCCTGTCTTCATAGGTGAAGTCCACCGTGTAGCTAAGCACAAACTGGCTGAAGTTTTCTGTCACAAAGGAGAATCCATAGAGGATCTGATCAGCCGATTCCGGATCCGCCTGTTCACTGTCAAGTGTGAGGTCGGTAATCTCCTGAATCTGATTATTATCATGAAGATGATACAAGTGGAAATCGTGTCCTTTAATTCCCTCGGGAAGTACGACATTGACACTGAAGCCGGCCTCGTAGGAAGCCTGCTCCTCTTCGCTCATTCCAAGGGAAATATTGAACACCTGATACTCTGTACGGCCGCTGACGGTGTCTTCCGTATTTTCTGTCTCCGGCGCTGTCGTCTCGCTGCTTTCAGCGGCTGCAGCATTTGATTCTTCTGCCACATCCACGGACGGCGAAGATAAGAGTTCACCGCCGATGAATCTCCCGCTTGCCTTAAGCATCCTGGCCTTTTCCGGTGAAGGCATGGAAAGAAGGCCTGCAGAAGAATTCTTCAGCAGTGGATCTACAGACATCTGCGCAGCAGGCATTTCAGGCGCGTCCTTGAATACCTCGACCTCAGCGATCGCTGCGTCAGCACTGCTTCCTTCTTCTACGAAGGCATCTCCCGCGATATCCTCAGGCAGATAGGAACCATCCACAGGTACAATCGTTGCAATCGCAAACTGCGCGGACACCTTACCGGAGATGATAATTCCGATCTCGATTGTATCCGCCGTCTGCGATGCTTCTGGATTTTCACTCCCTGCCTCTTCCGCTTCCTGCTCTGCGGCCGGATCTGTCATATCCTTATCCTGCAGCAGTGTAATAGTAAGAGTCCCTTCACCGGTGAAGGGCAGAGTATTCCTGATAACCCAGTCCATGCTCCCCGAAAGGGTTTCCGCATTTCCCCCTTCTGCATACAGAGGAATAGCAGCTATGAATTCCGGATCAGAGAAGACAACATCCTTTACTCTGTTATCCAGGAACGACTGAATTTCCGTCTCCGTGACAATTTCTGTCTGAACGAGGATCTCGGACAGAAGTGCCGACCGCCCACCGAGCAGTTCATAGACAGGCTTTTCGGTGACTTCTGAGACTGCCCCGTCATTATTCTCAGTCTGCGGTGCCTCAGCATCTTTTGCGGGTTCAGTCTCTACTTCTGCGCACCGAAGTGTCAGAGCTACTGCCGGAATGATGATTTCCTTTTCCTCTCCGGGCGCAATAATATCACCTGCGGCGATATCGAGTTCGATCTCACCGTCAAGGAATTTGTGCTCTAATATATTGGACTTCGCTTCGGAATCGATGAGCGTGAAGCGGACCTCACCTTCCGGCATATGCCCCTGCTCATCCATATCAAGATAGCCGATGACTCTCTTTACAGCTGCAGTGCCGTCAGCTACTTCTGCGCTCTCGCCTGCTTCAACCGAGACAGCGCCATCAGAGCTGCCCGCATAACTTACTGCAGGAAGGCTGTACACCTCTCCGAACTCGGAGGTTGCTTTTGAAAGAATCTCCGGCAGAGTGAAAGTCAGCCGGTTATAAGATGTGATTTCTTTGACCGGCGTAGTCATTACCGGATTGACTGAAATGGTTATGCTCTCCGGTGTCACTTCCGCCTCCGGAGCCTCCGGATTCTGTGCATAGTACTCTACATCGCGGGAGACTTCTTCACCGGTATACTCTGTCACTTCGTAATAAGACTCTGATAGAGCCAGTTCGTCAGGATTGATAGAAAACTGCAGCGCAAAGCGAAGACGTCCGTCCGCCTGAACTTCATATACCACTTCACCGTCCGCTTCTATATCAGCTATCGCTGACACCTTCTCCCAGGAAGACCATGTGATTACATTTCCGTTCTCATCCTTCTCGAGAGGAATACTCTGCTCAAGCTCCGCGCCGGTAATCCATGTGGCAAACTCTGCAGCACTTTCAGAGAATACTATTTCCGTTCTCTCGTCACCCAGCACATCGCTCTCTGCCTGGAGCTGCTGAGTTTCCTTATTAATAAACTCTTCCCTTGCAGGATCAGTCAAAGGTTCTGTTACAGTGTCGATGTCTGCAGCACCATCCACCGGAGTAAGCGCTGCATCTGCCTGAGTAAGTGTTGCATCTTCCGAAGTAAGTACTGCATCCGCCTGAGCAAGTGCTGCATCCGCCGCCTGGCTCATGTCAACAGCGGTATCTACGGAGTCTGTCATCCCCTCCGTCTGCACAGCATCTTCCTGCACTGGAGTTTCAGCACCGGCATCTTCGACAACAGGTACATCCGCACCTGCTGCACCGTCACTCACTTCATTAACGAAGCTGTCCTCAACAAGGCTTTCCTCTGCGATGCCATACTCTGCGGGTGCATCGGCAATATAATTCTCTTCGATAACAGGGGAGTTATCCGACGTCACGGCATCCGCCTGACTGATCATCTGAAAAGATATAAAAAGAACCACGAACGCTGCCAGAACCGCAACCGTCCGCATCCAGATTCTTCTTCTGTTTTTCGCCTTCAGTATATCCTGAATACGCTGGTCTAAACGTGAATTCATATCAAACTGTCCCCAACATATGACAGAAATGCATACTCACACTGTTACATTGGTGTCAAAAAAAGTATGTGGGATACAGTATTTTCAGTATTTCAAAGTCAGAAAACTTAAATATTGCCAACTACAGACATCTAAAAGATATATCAAAATCAAACGCCAATTTTTATGATATAAGCAAGAGATGTCAATAAATTGATTGATTATCCTGCATAGTTTACAAGATACGTAATTATAACAAATGGAATATCACCACTTCAATCAAATTTCATCAAGATTTGTATCATAATTTCAACAAATTACATGATTGTTCCTGCAGATATTTATCACATAAAAAAACTGCCGTGCATTAAGGAACCCAGTTCAGCGGAATTCAATGAGTGAGTTGTTCCTTAATTGCGGCAGTCTTTGCGCTGTATCAGATTTCAGTACTGCTTATTCAGTTGTTATTCGACCTTGCCTATAACGTTCAGCGGCCACACGCGCAGGATCAGTCTTCCTGCGATCTGTTCATCGGAAATGCATCCGATCTGCGAGTTTCTGGAATCCACGGAAACGCTTCTGTGATCTCCCATGACGAAGATTCTGCCCTCCGGCACCTGATAGGGAAGCTCGATATCGCAGTCTCCGTAGGCCCTGTCGATCAGGTACGGCTCGTCAAGCAGTTCCCCGTTGACGTATACATTGCCTTCTTCATCGATGTCAACCCACTCGCCTGAGTTCGCTATTACCCTTTTAACAAGAATCTTGTTGTTGTAGTAGAAGGCAACCAGGTCTTTTCTCTGGAATTCCAGATTCTTGACAGCTGCGACGATGTCTCCTTCCTCCAGTGTCGGTGCCATGGAACTTCCGTAAATCTGGAAAATAGGGAGCACAAGTGTTGCAATAAGAACCGCGGCAGCTGCGACAATTACAAGAATATATATTGTACTGCGGACCGTGCTGCTGAAGCGCTTGTTCTGTCTGACTCTTGCCAGCTCATTTACGAGCTGTTCCCTTGACGGGATATCCTCTAAAGTTATTTTTTTCTTTGCTCTGGCCATATTCTCACCAAGATGATTCTTTATTCCACGTCAAATTCAGAATTAATGCCTTCCTGTACTTCATAGTCGAATTCCAGAGATGACTTGCCGCTGCGCTCTTTGCGCACGGGCTGCGGGATCGGCTCGGAAAGCGGTTCCCCGGGTGCCGGATTGTCAAGCGGCTCATAGTCCAGGATCATCTCGCTGCTCTCTTCGCTCTTCTCCGGTGCGGCTGCGGCTTCCTCTGCAGAAGGCTCTTCCTTCACTTCAGCGGCATCTGCCTGTGCGGGTTCTTCCTTCACTTCGACAGTTTCTGCCTGTGCGGGCTCTGCCTTCACTTCGACAGCTTCTGCCTGTGCGGGTTCTTCCTTCGCTTCGACGGCTACTGCCTGTGCAGGTTCTTCCTTCACTTCTGGAGCTTCTGCCTCTGCAGGCTCTTCCTTCACTTCAGCGGCATCTGCCTGTGCGGGCTCTCCCTTCGCTTCAGGAGACTGCGCTTCCGCAGAGCTTTCCTGCCCGGCATTTACGGCATCCGCATCCGAAGCGCCGTTTCTGGCAATGAGAGCATTGATCTGCTCTGTCATGGACGCGATCTGTGCCTCATATATGCTGAGCTGGGAGCGAAGCTTCTCGTGTTCATCCGCCTGCTGGATCAGAAGTTCCAAAAGATCAATGCGGCTGAGTCTTCTTAATTCTTTATCTGTCATGTCATTTTCCCGTTAATATGATTACTGCTTCTGGTCATATTATATGCTTATTTTTCGGTTTTGTCTTTATCTCCTCTTTTTCTGAGGAAAAGCCACAGGCCGAGCGCAATAATGGCTGCTCCGAATACAACCGCATAGATCAGCATGGAGGATTCATCTCCGGTTCCGATATACGCTCTGTTCTCGTTGACAACACGCCTTGCAGCAAGGACCTCTCCCTCCGGACTGTAGACAACCTCGTAGAGGTAGCCGTCGCTCCTTCTCTCGAATTCGAGATGCGATCCTGCAGGCGAATCCGCAAGGACCTTCCTGATTTCCGCGGAAGCCGTAGGTGTCGAAGACTGGACAGGCGCGGCCGCGCGTGTCGTAGTCTGTGCAGTTCTTGTCCCCGATGAGGACGACGATGCGGAGGCCGTGGAACTGGATGTCGTCTGCGAAGCCGCTGTGCCGGAGCTTGCCTGGGCCTGCGACGCTGCTGTCTGAGAAGCTGCCGCTGACGTCTGGGCCGCTGCCTGCCCCGTTGCTGCCGCAGCTGCCTGGGAAGCCGCTGCCGCGTCCGCAGGAGTTGTCTGCACCGCATCCGGAATCTTTACGATTGTGAATTCCAGTCTGCCGCTCTGCTCTTCGTCTCTGACCGTAGCGCTGTCTGACAGTGCATATACATCACGAGGATCCTCACTGATCTGATAGCCCAGTTCCTTCAGCTTGTCCTGGAATTCCTTCCTGAGCGACATCGTGTAGGTTCCGCCGACAAGGAGTTCTGTTGTTAGCTCGTCGCCGCCGCAGTAGTCAAGCACCTGATAGCGGTAGCGGATATTGTTTTCGGAATCCTGAACCAGCATGGCGAGAGGAATATAACCTACATCCATCGCTCCGGGTTCCGGATTCGGATAGCGCATCTGGAACATTGCGGGCGCCTCGAGAAGCGCTTCCACCTGGTCCACATACAGCTCATCCGGCTTGTGGATATAGACATTGAAGGAAAGCTGCGCGCGCCTTGTTGTGTGTTTGTAGTGGTTTAACAGTGTAACCGATGCATTCGGTGATTCCTTTGTGAGAGAAACCTGCTCTCTCTGATTGCCTTCAAGGTCGAAGCTTGTAATGCTGGCCCTTGTCAGGTTCTCGGAAACAATGTAGGAGCCAACCGGGAGGTTATTAAATGTCACGCTCTCTCCGTGCCTGATCGGGAAATAATAAGGCGTTGTTCCGAGCGAGGACTTGTTCTGGCCTACATAGCGGCCGCTGCTGTCCATGACCGTAAAGTAATAATATGCTCCGTACGCCGTTGTCTTTGTTCTCTCAAGCAGGGTCTGGCCGGCAGCCGATGTATCTTCGGTTTCTACCTCAACTGTCTTATAGACCGTGAGGTGTGTCTCAACTTCCTCATCCTCAGGTGCCTTTAAGGTCTGCCTGGTAACGGTCTCCTCATCCGTGCCGTCAGTCTTTTCTTCTCCGGCAGCCGCCGCACCGAGAACGCTCACAACATGCAGGGCTCCCTCTGCGGAAGAAGCCTTCTTGTCAGTGGACTCCTTCTCAGCCTCGCCGTCTTCGCTTTCTTTCTCTTCGCCTTCCCCGGCTTCCCTGTCACTGTCTGTCTTTGTGCTGTCCTTATCGGTTTCGCCGTCTTCTGTTCCGGCTTCTGCGGAGCCTTCTTCTTTATCCTTCAGCTCCCCGGTTTCGTCTCCTGCTTTCTTCTCATCCGCGGGATCCGTGCTGCCGGATTCACCGGTCTCACCAGTCTCCTTCTCCGATTCCTTTACCTCATCCGCAGGTTTTTCCTCTTCGATCTCCTCATAGATGAACCGGACATCGGTATCGCTGTAGATTGTAGAGGTACCTCTGTTGGATGTGTAGGTATAAACCGTCTTTCCGTTCTTTACGCTTCTCGAAATCGAGGTCACTCTGTTGCCGTTGATCTCGACGCCGACGAACCGGTGGCCTTCGGGCGTATAATCCCTTGCCATCTGCTCCAGGTTAACCGTTGAATTATCATCGGTCAGCTGGGCGTGCAGGCTGGGTGTGCCCTCTTCACTGATCTCGGTGCTGTCTGTGTTCAGGAAGTGCAGAGAGAAAGCATAATCATCTTTCTTTGCGGGATCCTGCTCTTTCTGCTCTGAGCTGCCCTCATCGGATTGTGCAGGATTCTGTTTGCCGTCGCCGCCTTCGGAAGAAGAGATATCGTCCTTCCTGTCCTTCTGCGTCTTTCCTGTGCCGTCGCCTTCAGAGCCTTCTTTTACTTCAGAGCCGGATTCCGATGTGCTGTCCGTCTTATCCTTCTGTCCGCTCTGCTCTTTACTGTCATCTGCCGGTGTCTGCGCTCCGGAGGCCGCACCCTGTGTATCGTCCTTTGTCTCTTCAGTGACGGTATCCTTCTCGACGGTATCAGGCACATGTGCGCCTGCGCCGGCCTCTGTAGTGGAACGCGGTCCGCCGGTTGAAGAGGATGTTCCGGTCTTCTTCCCGGCGTCTTCTTTCTTCGGGTTCTGCTCCCCGGCGCCTTCCTGAGAAGCCGCTTCGCCCGCAGCTGCGGGTGTCCCGGATTCTGTTCCTGTTATCTGATCGTCTGCCGCTGCTGCATCGTCCTGAGCAGGCGCATCGCTTCTGTATACGAAGGAAAGGTTTGCAGACGCCCTGACCTCCACGAGGCTGCCACCGGCGTCTCTGAACTGAAAATAGACATCCTTATAGATGCCGAAACCTGTTTCATATGGTTCGCCCATGACCTTCTGTACAGAGGTCGCGGGGATGCCGTTGATCCTGGCGCCGACGAAGGTGTATCCCTCGACATACTCCGGCGCCTGGGTGAGACTTGCAAATTCCCAAAGTCCGAGCGAGAAGGACGTGCTGCCGATCGAGCTGCCGTTCTCATCCACAAGAGAGACATTCAGAGGATACTCTCTGACGATGAGATCCTTCGGAGTCTGTTCCGGCGCAACGGTAACTCTCTCGCTCTTGCCTTCCTTTGCCTTCTTTTCCTTTACCAGCTCATCAGCGTCCTTAAACTCCTTCGATGCGCCGGCTTCACTTCCGGCACCCTGCTGCGTCTGTGCAGCCGGATCGGACGTGCTTTCACCTGCAGTATCGGAAGGCACCTGTGCATCCAGGCCCTGTCCGCCGCTCACTGTGCCGGCAGTTCCGGCTTCTGCAGTACCTGCTGCCGCGGGCGTACCTGAAGGTGTTGTTCCCTCTGCAGCTCCGGCTTCTGTGCCGACCGCCGAAGAGCCTGCCGCAGCACCTGCTTCGGAGCTGCCGCTCTGGCCTGCTGTCTGATCGGTATTGCCGGTCTGGCCGGAGGCTTCGGAGGAAGCAGTGCCGGCTGTGCCTGTCTGCTGTACAGTCTCAGTCGCAGTGCCTGATGCAGTGCCGGCTGCGGCACCGGCTGCGGCCGGATCTGTAACCGCCGCGCCGCTCCCCGCGCTCATGGACGGAGTGCTGTTGCCTGCAGCGGCAGGAGTACTGACACCGACAGACGGTGCGGGGGCAGGATTGACTGTTCCGGTACCGGTAGGTGTCACCAGATCAAAGGAGCCGCCCGAAGGCTGCGCGGCAGCGCTGCCGGTATCTGCGGGAGGAATCAGGCTGTACGGGCTCTGTCCCCCGGAACCGATACTGACACTCGTGTCACCCCCTGTCATCTGCCCTTCCACTGCGGGTATTTCATCCGCAAGGACTCCCACACGAGTCATACTCAATGTACTGGAAACAATGAGCAGGCTGACACCAACGCAAGCAATTGACCGTTTCAGTTTATATTTTTTCATGATTACCCATGCCTCTTTCGAGAAAAAATCTATATTACTATAGCAGAAAACAGAGCTATATGGTAGCCCTGTCTTCATAGATTTTTTATATTTTTTCGAAAATTTCCGCATGTGTGATTATTTTCCGGCATGTCCCGGGCAGTTCCGGAGCCGCATCCGCAGCGCTATATTATTGACCAATGCGATCAAAGTGCTGTATTAATCAGCTTTTCAGGGGATTCCGAGAGCAGCTTCAGGGAATCTCACGGGATTTTCAGAGGACAAATCCCGCCTTGAAGGCCTTCGACGAAAATGCCGCCTCATAATCTTCAAGGCTGTGCCATTCCGGTTCCGGAAGGACAATCCTTCCTTCCGTCAGCAGCGCAAGGGCCGGCTCGAAGGGGCCGCAGCGGCTGCCCTCGATTTTCAGTTCATTGACTGACACAAGGGAGAGGTCAAAGGGGTGTTTGCCCGCATAGGTGCTCTTGAGTACGATTGTGCCCTGACGCCGTACGATCTGCAGGGCGAGCTCCATTCCCGACGGATGCCCCGCCGCGTCCACAACGACCTCGAAGGAATCCTCCGCGGTGAAGCCCTCCTGCGAAAGCTTATGCATCACATCATCCAACAGGACCGTGTCCGCATAAGGCGAAAAGGTGACAAGCTTGTCAGGATGCTTTCCGATCACCGTCACCCTTGTCCCTGACAGGTGCAGAACCTGTGTAATCATAAAGGCAAGCCTGCCGTCACCGATCACCGCGGCGTGAAGACCCGGCGTTATATGGATTCTCTCCGGTATCTCCAGGGCCGCCGCAAGAGGCTCTGTCAGCACCGCCTTCTCGGGTGTAAGGCCCTCCGGCACGACATGGATCAGGTGATTTGCCAGCGTCATATATTCGGCAAAGCATCCGTCTTTGGACATGCCGATGACCTTTCTGGAAAGGCAGTGCTTCTCTCTCCCGGTGCGGCACAGGATGCAGTGCCCGCACCCTTCATTCAGCTCGCCGACCACCATCCTGCCGGTGAGATTCCTGTCCGATGATTCTTCTACAATCCCGACGAATTCATGCCCCATGACGCCGCGGAAATCAGGCCGGTAGCCCTTTAATATCTCGCGGTCCGTAGAACATACACCGGCTCTCAGAATCCTGATCAGGCTGTGATTCTCATCTGCCTGCGGCATCGGGAGGTCATCCCTGAGCGATGCCTTTTTTCCGTCAAACCAGATCCCTTTCATTCCAGTCCCCTGCTTCATTACTGATCAATAACATCTTTAATTTTTTTTACATGTTCCGTGTCTTTTCATATGCCCAATCGAAATAGAAAGGCACAGTTTCAAACAGGAAACTGTTTTCCATCAGTTCCACAATCAGTTCCTGGATGGAAAACGGACGATATCCAAAATCACTCATCTCATCCATATACTGATCAAGTTTTTCTTTCTTTATCGCTTTAAAGAATTTCTTTGTATCTTTATTAACTGCATTCAGGCGCCCCAGGTACTCCTCTGCTTTATCAAATTTACCTGTCTTGAAATACAGAATAGAAAGCGGGAGTAATAGCTGCGTTTCCTCATGCTCGCCATACTTATTTAAGAGCTCCAGTGCAGCTTCTTCATTCTCAAGAAAAGCATAGATATGCATCAGCTGGTAGCGGACGCCGAGATTATCATTTGTAGACAGCCTGAGCATTTCTTCATATTCACGGGCTGCCGGCCCCATCATTCCGGCTTCTGTCATAAAATCCGCATATCTGTTAAGAAGTCTCATGTAGGGCCTTGTTTCCAGAATTCCCCAGTATGCGCCGATGCTGTCCTCATCCATCAGCCCCTTTACTTCCATCTGCTTCGTTGCGTTTTCGACGGCAGCAGTAATTTTATTATAGAATTCCCACGGATTATCATTCGCAATAAGGTCAAGCGACGCACCGACTGCATCCAGATTATCCGGTTCCAGTTCAAGGGCTTTCTTTATGTATTTTTCCGCTTTTGCTCTCGTTGGAGCCTCTTCGGCAAGCTCAAGATAGTCATCTGCGGTAGAGGCTGTTTTCTCCGTAACCGCGGTATGGGGATTACTGTTATAATCCTCCATGAATTTCTGGAGAAAAACGTTCGCATCTTCCAATGACATATCATCGGCCCCGTTTTCCTTCAAGGCCTTATGAATCGCTTTAAATGCTCTTTCTGTTTCTCTGCTCATTTGTTTCTCCTACCTCTTTGACTTGTCGTAGATTTCTCCCAGAGCCTTCGGCGCCTGGTTCTTCTTGGAAAGGAAGACCAGGAGCAGAAGTGTCAGCACATAGGGAAGGATCATGACAAGGTCTGAATATGCACTCGGCATGCCGAGCAGTTTTACCAGCTGGTAGCCGCTGCTTCTGGCAAATCCGAAGATCAGGCACGCTGCCAGTGTCGGAAGCAGTGACCAGTTGCCGAAGATGTAGCCTGCGATGGAAAGGTAGCCGTAACCCATGTAAATGTCGCCGGAGAACTTGGCCAGGATCGAATAGGCAAAGCACATGCCCGCGATTCCGGAGAGAGCTCCTGAGATGACAACGCCCGCGAAATGAAGCTTTGCGACGTCGCCGCCGGCAGCGTCCACTGCGCCCGGATTATCGCCGCATGCGCGAAGCCGAAGGCCGAAGGTGGTCTTATAAAGCACAAACCAGGCGATCACCGCCAGTACAATGATCAGTATTTCAAAGGGGTACACACTCGTAAAGAACGCGCCGAGAACCGGAATGGATGAGATTCCGGGAACGGTGATGCGCTTTGACACAGTCAGGATAAACTTGTCGGAGGCCGCGCCGAACATGGTGCGGTTGATGACCTTTGTCAGGAAGGATGTCAGCGCCATTGCGAGGATGTTGATAACCACGCCGCTGATGACCTGGTTCGCCTTGAACCGGATGCAGAGAACCGCATGAAGGCATGCATACAGGCCGCCGCCTACAGCGGCGAAGGTAAACGCCAGGACCTTGGTTGATGCGTCGGGAGCTCCCGCCGCGGCTGCAAGCGTCGCCGCCAGCGCCCCGATAAACGCGCCCATTCCCTGGAGTCCTTCAAGAGCGAGGTTCGTGATACCGCTCTTTTCGGAGAAGATACCTCCGATTGCCATGATGAAAAGAGGAAGAGAGAAGCTCATTCCGTCGATAATGATATTATTGATCATATTGATATTCATACATCTTCCCCCCCTTACGCCTGTGCTTTGTCCGATGTGCCGGCATCGCTCCTCTTTCTCCTTGCCGCGACGATTCCCATAAAGAATACGCTGCAGGCAGAGAACAGAAGGATCAGGCCAGTGATGACGGAAACAATCTCCGACTCAACGCTCTGCTGGGAGCTCATGTAGGTACTGCCCTTTCCGATCACCTGGATCAGGAAGGAGGCAAAAAGGATTCCTATGGGATCCGAGTTGCCCAGAAGGCAGACGGCGATGGAGTCAAATCCGGTTGAGACAAGGGTCTTCGGCTGGATTGAGGCAAAATATCCGAGATAGTAGGAAACGCCCGCAAGTCCCGCCAGGGCTCCGGAGATGGCCATGGAAATGACCATGGAGCGGCCGACCCTGATGCCGGCGTAGCCTGCCGCCGTCCGGTTGGATCCGACGGCCTTCAGCTCATAGCCGAGGACGGTCCTGTCAAGGACGATCTTGACCGCGAACGCCGCGATAATCGCAAGACCGAAGGCAAGCGGAATATTGAACTTATAGCCTGCAATAAGGACATCTGTGAGTGTCAGCCTCGCCGCGGAGCTGACCGTTCTGGACTGTCTTGAGAGCGGATCAATGAACCGCGTCTGGATGAAAAAGCTGATAACATATTCCGCTATGTAGTTGATCATGATGGAGCTGACGACTTCATTAATGTTAAATTTGAATTTCAGGAAGCCGATCAGCGCGCCGACCGCCATTCCGGTCACCATGCCGATAATAATTACGAGCGGCTTTGCCGCAGCCGGCGCCAGCGAGGAATAGCCGACGGTGATCGTCGCGATAAAGCCGGCGGTCAGCATCTGTCCGGAGATACCGATATTGAACAGGCCGGTCTTCATGGCGACCGCGCAGGCAAGCGCCGCAAAGATCATCGGCGTCCAGTAGTCGATCAGGCTCGCAAGATCGGTAAACATCGCCTTGCCCGCCGCATATTTTGCCTTCGGCGCAAGGCCGCTCCCCTGCAGTATGTTGTAATACGACATAAGCGGATTGCGCCCAAGCAGCAGGAGGACAAATGCTCCCGCGACAAGACTGAGCAGCACCGCGATTACCGCGATGCGTCTGTAAAGCTTTGCGTCATGCATGTTTTGCCTCCTCACTCTGCTTTGTTCCCGCAACACCCATCATGTATTCGCCCAGCATGGCGTTGGTATATTCACCCGCAGGCGCGATCTTTCCGATCTGACCGTCATAGATTACGGCGATAGTGTCGGAGAGCTCCGTGACCTCGTCCAGCTCCAGGGAAACAAGAAGGACCGCCTTGCCCTTGTCTCTCTCGGCGATGATCTGCTTATGAATGTTCTCAATCGCGCCGATATCGAGGCCCCGCGTCGGCTGTACAAAGATGCACAGATCTGCGTTCTGCTCGATTTCGCGTCCGATGATCGCTTTCTGCTGGTTGCCGCCCGACATGGAGCGGACCACGGTATCGCCTCTGGAAGCCGAGCGGATATCGTAGCGCTCGATCAGCTTCTCGGAATTCTGTTCAAAGACCTTCTGCTGCAGGATACTGCTCTTTTTAAACGGCTCCTTGAAATAATCCTTCAGGGCGAGATTGTCGCGCAGGGAGAAATCAAGGACGAGGCCGACCTGCTGTCTGTCCTCGGGGATGTAGGAAATGCCGGCCAGTGTGCGCCTTCTGACGTCTAAGTCCGTGATATCCTTTCCCTTTAATTTGATTTTCCCGCTCTTTGCCCGCAGGAGCCCCGCAACAGCGTCCGCAATCTCGGTCTGGCCGTTTCCGGAAACGCCCGCGATGGAGAAGATTTCTCCCTCATGGATCGTAAAGGAGACATCCCTTACGACATCAAATTTATCTTCATTTTCAACGACAAGGTGCTCAACCTCCAGCACCGGCGCTCCCATATGAGCCTCCGACTTTTCCGCCGTCAGCTGGACCTCATGGCCGACCATCAGGGCAGCCATCTGTTTTGCATCCATGCCGGGGACATCGCGCACGTCGATCAGCTTTCCGCGGCGGAGGATCGCGCACCGGTCGGCAACCTTGCGGATCTCCTCGAGCTTGTGCGTGATCAGGATGATGGTCTTTCCGCCGTCCCTGAGCGCGCGGATGATGTCGAGCAGCGCATCGATCTCCTGCGGCGTAAGGACCGCGGTCGGCTCGTCAAAGATCAGGATCTCGGCGTTCCTGTACAGCATCTTGAGGATCTCAACGCGCTGTCTTGTGGACACGTTGACGTCCTCTATGATCTTTGTCGGATCGACCTCCAGACCGTATTGTCTGGAAATCTCGGCGATATCCTTCTCCGCCTTCGCCTCGTCCACAACGGGAATCATCCCGAGGAACTTCTTCTTCGGTTCGGCGCCGAGGATAATATTCTGTGCGATTGTGTAATTGGAAACAAGCTTGAAGTGCTGATGAACCATGCCTATGTTAAGGCTGGACGCATAGGACGGGGATGTGATTTTTTCTTTCTTTCCCCTGATATAGATCTCGCCCTCATCCGGCTCGTACATGCCAAACAGCATGCTCATCAGGGTCGATTTGCCCGCGCCGTTCTCGCCGAGCAGTGCGTAGATCTCCCCTTTTCTGATCTGAATCGTGACATCGTCATTGGCAATAATACCCGGAAAACGCTTCGTGATGTGCCGCATCTCGACAATGTATTCCGGCTGTGTGGAAGTATTTGGCATGAACTTTCTCCCCCGGTTTTCAGATTACGGGCGGCCCGCCGTCAGGGCCGGCTGCCAGGCAAAGCGTTCCGATCGAGTTAGAAACGTGCGCCGCCAGGCACATCTAAAACGAAAGGGCACGGTTTATATCCCGTGCCCTTTCATTATAGCCTTTTAAGCATTATTTGTGATAATTCTTTTACAATTTTAACCGCGAACGTTTTAACCGAGAATCCTTACTCAAGTCCTACGAAATCAGCAGGTGTTGTGCCGCCGAAGTTGGACGGAGGAACGATCTCGCCGCTCTTAACCTTCTCGAAAGCTTCGTCGATCTTCTCAATGCTCTCGGGAGACAGCTGGCATCTGCCCTCTGCGGAGACATAGCCGACAGAACCGGAATCCGCGCCAAGCAGAGCGTTCTCGCCCTTGAAGGTGCCGTCCTTGATCTTGTTGAGCTGGATCTCATCGTTCATATCCATAACCTTCAGGCTGGATGTCAGAATGATGTTGGAGTCGCCGTTTACGCCGTCATCGAACTGGTCGACGTCGCAGCCGATGCAGTATACGCCTTCAGCCTCTTTTGCAGCGGTGAATACGCCGTTGCCGGAGCCGCCTGCCGCTACGAAGATGATGTCAACGCCTTCATCGATCAGAGCCTTGCCGACGATCTTGCCGGTAGCTTCATCAGCGAAGGAACCTACATAGTTGCCTCCGACGTTCGCGCCGGTAACATCTGTTCCCGCATAGGAAGGAAGCTCGACGATCTCAGCGGATGTGCCGTAGTGCTTGTTGGCATAGTTGACGCCTGCCATGAAGCCGTACTGATAGTTGACATTGGAAGGATATGCAATTCCGTTTACGACTGCAACCTTGCCGGTCTTTGTCTCAAGTGCAGCAGCGATACCGCAGGGGAAGCCGGACTCCTGCTCCTTGAAGGTCATAGCGTAGATGTTCTCGCACTCAACTGTGTTGCCTTCCGCGTCGGTGGGATCCGAGTCAACAAGGATGAACTTCACATCCGGGTTCTCGGTTGCAATCTGGCCGATGGGAGCGAACTGGAATCCGTCGCAGACGATAACGTCATAATCCGCAACGATATCCTGCACGGTCTGAAGGCAGGCGGATACATCGCCGGTCTCCTCACGTACGGGAGTAACCTTGGAATCGGGATTCTCAGCTACGAATGCCATAAGGCCTTCATAGTTGTTCTGGTTGAAGGAACCGTCATCAACGCCGGAAGGAGAAGTAACGATCGCGATGTTCAGCGCAGCGCCGCCTGCAGCTTCTTCTGTTGCAGCAGCTTCTTCTGTTGCAGCAGCCTCTTCTGTCTTCTCTTCAGCCGCGGGTGCAGCCTGCTCTGCTGCGGGAGCGCTGGCAACCGGAGCGCCGCATCCTGCAAGTAAGCCGGCCATAACGCCTGTAGCCATCACCAGACTGATCAGCTTTTTTTTCATAATTTCCTCAATCCTCCATTCTTTCATCAAGATGAACTAAACATACCGGCAGCGGTGCCCGGACCATTTTTACAGATCGTCCGTCCCGCTGCCGGTTATGATTATATCACATAAACGAAAGTCGCAAAACGGACATATCACCCAAAAACAGTTCGGGCCCCGTAATCGGGGCCTGAACTTCCTTTTTCGTATTATTTACCTGAGATCCATTCCGACTTTTACAAAACGGAACATACGGAGGGCGGCTTCGTAGTACAGCTCCTCCGCTCTCTCCATTGCCTCGGAAACCTGCATCGGGGCGTTGACCGATGTCATCAGCGAGGATATGCCGCAATTGCAGATATCCATCGCCTTATGGCCCATGGAACCGGACAGTCCCAGGACCGGCACGCCCTTTGCCCTTGCGTGCTCGCCGACGCCCTGCATGACCTTGCCGAAGCAGCTCTGCCAGTCCGTGCGTCCCTCTCCCGTGACAACCAGGTCGACGCCCTCGAGGCGCTCGTCAAAATGGATCAGGTCAAGCACGGTCTCAATTCCCGATTTCATCTCGCCGTCAAAGAACACGCGTAGTGCGGCGCCGAGTCCGCCCGCGGCGCCCGCGCCCTTGATGGTATCGCAGTCGATCCCGAAGGTGTCCTTAATGATATCCCTGTAATTGCACATGCCCTTTTCAAGCCTGTCCTGGATTTCGGGAGTCGCGCCCTTTTGCTTTCCGAAAGTATAGGTCGCGCCGTCTTTCCCGCAAAGAGGGTTTGTTACATCGCACATGACCGTGATCTTCGCCTCACGAATGCGCGGATCCATTCCGGAAACATCAATCGAAGCAACGTTTTCAAGATCGCGCCCGAACCCCTCGAGTTCCTTTCCTTCCCTGTCCAGGAAGCGGGCGCCGAGAGCCCTCGCACACCCCATGCCGCCGTCGTTGGTGGCGGATCCGCCGATTGCAATCGAAATATCCTTATAGCCTCTTTCCAGGGCGTCCAGGATCATCTCTCCCGTTCCGTAGGTCGTGGTGTTCAGGGGATTGCGCAGTTCATCCGGAACCAGAGGAAGGCCTGATGCTGCCGCCATCTCGATGACTGCCTTGTCCGCGCCGAAAACGCCGTAGGACGCCGCAACCTCCTCCATGAGCGGTCCGTGGACAGAGATCGTCATCAGGTCTCCGCTTTCCGCCTCAACGACAGCCTCGACGGTCCCCTCGCCGCCGTCCGCCACGGGCACCCCGCCCGTCTCGCAGGGTCCGAACACCTCAAAGGCCGCTTTTGTCAGCAGCTCGCAGGTCTTCTGGCTTGTAAGACTCCCCTTGAAGGAATCGGAAGCAAATAATAGTTTCATGTCATACCCCTTTCATGTAAATAATCAAAGCGGGCCGGAAGGCAGGCGCTGTGCCTGTCCCTGCCCGCTTTTGAGTGTCAGTGCAGAATGAAGCTTAAAATCGTGATCTCAACGATCGCGGCAAGACCCATGACCAGTGTGTTCATGGTCTGTGTCTTATAGCCTCTCTCCGGAGACATTGCGCCGAAGTTGGTGACAACCCAGAAATAAGAGTCGTTTGCGTGAGAAACGGTCATTGCGCCGGCGCCGATTGCCATGCAGACCAGAGTGATCTGTACCGGTGACGTAAAGCCGAGAACCGGAAGGAGCGGTGCGACAATGCCTGCCGTTGTAGTCAGCGCGACGGTAGAGGAGCCCTGTGCGGACTTCAGGATCGCAGAGAGCAGGAACGGGAAGAAGATTCCCATCGTGGACAGTACGGTTGCATGCTGTGAGATGTAGCTGACCATATCCGAGCTGGAAATGACCTTGCCCAGAACGCCGCCCGCAGCGGTAACAAAGAGGATCGGTCCTACCGTCATCAGTGTGTCGTTGCAGATCTTGTAGAAGTCAGCCATCTTTCCTGCGCCTGCCAGCTGCCAGACCGCGAACGCGGAGCCGACTGCAAGAGCGATGATGGGTGTGCCGAGGAAATTGATGAAGCTGACAACACCGCCGCTCATCTTTGCCATCGTAACTATGGATGACAGAGCCATGAGAATGATCGGAACGATGATCGGAGCAAGTGAGGAGAAGCCGCTCGGAAGCTTGCCGTACTCGGCAACGAGCTCTTCATAAGTCTTTACGGTTTCTTCCGCATTCAGTTCATCGTCCGCCTTTACGCGCTTTCCGATAAACTTTGCATAGATAAAGCCTGCTGCCAGGGGAAACAGGGAGCACAGAACGCCAAGGCCCATTACCAGAAGAAGGTTATTGCCGATGCCGAGTGTCGAAGCAGCTGCGATGGGGCCCGGTGTGGGCGGGATAAACACGTGGGAAATATAAAGTCCGGATGCCAGGCCGACCGTCATTGCAACGGAGGATTCGCCCGTGCGTCTTGCCATCGCCTTACGGATCGGGTTCAGGATAACGAAACCGGAATCGCAGAATACGGGGATGGAAACAACCCAGCCCATGAGCTCGATCGCAAGAACAGGGTTGTTCTGTCCGACGAGCTTGATAACGATATCCGCGAGCTTTAACGCAGCGCCGGTAGCTTCCAGAATGCTGCCGATCAGCGCGCCGAGGATGATGACGATACCGATGCTGGAGAAGGTTCCGGAGAAGCCGGATCCGATTACGCCCGCAAGGCCGGTGACCTTTGTCCCGTCCTCAAGAGTCTTGTCCACCAGCGGGATTCCCGCGATGATTCCCAGTACCAGGGAAATCAGCATAATGGAAACAAACGGGTGGATCTTGAATTTCGAGATCATAATGATCATCACAACGATGGCCAGTATGAAGATGATAATAAGTGGTAAGCCTGTCATGTTTTCCCTCCTGATAAGCCCGGGGCGGTCTGTGTATTTTGGCTGTGTTTTCAGGTAATCCGGAAAGCCGTCCCCGGTCCGCCCCGCACGCCGGATGAGTCCTTCCGTCTTTCCCTTCTCTGATTCTATTGTAGAGCCGGAGCGGAAAGATATCTTGTCTGCGAGGGATAAATTGAGGCCCGTTTTTTGTGTCGTCGACACAAATTCAGAAGGTGCCGTCCTTGTGCGTCTTCACATAGAACTGGTACAGCGCGCCGAGGAACGCCCTGTCCTTCGCCGATTCGACAGGATCGATTCCAAGATACTCCTTGAGGGCATTATACCGGTAGACCAGAGTGTTCTTATGCACATACAGCTCTTCCGACGCCTTGTTGAAATTGAAGTTGTTCTTAATCAGCGCTCCTGCGGCCTCCATATACATGGACGCCTTCTTCTCCGGAAGACTGCCCGCAAAGCCGTGGAAAATATGCTGCAGCTCTCCTACCGGAACCAGGTCCTGCAGATAGCTTCCCACATGGTCATAGAAAAATACAATTCCGTTCTCCGGCCGGTAATGGTCCTCAAGCCATTTGCAGTGCCGGAATGAGTAAAAATACTGGCCGTAGCTGTTCTGCCAGGTGCCGACATAGAATTTGGCCTTCTTGCCGTTCTGGTCAAGCCATCTCACAAGCGGCTCCAGATAGCCTTCGATCAGCTCCCTGCACTCGGAAAAGGACAGCTTTTTCTTCCTGTCATAGACCGTCTTAAATATGACGACATGATGACTGTCAAGGACAATACTGAAATCCTTGTGGCTGTGGGCCTGACTCGAGCGCATGAAGCGCATCACAAAATCCGGGTCCACCTCATTGGAATAGATCAGCACCGGAATGCGGGGCATCTCCTCCGGATATCCCAGGGCGTCCGCCATCCTTCGCAGCTCCTCGGGATCGGAATTCCGGTCTTGGGTCAGCATATACACAAAGCGCTCCTTGCGGTTTTCACGAAGGCGCTGCTCGTCCTGCTGGCGCTCGTATTTGAGCATGGTCTCGATCGCCATCTTGGTGATCAGGGCGACCGGCCGGATCTCGGCAGGGTCCCCGGTTACGCCGACAACGCCCTCCCTTTTTCCGCCGATGGTGATCACCATGTTGATGCCCGGCTTGACGTTCGGCAGGGCCTGCGGCCCCGTCAGGACAATCATATCCTCCGTGCCGTGGATAATGCGGTGCGCGATCTCGTGATACTGCCCCACCCTCTCCGGGTCCCGGCTCGCAATGATAACGCCGTCCTCGTCCATGATGTTGACGTTATACTCTGTATATTTTGATATCCGGTCAATCAGCTTCCCGGCGATCTCCCTGCTGATCATGACTGCTCCTTCCACTTGCCGCTCCGGTAATACAGTGCGCCCGGCACAATTCCGAGCACCCAGCCGATCGGC
>CADBPC010000149.1 GCA_902796425.1 uncultured Lachnospiraceae bacterium
AACATGTTCTTTACGAAATGAGCCTGCCATGCAACTACCATCATGAAGCGGACTGCCATGCGGGTATCCTTGTTCGCGCCGCAGAAAGCGTCAACTACGAACAGTCTCTTGCCGGAGAGCTCTTTGATGGCAAGATCCTTTACGGCTGCCCATACTTCTTCGCTCATGGGGTGGTTGTCGTTCTTGTAGCCCTCGGTTGTCCACCATACGGTGTCCTTGGAGTTCTCATCCATGACAATGTACTTGTCCTTGGGGGAGCGGCCGGTGTAGATACCTGTCATGACGTTGACAGCGTTCAGCTCGGTCAGCTGGCCCTTGTCATAACCAGTGAGAGCGGGATTCATCTCTTCCTCATACAGGAATTCGTAAGAGGGATTGTAGACGATCTCAGTGGTTCCGGTAATGCCATACTTTGTTAAATCAATCTTTGCCATTCTGGATAACCTCTTTCTTTAGATAAAGTAGAAAATGATTGTTAACGAATAAACACAACTTATTTTTTTACCATACAACAGTGTAAAAAGCAATAAAAACAGCATAAAATTACTGCGTTTTATCAGGGTTTAATCAGGCCTGTGCGACCTCACTTACGAAAGCGTCCAGCCTCTCGCTGTCCGCGTCGTGCAGTGCGCTCTTGATCGTAAAGGTGCTCTCGCTGATCCTGCAGTTCTTGAAGCCCTCCAGCTTTGCGCGGACGATTTTTCCGGACGCGGGAGCCCAGGTTCCGTTCTCCGCAATGGCAAAGTAATGGTTCTGCACATTAAGCGCTGCCATGTCGTCGATGAAGGACGCCATTTTGGGATACAGGCCGCCGTTATAGGTGGGGGCAAACAGGACAACCTTCGCGCAGCGCCAGACCTCACTGATCAGATATGATACGTCGGTCCCCGATACGTCAAAGACCGATACGTTCTTTTCGGTTTCCTTCCGGAGCTTTGCGGCAAAGGCCTGAGCGGCGCTTGCGGTGTGGCCGTAGAGGCTTCCGTAGACGACCAGTGTATCCTGTGTCTCGGGAGTGCCGGTGCTCCATGCATGATATTTGTCCAGAAGGAAGGAAAGGTTATTTCTCCAGACAGGTCCGTGAAGAGGGCAGATGGTGCGGATATCAAGACCCGCCGCCTTCTTGAGGACAGCCTGCACCTGGGGGCCGAACTTTCCTACGATATTGGCGTAATAGCGCCTTGCTTCGTCCAGAAACTCCTTCTCAAAATCGTGATCGTCTGCAAAGATGCTGCCTTCCACGGCTTTAAAGCTTCCGAAGGCGTCCGCGGAGAACAGGATATGATCCGTCTCATCGTACGCGAACAGGACCTCGGGCCAGTGGACCATCGGCGCCGCAACAAAGCGGAAGGAGTGTTTTCCGGTACTTATCACATCGCCTTCCTTTACGACCTGCTTATTTGCGATCTCAAGAGAAGGGAAAAACTGGCGGATGAAATTAAAGGTCTGCGCGCTGCCGACAAGCGTCACGTCCGGATAAAGAGTAACAACCTTTTCGAGCTGCGAGCAGTGGTCGGGCTCCATGTGGAGGACAAAAAGATAATCGGGCTTTCTGCCGGCAAGGCCCGCCTTCAGGTTCTCGAGGAACTGGTCTGCGACGGAGACGTCGGAGGTATCAAAGAGGACGACCTTCTCGTCCAGTACCAGGTAATTGTTGTAGGATACGCCGCCGGGAAGCGGGAAGAGATTCTCAAAGAGCGAAAGACGGTGGTCATTGCCGCCGATCCAAAGGATGTCTTCCGCAATATTCTGATAGTTGTGCATTGTTTTACCTCATTTATTATATGTATGTTTACTGTATGTACGCCCCGCTGCCTGCGCGGGGGTTTGGCTGCAACGCCATCATAATAGCGTATCTTTTGGGATTTTGCCACTGCATTTATAGCCTGTGAAATCCTTTGTGTTATAATCGGAAGATACGGGCGGCATAAACCGCGATTACGGATTACGGAGACCGGACATGAACCACATTTTCTGCCTTACGGGCAAGAGCGCCTCCGGCAAGGATACAATCTACCAGAGGCTCCTGAAAGACCATGAACTGGGACTGAAGCGAATCGTCCCGTACACCACAAGGCCGATGCGCGAGGGCGAGCAGAACGGCAGGGAGTACTACTTTGAGTCGGTGCAGCAGTTCGAAGAGGCAAGGCAAAAGGGCAGGATCATAGAGGCGAGAGAGTACGCCACCTATTACGGGCCGTGGCACTACTACACAAAAGACGACGGGCAGATCGACCTTGAAAAGGCGAGCTTCCTGGTGCCCTCCACGCTGGAGTCGTACTCAAACATGAGGTCCTTTTTTGACGGCAGGGATGAAGAAGGAATCCCGACGGTCCTTCCGGTGTACATCGACCTTGACGACGGTATCCGGCTTCAGCGGGCGCTGAACAGGGAACTTGAAGGTGACCATCCCCGGTATGAGGAGATGTGCAGAAGGTTCCTCTCGGACCAGATCGATTTTTCCGATGAAAAGATCCGGGAGGCCGGAATAACAAGGCGTTTTATCAATGATGACCTGGACAGATGCACTCGGGAGATCCGGGAATATATCCTGGGGATCCTGCATCCGTGTGAATAACAGATGTACTCTTTTGAAGATATTGCGGGACAGCAGCATATTGTAAGACACATGCAGGACGCGCTGCAGACCGGCGCGGTTTCCCATGCGTATATTCTGTGCGGTGAAAGGGGGAGCGGTAAACAGAACCTCGCCATGGCCTTCGCCGCGGCCCTTCTGTGCACGGATCCGCAGGAGAAGGACGGCATGATCCAGCCCTGCGGGCGCTGTCATTCCTGCCTCCAGGCCGCCTCGGGATCGCACCCGGACCTTCTTGTTTTCCGCCATCAGAAGAAAAATGACAGCGACAAACGCTCGGCACTCGGCGCTGACGATGCAAGGCGCCTTCGGAGCGACGTCCAGATAAAGCCTTATTACAGCAGCCGCAAGATCTATATCGTGCCGGAGGCCGACAGGATGACGCCGCAGGCCCAGAACGTACTTTTGAAAACCCTGGAGGAGCCTCCCGCGTATGCGGTAATCCTCCTTCTTGCGGAGGGAACGGAGAAGTTCCTTCCCACGGTTCTCTCGAGGTGTATCCTGATGAGGCTTCGCCCGGTACCGGAAAAGGAACTGGTTTCATATCTTACGGACAAGTGCGGTGCGGACCCCGCTTCGGCCGGCATGGCGGCAAGGCTTTCGGGCGGCAACCCCGGCAGGGCTTCGCAGATCCTGGGCGACGAAGAGTCCGGCATATTTATAAAGGAAGCGGAAGACTTCCTTTCCGGGCTGGACAGGGCCGGAGCCTATGAGATCGCGCAGTTTGCGGAAAAGGTCTGCGCGGATGAGGACAAGGGCAAAGACAGGAAAAAGGCAGACCGGGAAGAGGAGGGAGCGCAGGAGGAAGCTTCCATGCAGGACCGGGCCGGTGAGTTTTATGAAATCGTACAGAACTGGTACAGGGATCTTCTTGTCGCAAAATCCTCGGAGGATCCGGACAGCTTGATTTTCATGGATAAAGTACAGTATATTAAAGACGCTGCCGAAAGGCTGTCATATGAAAAACTTATGAGAATGCAGGATGCGATCACACTGGCCGGCAGAAGGATGGATGCGGGCGCCGGCAGGGCGCTGGTCCTGCAGATGCTCTTACTCGGGCTCAGGGACTGCCTTGGGCGTGATTGAATGGAATGAGTAACCGGATGGAAGAAATATTAATTAACGAAGAAACAAATATGGAAGATACCGAGGGCCTCGAAGACCTGATGCGCCTTGACGGCATTGCGGAGGATCCGCAGCAGGATCCTGGACAGGATACGTTTGAGGGACTCGAGGATATTGATGATATCAGGGGATTCGAGGAGATCGTAAAGGATGAGATTTCCAGCCTCGACAGTGATCTTGAGGACGCGGAGCACCCTGAGCTTTCGGAGGAAGAAGTGCCGGAAGGACCGGTGACCGTGGTCGGCGTCCGATTCAGGACGGCGGGCAGGATCTATTATTTTTCTCCCGGCGAATTTACCCTGAAATACGGCGAACGGGTCGTGGTGGAGACCTCGCGCGGCCTGGAAATGGGGACAGTGGTAAGCCTTCCCATGGAAATAGAGGCTAAAAAGTCAAGGACACCGCTTCGGACAATCATACGGATCGCCGATGCGCAGGACAGAGAGCGCGAGGCGCAAAACAGGATCAAAGAGCGCGAGGCCTACAAGCTGTGCGCTGCAAAGATCCGGAGCCGCGGCCTTGAAATGAAGCTGATTGACGCCGAGTACACCTTCGACAACAGCAAAATCCTGTTCTATTTTACCGCGGACGGACGGGTGGATTTCCGTGATCTCGTAAAGGACCTTGCGGGTGTTTTCCACATGCGGATCGAGCTGCGCCAGATCGGCGTAAGGGACGAGACAAAGATCCTCGGCGGGTACGGGAGCTGCGGAAGGCCGCTGTGCTGCCACACCTATCTTGCCGATTTTGCACCGGTATCCATCAAGATGGCCAAGGAGCAGAATCTCTCACTCAACCCGAGCAAGATTTCGGGCGTCTGCGGCAGGCTTATGTGCTGCCTTAAAAATGAAGAGGATACCTATGAGGAACTCAACCGCAATCTGCCGCATCCCGGAGATGAGGTGGAGACCGGCGACGGAATGAAGGGCGAGGTTGAGAGTGTCAATGTCCTTCGCCAGCGCGTCCGCATTATCGTTGAGGTGGACGACGAGAAGGAGCTTCATGAGTATTCTGCCCAGGATATAACGATTACCAGAAAGCGCCGCCGTTCCGGCTCCGGAAAGAACAAAGCGAGGACAAGAGTCGAGCGCGGAACGGTTGTCCGCGACAAGACAGGGATCCGTGCGGCGGCAAAGGAACCTGTAAAGAACGAGGCAAAAGAAGAAAGCGTGTCTGCAGCGCCCGCAAGAAACGGCGCCGCAAACAGCGCGCGGCCTGCAAGACCCCAGAGCACTCCCGCCGAGGAGAGGCAGGAGAGAAACGGTGAGGAGAACGCAAGGCCCGCAAGACGCCGTCCGCCCAGAAGGCCCAGGAACCAGAAAAAGGAAGGTGAACAGGCCGTAAGAAAGGAAGGCGAACAGGCCGTAAGAAAGGAAGGCGAACAGGCCATAAGAAAGGAAGGCGAGCAGGCTGCAAGGAAAGAAGGCGAGCAGTCAGCAAGGCAGGAAGACCAGGCCAGAAGGCAGGGCGGCCAGACAAGACACAGGAGCAGCCGCAGAAGGAATGAGACTAAAAACGGGGGAGACCGTTGACGATCTGCAAAGGAACGGTCTCAGGATCATACAGGACAAAAAGAGGTTCCGTTTCGGAATGGACGCGGTTCTTCTGTCCGAATTTGCAAAGGCCGGGCCGGGAGACAGGGTGCTGGATATAGGAACGGGAACCGGCATTATCCCGATCCTGATGAGCGCCAGAACGCCGGCGGAGCATTTTACCGCGCTGGAGATCCAGAGTGAGAGTGCGGATATGGCCGGGCGGAGCGTCACCATGAACGGCCTTGATGACAGAATCCGCGTGATCCGGGGAGATATCAGGGAGGCAGACCGTCTATTTGCGGCTGCTTCCTTTGACGTTATAACCTGCAATCCGCCTTATATGACAGGAGGGAGCGGTCTTATCAATGACGCCGGGCCCCTGGCCGCGGCAAGGCATGAGATCCTGTGCAGTTTTGAGGATATCGCCGGCGCCGCTGCGAGGCTCCTTAAGAGCGGCGGGCATTTTTACCTGATCCACCGGCCCCTGCGGCTGGCGGAGATTATGACATCGCTTGTCTCACACCGCCTGGAGCCGAAGAGAATCCGGTTTGTGTATCCCTTTATCGATCATGAGCCGAACATGGTCCTGTTTGACTGCGTACAGGGCGGCAGGAGCCAGGTCAGAGTGGAAAAGCCGCTGATTGTCTACAATAGTCCCGGCTGCTATACGGATGAGATATTGGAAATATACGGCATGAAGCCGGCAGAAGGAAAACAATGAGCGGTACCTTATATTTGTGCGCGACGCCGATCGGGAATCTATCCGATATCACACTGCGCGTTCTGGAGACATTAAAAAGCGCCGACCTGATCGCGGCAGAGGATACAAGAAATACCTTAAAGCTTCTGAATCATTACAAGATCCGGAAACCTCTGACAAGCTATCACGAGCACAACAAATATGAAAAGGCGGATGAACTGATCGCAAAGCTGCGGGAAGGCGTGAACATCGCCCTTGTCACAGATGCGGGAACGCCCGCGATCAGTGACCCCGGAGAGGTGCTGGCCGCGCGGTGCATCGAGCAGGGAATTAGGGTGACGTCGCTTCCCGGCGCCTGTGCCCTTATCACCGCCCTGACGATGTCGGGAATGAGCGCCCGGCGCTTTTGTTTTGAAGGGTTCCTGCCGAAGGACAAAAAGGAGCGAACGCATATCCTGGAACAGCTCAGGACGGAGGAGAGGACGGTTATCCTGTACGAAGCGCCGCACCACCTGAAGGCAACGCTCTCCGACCTGGAAAAGGCGCTCGGCGACAGGAAGGTCACCCTCTGCAGAGAACTGACAAAGCGTTTTGAAGAAGCACTTCCGACCACGCTTTCGAGGGCACTGGACCTCTATGAAACGCAGGAGCCGCGGGGAGAATACGTGCTTGTAATGGAAGGCGCGGACGCGGGGGAGATCGAGGCCGCCGCAAGGGCGCAGTTCGAAACGCTCAGCCTTGAAGAGCACGTGGCGCAGTACGAGGAAAAAGGATATTCGCGAAAGGAAGCGATGCGGCTTGTCGCCGCGGACCGCGGCGTCAGCAGGCGGGATGTTTACCAGGCGCTCGTTTCGGCGCAGGAAGAATAAGATCCGGCACAGCGCCCGGAAGAAATAAGCCGGTTTAAGAGCAGCGCCGGCACGGTGACTACGATGTCTGTATATGCGATCAGCGATATTCACGGAGCTTACGATGAGTTCCGCGCGCTGTTAAGGAAAATAGAATTCCGCTTTGACGGGAGCGACCAGCTCTATCTTCTCGGAGATTACGGAGACTGGGGACGCAAATCGATCGAGACAATTCAGTTTGTAAGGGCCCTCGACGAGCGCTATGACTTTGTCCATTGTCTTATGGGCAATCACGAAGCGATGTTCCTCCAGACGATCCTCGGAGGGTGCGAGGACGGCAGGATGAGCGCGTCCGACGCCAACTGGATTTTTACCAACCGGGGCCTGATCACCTGGCAGGGATATCTGGAACTGCCCGAGGAGGAGAAGAGGGGCTTGACGGAATGGCTCAAAGGCCTGAGATACTCCTTCGACGTCACGGTGGGCGGGACCACGTATATGATGGCCCACGCCTATCCCTATTTTTATGATGAGCTTTATACCCCGCAGGAAGCCATGCGGCATAAAAAGGACGCGCTTTGGAGAAGGCTTCTTCTAAGGGAGAATCCGTTCGCCTCCTATCACGGCGCAAAGCGGTATGACATGCTGATCTGTGGACATACGATCTCGGACGTATATTTCCAGCAGCTCAGGGGAGAAAAGAACTGGCCGTACCGCAAGCCGGCGCAGACTGTCAGGAACCGGATTTTCCGCGCGGAGATGTTCATTGATATCGACTGCGGGGCAAAGTGCATGGACATGCTGGACGAAGGGGACGTCCTTCAGATCGCGGCGATGCGTGCCCAGCTCGCCTGCCTGAGGCTGGATGACGGCATGGGGATTTATGTCCACAGGCGCCTTGTGAGAACGGATGAGAACGGAAACCGCGAGGTTGTGCTGCCGGACGTCAGGCTCCCCGAGGTAAAACTGCCTGAGGTAAAGCTCCCCGAGGTAAGGCTCCCTGACGTTAAGATTCCCGAAATGAAGTTCCCGGACGTCAGGCTCCGCGATATGAAGCTCTCGGACTTAAGGCTCCGTGACATCAAGCTGGCGGGAATCCGGCTCTCGGACCTGCATCTGCCGGTTTTCGAGGATCCGGATCCCTGGGAGGATTTTGAGTGAACACGATTACCCTCGTCGCGCTCCTTGCGGCAGGTGCAGGCGCGGCGGCAGCGGCCTTTCTACTCATCCGGAGTAAGAAGAGACCCTCTGAGGATCTTCCCATGGATGATATGGAGGGGCACGACTTTGAATATTACTGCGCGGAGCTCTTAAGGGACAACGGATTCAAAGATGTCGAGGTGACAAAGGGGAGCGGCGATTTCGGCGCGGATATCCTTGCCAGGAAGGGCGGAATAACCTACGCCGTGCAGTGCAAATGCTACGATGGGCCGGTCGGTGTCTTTGCCGTGCAGGAGGTTTACGCGGGACGCGACTATTACGGCTGCATGGTCGGCGCCGTCATGACCAACCAGTATTTTACGGCGCCCGCATGGAAGCTGGCCGGAAGGCTCCACATCCTGCTCTGGGATCGGGACGTGCTGGAGCAGATGGACGCCGAGAGGTAAGTGCCCGGAGCTTTTGAAAGTATCGCCCGGCACTGTTCCACTTGCAATAAAAGAGTGCTAAAATATTCAGGATATTCTCCGCATACCGAAAGGTATACAGGCGAAGGATAAATCCCGTCAGGAAGGCAGGCAGTACAGAGAATATGAAATTTGTGAAGATGGACAGGAATGCTCCCTGCTGGTGCGGGAGCGGTAAAAAATATAAAAGCTGCCACCAGCAGTTTGACGAGAGAATCCGTGAGTTCGAGCTGAAGGGCGCCATCGTTCCCGACAGGAACCTGATTAAGACGTCTGAGGATATTGAGGGGATCAAAAAGAGCGCCGTGATCAACATGGCGGTTCTTGATGAGATCGGCGAGAAGATCCATCCCGGCATGACAACGCTGGAGATCGACGAGATTGTCTACAACACCACGGTAAAGATGGGCGGGATCCCTGCGGACCTTCATTATGAGGGCTATCCCAAGAGCGTCTGCACATCCGTCAACAACGAGGTCTGCCACGGCATTCCGTCGGCGGACGTTATCCTGAAGGAGGGCGACATCGTCAATGTTGACTGCTCGACCATCCTGGACGGATATTTTTCGGATTCTTCCCGAATGTTCTGCATAGGAAAGGTTTCCGAAGAAAGAGAGCGTCTCGTGAGGGTTGTAAAGGAGTGCGTCGAGATCGGAATCGAGCATGTAAAGCCCTGGACCTTCCTCGGAGACATGGGGAGCGCCGTGCACCGGCACGCCCTGGACAACGGCTATTCTGTTGTCCGCGAGATCGGGGGGCACGGGTGCGGCCTTGAGTTCCATGAGGATCCGTTTGTAAGCTACGTATCCAGACCGGGGACAGAGATGCTGATGGTGCCCGGCATGGTATTTACCATTGAACCGATGGTCAACGCCGGAACGGATGAAATATTCCAGGACGAAGATAACGGCTGGACAATCTACACGGCCGACGGAAAGGATTCCGCGCAGTGGGAGGTACAGGTCCTGGTGACAGAGACAGGGTGCGAGGTCCTGAGCCGGTGAGGCGGCCCTGCGAAGAGAATCTAAGATACAGTGAGGTGGCAGAACACATGATCAATAAAGGCAAATACTACATCACAACAGCGATCGCCTATACATCCGGCAAACCGCATATCGGCAACACCTATGAGATTATCATGGCCGACAGCATTGCCAGGTATAAAAGGGCCGACGGATACGATGTCCATTTCCAGACCGGGTCTGACGAGCACGGACAGAAGATCGAGGAGAGGGCAAGAAGAGCCGGAAAGACCCCCAAGCAGTTTGTCGATGAGACAGCGGGCGAAATCAGGCGCATCTGGGACAGGATGAATACATCCTATGACCGCTTTATCCGGACGACGGACGAGGATCACGAGCGCCAGATACAGAAGATCTTCAAAAAGCTCTATGACCAGGGAGATATCTATCTCGGGGCATACGAGGGACTGTACTGCACGGAGTGCGAGGCATTCTATACAAAGTCTCAGATTGTCGACGGGGACAAGTGCCCGATCTGCGGCAATACCGTGCATGAAGCGAAGGAGGACGCGTATTTCTTCCGCATGAAGAAATATGCCGACAGACTGATCGACCATATCAACACGCATCCGGAGTTTATTCAGCCGGTCTCCAGGAAGAACGAGATGATGAACAACTTCCTCCTGCCCGGTCTCCAGGATCTGTGTGTTTCCAGGACGTCATTTTCCTGGGGCATTCCCGTAGATTTTGATCCGAAGCATGTCGTCTATGTCTGGCTGGATGCGCTTTCAAACTATATCACGGGCATCGGATATGACGCGGACGGAAACAGCTCCGATCTGTACAAAAAGTACTGGCCCGCGGACCTTCACCTGATCGGCAAGGATATCGTGAGATTCCATACGATTTACTGGCCGATTTTCCTGATGGCTCTGGGCGAGCCCCTTCCGAAGCAGGTGTTCGGCCATCCCTGGCTGCTGCAGGGCGGCGAGAAGATGAGTAAGTCCAAGGGGAACGTGATTTATGCAGACGACCTCGCGGACATCTTCGGCGTAGACGCGGTGCGCTATTTTGTGCTGCATGAGATGCCCTATGAGAATGACGGCGTCATCACATGGGAGCTGGTCGTGGAGAGAACCAATTCGGATCTCGCAAACGTCCTCGGCAACCTTGTAAAGCGCACGATCTCCATGAGCAACAAGTATTTCGGCGGCGTCGTGGAGAACAGAAATGTCCAGGGCGAAGTCGACGCCGACCTCAAGGCGGTCGTGACCGGCGCCTATGCCAAGGTCGAAAAGGATATGGACGAGCTTCGTGTCGCGGACGCGCTGACCGAGATCTTTACTGTATTTAAGAGACTGAATAAATACATTGACGAGACCGAGCCGTGGGTTCTTGCAAAGGATGAGAGCAAGGCGGACCGTCTTGCCACAGTGATGTACAACCTGACGGAGGGTATCGTAATCGGCGCGTCACTCCTTGCGCCCTTTATGCCCGAGACCGCTCAGAGGATCTTTGACGAGCTGAATACCTCCGCGCGCGATTTCGGCGATATCGAGACCTTCGGCCTGTATCCTTCGGGAACGAAGGTAACGGACAATCCGTCCATTCTCTTTGCCCGCCTTGACGAGAAAGAGGTCATGGAGAAGGTTGCCGTCATTATGGAAAAGCAGAAGAAGGCAGCAGCTGCGGAGCAGGCAGGAACAGAGCAGGCCGCTCCCGCCAAAGAGGAGGAAAAGAAGGACCGGGAGCCGGAAGCGCTTCAGCACAAGGATCCCGTCAGCATAGATGATTTTGCCGGAATGGAGCTGCGCGTAGGCGAGGTTATTGCCTGCGAGCCCGTAGAGAAGTCCAAAAAGCTTCTCTGCTCAAAGGTAAAGATCGGATCCGAGGTGCGCCAGATCGTATCCGGGATCAGGAAATACTACACCCCGGAGGAGATGGTCGGCAGGAAGGTTATGGTAATCTGCAACTTAAAGCCCGCAAAGCTGGCGGGCGTCCTGTCGGAGGGCATGCTCCTGTGCGCGGAGGACGATGAGGGCAATCTTGCCCTTATGACTCCGGACCCCGAAAGAGCGGTCGCGGACGGCGCACTGATCCGATAAGCGCCGGGGCTTATCTGCCCGGCAGGCCTTGAAGAGGCAGTAAGGAGTATTTTGAGAATACGTTTATTAACCATATTGGCAGCTTTTCTGCTGTCCGCGCGGGTGCCGCAGAGCATGCTGTGCTTTGCTGCGCCGGACAATCCCGGCTTTATCCGGGAGCAGAAGAGCCTCGCGCTGCAGGCGCTCGACAGGCTCAGGAGCCTCGGGCTTTCACCGGAGGGACTGATTATCATGCTGCGGGGAGGAGATCCTTCCGAAGACGCGCAGGAGTTCGCCGATGAAGTTTACGACACGATTACCGGCCAGATCGCGCCGGATATGAGCTCCGGCGAGTCGGGGCAGCAGACGGATGCGGCGGATGAAGAGGGCACCGGCGGCGAAACAATCGCGGATGACCTGCTGAAAAAGGCAGAGGATATAAAGAACGACGCACAGGATCTTGCGACTCAGGCGGGGAGCGAGGCCGCAAAGAAGGTAAATGAGATCGTGGAGGAAGAAAAAAACAGCTTCGTCGATTACCTCAGGGAGCGGATGCGCAGACGCCTGCATGATTTTGTGGATTCTGTATTCTGAAAGAAGTAAGGGAGATCAGAATGGATAAGCTGTTTAATCTTGACAGCCCCGTAATGAGGGCACTTAACAAAATGGCCGATCTGTTATGGCTGAATGTGCTCACGCTCCTTTTGTGCATTCCGGTAATAACGGGCGGCGCCGCGATCACCGCGATGCATTATAATCTTCTCAAGCTTGTAAGGGGAGACGAGGGGTATATCACCAGGTCGTTCTTCAAGTCCTTTAAGGATAATTTTGTACAGTCGACGATCCTGTGGCTCATCTGCCTTGCGGTCTTCGGTCTTCTGGGAGCCGATGTATATCTGGTGCTGATCAATCCGGGCGTTTTCCCGCGCATTATGCTGTATCTTATGCTGGCGGTCCTGTTCCTGGTCTATATGATCTTCCAGTACATATTCCCGCTGCAGAGCAGGTTTGAGAACCCGGTCAGAAGAACCCTTAAGAACTCGGCGATACTCGCCATAGCAAATCTGCCCAAGACACTGGCCATGACGGTGATCACGATTGCGCCCGCCCTGATCTTTTATCTGATTCCGCAGGCGACGCCCCTTGTCCTGATGTTCGGCTTTACGGCGCCCGGATATGTCTGCGCCCTCATGTACAGCTCGATCTTCAAAAAGTTCGAGCCGGAGGAGGAGACGGAGTACGGCGATGACGGCGAACCTGAGTTCCACGGGATTGATATGGACGAGGATATGCCGCAGGAGAGCCTTCCGGAGGAAAGTACGCAGGATCTTATGCAAAGCGACAGAAATTGAACGGATTCCATGTTCAAAATTAACAAATGCCCGCCGCAGGCGGGCTTTTTTTTGCAGAAATAACGAATTGACGATGAGAATTTTGTAAATAAGAGATATAGCAACAGATTTGCAGGTTCATTATACTCAATGTATTAGTTGAATCGGGTATGCCCGTGTAAAAACAGGAGGTTATGAAATGGCAAGTTTATCATTGGAGCACATCTATAAGAGATATCCCAACGGTTTCGAAGCTGTTAAGGATTTCAACCTTGAGATCGCAGACAAGGAATTCATCATTTTCGTAGGCCCTTCAGGCTGCGGAAAATCCACAACTCTTCGTATGATCGCAGGTCTGGAAGATATTTCCGACGGTACACTGAAGATCGACGGCAAGGTCATGAACGATGTTGAGCCCAAGGACAGAGATATCGCGATGGTATTCCAGAACTACGCTCTGTATCCTCATATGACAGTTTATGACAACAT
>CADBPC010000150.1 GCA_902796425.1 uncultured Lachnospiraceae bacterium
TTCAGGACAGTGGACTCCGTATACGGCGGGAAGGAAAGCGCCGGCAGCACGCGGCCCCGGGCAGACGAACCGATCCGGGCAAGGAAAACCGTGCAGTCGACAGGAAATCTTCGAAGATCGCCCCAGTCCGCCTCTCTTAAGCAGACAATGTCCTCCGGCAGCTCGCTGGTGCCCTCGGACAGCCATTTCCTGCAGACAGGCGTCAGCAGGTCGAGCGGAGCCGTCAGGAAAATCGTGGGCCTTGTCGGAACGGCGGCAGGCGGCATCGGCGCCGCAACAAGCCTCGCAGGGCTTGTTGCGGGAGGGATTCTCGGATTCGGGGTGGCCACCGTGGTCAGCGCGGTATTCCTCGGAGTTTCGGGGGGAGTCGCCGGCATATTTGCAGCCATCGGTCTTTCCGGGCGAAAGCGCCAGAAGCTGATTGAAAAGTATTTTGAATACGGCGACAGGCTCGGGAATGCAGAGTATTTTGCAATAGAAGACCTGGCGCGCGCCTCGGGCACATCCGAGAACCAGGTGCGCAAAGATGTCATTGAGATGAAACGTCAGGGCCTTCTTCCTTATATGGCAATGGACCAGCAAAAGAGCACTGTCATGCTGACCGAGAAGGCTTATAATCAGTATCAGCAGGCGGAGATGTCCAGAAAAGAGCGGGAAGCCCGCAGCTATATGGACAGCGCCAGGAAGAAGAACGAAAAGGAAGCAGGAGAAAAGGCGGAAGATCCGAATCCCGTCGGCTACAGGCCCGCTGCGAATGCGCAGCAGGAGAATGCACAAAACGGCGGGGATATGGCCGAGGCGGAGCGCATTGTCAGGGAAGGCGAGAAGTATACGCAGAGAATCCGGTATATCAACGACCTGATTCCGGACGATGACTCGGACGGGATGTCTGCAAAGCTCTACCGGCTTGAGAGCATTATGCGCAGGATTTTCGGGCAGATAAAAAAACAGCCGGCCAGCGCCCGTGACATGCGGCGGATGATGGATTATTACCTGCCGACGACCGAAAAACTCCTCAATGCCTATGTGGAACTGGACAAACAGCCGCAAATCGGGGAGAATATCAAAACAACGAAGCAGGAAATCGCGTCGTCGATGGATACAATAAATGACGCGTTTGAAAAGATGTTCGATGATATGTTCCGTGACGTGGCATGGGATATATCATCCGATATATCTGTCATGAAGACAATGATGGCTCAGGATGGACTGGTCCGCGACGACCAGGAAAGGAGACAGTGATGAATGAAGAATTCAAAGATATCGGTGTAGAGGCACCCGCAGCGCCTACGCTCAGCTTTGATACCGTAATTCCGGAGGTTAAGTCTGAGATCACTGCAGCCGCGCAGGAGACAGAGGAAAAAGAAAAGAAGAAGGAGCCGGAGATCAATCTCACTCCCGCCGAGATGGCCCAGGTTGATGCTTTTGTCAAGCAGATCGACCTGACAAATACGGCTGCCATACTGAACTATGGCGTGGGAACACAGAAGAAGCTGGCTGATTTTTCCCAGAAGGCGATCGACAACGTCCGCACCAAGGATATGGGCGAAGTCGGCAATATGCTTTCGTCCCTTGTGACTGAGTTAAAGAGCATCGAAGTCGATGAGGAGGAAAAGGGCTTTAAGGCGCTGTTCAAAAAGAAGGCGAACAGAGTCACCGAGCTCAAGGCCCGTTATGACAAGGTCGAGACGAATGTCCAGACCGTGACCGGCGAGCTGGAAAAGCACCAGATCACGCTGTTAAAGGACGCGGAGCTCCTTGACCGCATGTACGAGCTGAACCTCAGCTATTTCAAAGAGCTGTCGATGTATATCGTTGCGGGAAAGAAAAAGCTCACAGAGGTGAGGGAAGGCGATCTCAAGGCCCTTCAGGAGAAGGCGGCGCAGTCCGGGCTTCCCGAGGATGCGCAGCGCGCAAAGGATCTTGCGGCGCAGTGCGACAGATTCGAGAAGAAGATCTACGACCTTGAACTGACCAGGACGGTTGCCATGCAGACGGCCCCGCAGATCCGCATGGTCCAGGCATCGGACACAATGATGGCAGAGAAGATCCAGTCCACCATTGTCAACACGATTCCTCTGTGGAAGAACCAGATGGTCATTGCGATCGGGCTTGAGCACTCCACCCAGGCCGCGAAGGCAGAGCGGGAGGTCAACGATATGACGAATCTTCTCCTCCAGAAGAACGCAGACAATCTCAAGACCGCTTCACTCGAGGCCGCAAGAGAATCCGAAAGAGGCATCGTTGATATCGAAACCCTCAAGCACACAAACGAAACGCTGATCTCCGCGATGGATGAGATTCTTGTGATCCAGAAAGAGGGCAAGGAAAAGCGCGTCGCGGCGCAGGCCGAGCTTGCCCAGATCGAAGACCAGCTCAAGGCAAAGCTCCTGGAAGCGTCCAGAAGCTGATACGGAAAGCACCGGTAGTATCACACCGAAAGAAAACAGGAGCATATTATGTCTGTATTTATGAATTCTGCTGTAGCAATCGTTACTCCCTTCACGGAAGACGGGAGCAAAATCAATTACGACGTCTTTGCACAGCTTGTCGATTACCAGATTGAGAACGGATCGGATGCGATCGTTGTCTGCGGATCCACGGGCGAAGCTGCAACCATGACCGAAGAAGAGCACCTTGATGCATGCAAATTCGTGATTGATTATGTGCATGGAAGAGTTCCGGTCATTGCGGGGACAGGTTCTAATTGGACAAAGACGGCGATCGAGCTTTCAAAGGAAGCTGCCGGTTTCGGAGCGGACGCCGTTCTTGTCGTAACACCTTATTACAACAAGGGAACGCAGGAGGGCATGGCGCAGCATTTCACGCAGATCGCCGAGGCGATCCCCTCTACGCCGGTAATCCTTTACAATGTACCGAGCAGAACCGGCGGCAACATCCTTCCTTCCACAGTGGCCAGACTTGTTAAAAATGTCGATAACATCGTCGGCATAAAGGAAGCCAGCGGCGACATCAGCCAGATCGTAAAGCTGATGACCCTGACCGACGGCAACATTGAGCTGTATTCGGGCAATGATGACCAGGTTGTTCCCCTCATGTCCATGGGAGGACTCGGAGTCATCTCGGTTGTGGCGAATATCGCTCCCAGAGCGATGCATGATATGTGCGCAAAGTTCCACGCGGGAGATGTCGCGGGAGCTGCCGCAATCCAGCGCCAGACTCATGCCCTGTATGAGAACCTCTTCAGCGAGGTCAACCCGATTCCGGTCAAAAAGGCCGTGAACCTGATGGGATTCAATGCCGGACCGCTCCGCCTTCCTCTCACAGAGATGAGTGCGGGCGCTGCCGCAAAACTTGAGGAAGCCATGAAGGATTTCGGCCTTCTGGCATAAGGAAAAACAGACCCGGCACATAAGGAGAATACTATGGTCAGGATACTCTTACATGGCTGCTGCGGCAGGATGGGACACATGATAACGGATATTGCCTCAAAGGATGAGAGAGTCCGGATAGAAGCCGGTGTCGATGCCTTCGGCAGTCAGTACAGCACTTATTCGGTATACCGCTCGCTCGATGAGGTAAAGGAAGAAGCGGATGTTGTTGTCGATTTTTCCACCGCGTCTGCAGTAGACGGTGTGCTTGCCTACTGTGTAAAGAAAGAGCTGCCGCTCGTCCTTTGCACTACCGGCCTTTCGCCGGAGCAGATCGCGAACCTGGATACGGTATCGGAATCCATCCCCGTGCTGCGCTCCGCCAACATGTCCGTCGGTATTAACCTGATTATGAGTATCCTCAAAGAAGCGGCTCCCAAGCTGGCACAGGCCGGCTTTGATATCGAAATTGTGGAGAAGCACCACAGACAGAAGCTGGATGCGCCGAGCGGTACGGCGATCGCACTTGCGGAGAGCATCAACGAGGGGCTTGCCGAGCCGTATGAATTCGTCTATGACAGAAGCACAAGACGCGAAAAGCGCCCGGTCAAGGAAATCGGCATATCTGCCGTCCGCGGCGGAACGATTGTAGGCGATCATGACGTCCTGTTTGCAGGAGAGGACGAGGTGATTACCTTCTCCCACAGGGCCTACAGCAGGGCTGTATTTGCCAAGGGAGCGATCGAGTCTGCAAAGTTCCTTGCCGGCAAAAAGCCCGGAATGTATTCGATGCAGGATGTGTTTGCATGAGAATCCGTCCCTGCATCGATATTCATAACGGAAAAGTCAAACAGATTGTCGGGAGCACACTGAGGGATCACGCCGCGGAAGCGCCGCGCGAGAATTTCATCAGCGAAAAGGGCGCCGCCTATTATGCGGCGCTCTATAAAGAGGCGGATCTTCCGGGGGGACATGTCATTCTTCTTAACTCCCCCGAAGATACCGGGAACTATTCTGAGGATGAAGCGGAGGCGAAAGAGGCGCTCCGCTTTTTTCCGGGCGGTCTCGCCGTGGGGGGAGGCATTACGCCCGGGTCCGCGCCTGCATGGATAGAAGCAGGCGCTTCACACATCATCGTCACATCTTATGTTTTTTCCGGAGGCGTTTTTGATGCCGGCAGATGCCGCGAGCTCATCGACGCTGTCGGAAAGGAGCACCTTATTCTTGACCTATCGTGCAGGCGGCTCGAAACCGGAAGGCACCCGGAGTACAGGGTGGTAACCGACCGCTGGCAGAAGATGACAAGTCTTTCCGTATGCGGTGAAACGCTGGACAGGCTGGACAGGCTTTCTTCGTATTGTGATGAATTCCTGATCCATGCGGCGGATGTCGAGGGAAAAAGGGGAGGAATCGAAAGGGACCTTGTCGTTATTCTGGGCGAGTGGCAGAAAAAAAGCGGATTTCCTGTCACCTATGCGGGAGGAGTGCGCAGTCTTGAAGATCTGGATCTTATCAGCGAATACTCCGGGAATCGGACGGATGTCACCGTCGGAAGCGCTCTCGACCTGTTCGGGGGGACGCTTTCGCTCGCGGAGCTCTCGGAGCGCTGCAGGCTTCTGAACGCAAAAAGCTGAGCGCAGAAAGCCGAACACAAAAAGTTGAACGTAAAAAGACTGCCCCGCTTAAACAGCGGGGCAGTCCGGTCAGTCAATCATATATTCACTATTAACGCAGGCACCAAAGTTTATGATTCCATCAAAGCTTCGATACGTTAACAGCCTGAGGTCCCTTCTGGCCCTGGATAACATCGTACTCGACAGCCTGACCTTCATCGAGAGACTTGAAGCCTTCCATATTCAGTCCACTGTAGTGCACGAAAACGTCATTACCCTCGGAATCAGAGATGAAACCATAACCTTTCTGATTGTTAAACCACTTAACAGTACCCTTGTTCATTTTATTTCCTCCAGATGCATGAAAA
>CADBPC010000151.1 GCA_902796425.1 uncultured Lachnospiraceae bacterium
ATAATCTCAATATTGAGTATGTTGGCCCTAATGAAAGATGGAACTATATCATCCGGCCTAATGATTGATTAATTTTGTGACAGTTCCATACTGTTGACCAGATCCATGATGGTAAACTTCTTCAGAGTGGCCTGGAATTGTTTCTCGGCCGAGGTGATGATCATGGAAATCATATGTTCGGATCCGGTCTGCGGTACGGAATCATATTGGACCGGTTCTGTCTGGACCAGGGTCTGATAGACGTCCAGGACAGTGATTTCTTCAGGAGAACGAAGCAGATAGTAGCCCCCGTAACGTCCTGCGACAGTTGCAGTCAGATTGCCTTTTGCCAGTCGTGACATGATCTTACGAATATAGGTGCTGTCCGCCTGTAGTGTTGACGCGATTGTACTGCTGGAAAGTGGTTCTGAAGATTGGGCGATCAGGACAAGAGCTCTCAGTGCGATATGAAACCATCTGGGTCCGAGATCACCCGCCAATAATACTAGCTGCATAAATGAATAGACGCTCCTTTCGTAAGAGTTAACTGTATATATGTGTTAATAATAACACAATTAAAAGAAAAATCAAAATAAAATATTAATTAATAAATCAAAGGATATGAAGCAAATTTTCGGCAGTTTCAGGCGTTAAATTGGTTCAGGCGGAGGTTTGAATGTGCATTTAGACGATTATGCACATTGACAATCGGGAGCTGATTGTTTAATATGTGAAATATGAATCACATATATAAGACTAGATATTTGGATGAAAATTCCGAATTGGATATACATGGATTTCTCCCCGAACTGCAGCCCTATCTGATTCTTTCGGAAAATGCCTATTCTCCGGATAATCTCTCAAGAGAAGGAATTCTCGAGATCCGCAGGCTTTTTTCCTCCAACCTTCCGACCAATCCGGATGTTGTGATCTCTGAACGCTTTGTGAGAGCAGGAGACGGATATCAGATACCGGTCAAGGTTTTTACGCCGGTTGAAGCACACGATATGCTTCCCCTGGTTTTATATTTGCACGGCGGAGGCTATATGGTCGGCTGCGACGCGCAATGTTATGAGCAGATGTTCGGATACTGTCTCTCGCTGCCGTGTATTTGTGTTATGCCGGAGTTTCGTTTGGCACCGGAGAATCCTTATCCCGCAGGCGTCGAAGACTGTTACAGCGTACTCGAAGACATCTGGAATCATCCCAGGCAGTACCGGGGTGACAGAAACCGCATTGCAGTTACCGGATTCAGCTGCGGGGGAGCCCTGGCGATTGCGCTTTGTCTGATGGCAAGAGATCGCAGAGGTCCGAGGATCCATTTCCAGATGCCGGTATCTCCGACAATGGATGATCGGCTGAATACGCCTTCTGCTCTTTCAATTACGGACCCAAGGGTCCTCAATGTACACTTCCTTCGGAGGGTGTGGGATTATTATCTCGGAGAGGGGCATGAGAGGAGAGATATTCCTGCCTATGCGGCTCCTTCGAGGACCGGGGATTATACCGGACTTCCCCCTTGCTTCCTGCATATTGCAGAGTATGATCCGCATTACGATGAAGCCATGACTTATGTCCGCGCTCTGCTTGACTGCGGTGTAGAGGCTGCCTGGAAGGAATATAAGGGATGTTTCCATGCTTTTGAGATCTCTGCAGCAAAGACCAGAATCGGAAGAGAAGCGAACTGCCTGCTTGCCGAACAGTTAAAGGCCGGGCTTGGGTACTGAGAGGGAATGATCCCCATCCCTCTCAGTACCGCCTGTGAAAAATGACGGAGTTGGTCTCATTTTTTTGATTTTAATTGTGCGAAAAAATCACAATTAAAAATATTTGTATCCATTATCTTTACCGGTGACGGATCCGATCAGCTGCCTGCTGCCAGATCGTTGTGTAAAGGTTAAAGGAGGGAGGAGAAAAGCAAGGACGATACGCAGCAGCTGTCAGCCCCGCCGACGGTAAATCACACGAGAGAACATTTAAACATCTTTAGAAAAAGGTATAGGAGGTATTACTGTATGGACATGCGAAAGCTAAGAGGTCCTATCATTATCCTGACTACGATTCTCTGGATACTGACCACCGTACTGGGATGGAACAATGACAATTACTGGATTTGTCTCATTCTTTCGGTCCCCATTATGGGCGGCTATGTCATGATCGGAACCTCGAACAATGGTGTTTTGAACAAGAGCTTTTTCCTCTATCCTATTCTTCCTTTCATGATCGTATGGGCTCTGAGTTTTATTGGAGCACATTATTTCGCGGTGAAGTATGCAGGCGTCGTGCCCCCCCTGATTCTTGGGTTCCATCCGTCTTTGTTCTGCATCGTCATCGGATACTGGCTCGGTGGTATTTATACTCTGCTTGCCGGCTTTGTGACCAAGCATAACCAGTGGATGTCCGCACAGGATTGGGACAATTACAAGAAGAAAATCCAGAAGCTCAATGCCGAGACGGATAAGTAAGGAGGCGTAAATATATGGGAAAATATGCTATTCTCGCAGCTTCGCTGCTTATGATTGTTGCTTCGTTTGCCATTGGCTATTGGGGAAAGAAAAAAGCTGATACTGCACAGGCGTATTTTGGCGCGACAGGAATCTTCGGACCTTTCGCAACAGGACTTTCCACACTCGGCGGAATTGTCAGTGCTTTTGCGCTGGTCGGTGTCAATGGTCTGGTTTACAACACAGGAACCGGCATGGGATTGTGGATGCTGACCGCGGTCTCAGGACCGTTCGGTCTCATGTGTCTTGCCAAAAAGGTCCGCGCGGTTCAGGAGATCGCTCCTCTGTCCTCCCTCGGTGATGTGACAGATGTTATTTATAATAACAGCCGCATCATCAAGGGTGTTATGTCCGGTATTCTGGCTCTTGGATGTCTTGCATATCTGACAAGCCAGATCAGCGCGGGTATCAACCTGTTCACCTATCTGCTTAACTGGCCCCCTCTTTTGTCCGGCCTGCTCATTTTTGGTATTCTTGCTGTCTATATGACCTTCTCCGGTGAGGTCGGCGGTGTTATGACCCAGGTGTTCCAGGGAGTTATCATGGTCATAGCGTGTATCGCTCTGATCATCAGCTTCTTCGTCATCACAGGTGGGTTCGGAGGTGTTATTGAGGCGGTCTCGAAAGTCAGCTCTGTCACTTCCTCCGATGGTTCGATCACCAAGGAATTTACACCGGATATGCTGAATGCTTTTGGAACGGCAGCCAAGGCAAGCTGCTTTGCCTGGATCTTTATCCCGATCGTCGGTTCCATCGGTCAGCCGCAGTCTGTTACAAGAATGTATGCGATCAAGGATCCGCTCGATATACCGAAAACAGCTCTGTGGTTCGGCGTCACGCACGTGATCGTCGGTTTTGCCTCTGTCGTCATCGGTTACGGATGTCTCTATCTGGTCGCTACCGGCAGAATGGAACCCCTCGCGGCCTATGACAGCGCGATTTTTGCCTGGGGTGAGTATGCGGGTCCCTTCGTACAGCTGTGTGTATATATCGCGGTCCTTGCGGCTTCGATGTCCTCCGCATCGATTTATCTGTCAGTGTCCGCAACTGCCCTTTCCCGCGATCTTCCTCACGCGCTGGGTATGAATCTGACGGACAAAAAGCAGCTCCGCATTTCCAAAATCAGTATGCTTGTCATCGGTGTCGTCGCTGTTTTCTTCACTTTGTACGCAAAAGAAGGTGTCGCGATTCTCGGTACTTTTGGATGGGGAACCCTGATGACTGCCACAATGCCTACAGTCATGCTTGGCATGTTCTGGCCCAAAGCATCGCGCCGCGGCGTTGAGATCGGTGAGGTGACAGCACTTGTTCTCAACATTCTTTCTCTGAGTGTGATCAAGTGGCCCGGAAGCCTGCCCTGGTATTACAATGTATTTGCGATCACCATGCTGGTTTCGGTTGCCTGCTCCCTCATTTTCCCGGATGCAAAAGGTGCCAATCGTTTCGAGAAACAGCTGGAGATTGCCCGTGACCTGTAATATCCAAATCCTTCATGAAATGATAAAATAATTGGACACATGTATCTGTAAATAGAGAAGGATACTGACACATGACACATGTACCTGTAAATAGAGAAGGATACTGACACATATTCTGATAAAACGAGGAGAAATATGACAGATTTGGAATTTGGTTCACGTATGCACCCCGATTTGTACCCCTTTTACGCCCAGACCCTCGGCGCGGAAAAGGCAGTGACTTTCTCTGCGGAAGGTTCCCCTCTGACCCGTATGGATCACAATCTAGTGCTGGAGTTTGACGTGAGCGCAGAAATCGTATATATCCCTGTTTCTGAAGAGACTCCTGATGTAAAAACCTTTATTTTTCGCCCTGAAAAGCTGCTCCCGAATGCGCCGGCGATCCTCTATTATCACGGCGGGGGATACAGTAATACCAATCCGGAGGCCTACAGCCACTGGTGCTGTCTGTATGCTAATGAACTTGGTGCAGTGGTGGTCTGCCCCGATTACAGAAAAGCTCCGGAGAATCCTTACCCGGCGGCGCTTGAGGACGGGATTGCGGTCCTCAACTGGATGGCGGCGAATACGGAAAATCTCGGGGTCGATCCCGAACGGATCGCTGTTGCGGGACCGAGTGCAGGCGGCGGACTGACCATTGCGACTTGTCTGTATGTACGTGACTTCGGCGGGCCGAAGATTGCTTTTCAAATGCCCTTGTATCCCACTATGGATGACAGGCTGGAGACGAGATCTTCCCATGAGATTCTCTATGAAGGCCTGCTGTGCCGGAGTGTGTGTGAGAATATCTGGGATATGTATCTCGGAGAAGGACATAAAGAAAGAGAAATCCCTGTTTACGCCTCTCCCTCAAGGTGCAGGGATTATAGCGGCCTTCCTCCGTGCTATACCTATGTCGGCAACCTGGACCCTCACCGGGATGAGACAATCGCGTATTGCCAGCAGCTGTATGATGATGGTGTAATTGTAAGTTATTCTGTGTATGAAGGCTGTTTTCATGGCTTTGATCTGATGGCACATGATCAGGCGAAGATAGCGGATATGGCAACAGAGGTATCTTTATACACGATCAAAACAGCGCTGCATATCTGAATTTTCAGCGAAGCGAGTCTGCCGTACAGGAAAGTGTACGGCAGATTTGTTGTACCTGAGATACGAGGAGAGATGAAATGAAAAAAACAACTATCTATACAAACGGAAAGATCCTGACCGTGGACCGGAATGACAGCGTTGTCGAGTCGATGGCAGTATGCGGGGACAGGATTATTGCAACAGGTACACTTGCGCAGGTCAGGGCGCTTTGTCCGGAAGAGGCGGATCTTGTGGATCTGCAGGGAAAATGTATTGTGCCCGGGTTTATTGATGCACACCATCATATCGGCATTCAGGGACTTAATAATCTGGCAATTGACTGCCATGTTCCCGGTGTGAAGGATATTCTGGATAAAGTGCGTGAAGCGGCCCGGAATACCCCGAAGGGAGAATGGATCCGCGGATGGGGATTGAATGAATCTGCTCTGGCGGAAGGACGCGCGCCCACACGGTTTGAACTGGATGAAGCCGCACCGGATCATCCTGTCATTCTGATCCGGGTCTGCAATCATGTTTGTGTTTCCAACTCCGCAGCCCTCAGGCTTGCAGGGATCGATGACAACACACCGGACCCTGACGGCGGGGAGATTGTCCATGACGAGAACGGCCGCGCCAATGGTACCCTGAAGGAAAAATCCTATAATCAGGTATTGGGAATCGCCCTGCCCTCCAGAGAGGAACTGCTGAGGGGGATGGTGCAGACCACCGACCGGCTTCTCAGTCTTGGAATTACATCTGTTCACGAAGCCGGATCTTATGGCCCTGTTCAGATGAGTGCCCTTTTGCAGGGTGTAAAAGACGGCGTGATTAAACAGCGTATTTACGCGATTGTTTTTTCCTTTGTAGACAACGACAATTTTGTCAGCCGCTTCATCGATTCGGGAATGTTTACCGGTCTGGGCGATGAGCATTTCCGGATCGGTCCCATCAAGCTCATGATCGACGGGAGCAGCAGTGCTCCTACAGCGGCCATGTTTGAGCCCTTTGTCAATAAGCCCGGTGATACGGGAATTCTCTGTTATGAGCCCGGGGATGTGGAGAGTATCCTGATCAGGGCCCATAAAGCAGGCTTCCAGATCACTTGTCATGCGATCGGTGACCGGGCCTCCACTGTGATCGTGGACACGATCGGAAAAGCACTCGAAATGTACCCGCGTCCCGATGCCCGCCATCGTGTAGAGCACTGCGCTTTTACCAATGACTATATTGTCAGGCGGGTAAAAGAGCTGGGGATCGTTCCCACCGTTCAGCCTGTTTTCCTCAACACCTACGGAGATGGCTATATCAGAAACTACGGTCCAGACCGCGTTGACAGGATGTTCCCCTGCAAAACATGGCTGGAAAACGGCGTCATGGCGGCAGGAAGCTCGGACTGCCCGGTCGAAGAAGCAAATCCGCTTTTTGATATGTATATGGCCATCTGCAGGACAACCGCGTCCGGTGCCAAAATCTCGCAGGGTGAATGCATCAATATTCATCAGGCTCTGCGTATGCATACCTATAACGGTGCCTATGCCTCCTTTGAGGAAGAAATCAAAGGCAGTCTCGAACCGGGCAAACTGGCGGATTATGTCATTTTGTCGGCGTCACCCTATGATACAGCGACGGAGGATGTCCCTTCAATACTGGTGGAAAAAACCTTTATCGGCGGAGAAGAAGTGTACAGCCGCTGAAAACAGACATTCCTTACCTGACGACTTTCGCTTTACAGGCATTCCTCAGGCACAAAAGCCGGTATAGATATAGCAGCATGCATAAACTGCCCCGGGCAGGCACTGTTCAACGTGCCTTGCCCGGGGCAGTATTGTAGAGATGCAGGCGCTTTTTATATTCATGATCACAAAGGGATAAGCCTCTCCTTCACAGTAAGGCAAGGGGTCTGAAAATATTGAGGAATGATTATTACAGTTTTGATGAGTGACCGGCTTGTGGTAGTATTATAAATAAGACCAGTTCGGTACAGGCACGATCCACAGTAAGATGGAGTCATACCCTATTTAAAGGAGGCCTGTTTCACACTAAAAAACGTCAGGAGACAAAAAATATATGACAGCAATGAAGAATCAATTGACCGTAAAACCTGAATATAATGAATTTCTACAGGCAGTAGATGAGTATACGGCCCAGATCCCCGCCGTGATCCGCCAGCAGTTCCGGCAGGCACTGCACAGTGAATATGAGGGAGACTACAAAAAGGTAGAGGAGATCTGCAGAGATATTCTCGAAAGCCAGCCCTATAATGTGGAAGCACAGGCGCTTTTGGGGCGGGCCCTGCTTTCACAGCAGAAATATGAAGAGGCAGAAGAGACCTTGCGGGAGGTCCTGGAAAAAGAACCGGATCGCAATTTTGAGCGCATTGAGCACGGCATTTCTCTCCAGGCCCTGGGCAAGTATCATGAGGCGATCGGGGAGCTGCTCAAAGCAGATCCGGAGAAGGATCACCATCCCTTCTATTATTCTGCTCTCGGCAACTGCTATCAGAATACAGGCAACCGGAAAAAAGCCAGAGATGCTTTCCGGGGGGAGATCTCCCTGTGGGAGAAGAACGGGGAGATCTTGTCAGCCGAGAATCTGGACGCCTGCTTCTGCAATATCATCTATCTGGACGGCGCGCTTTCTCTCACAGAGCTGTCGGCCGATCTTGACGCTTACAGAGCATTTCTGAGAGAAACAGAGATGACTATGGTGATGAAGGAGCATCTGGCCAACAATATCGCCTACTGGAGTACCCTCCTGACTTTGCCGGCTATGCGCGGTCCTTTTGTCAAGTTTGTAAAGGATGTGGAAGAGGAGGGATACCTTTTGGACAGCCCCAGGTACAGCATCATTGAAAGTGCTTATCGTGCGGCGGAATCCTACCGTTACCATGAAGACCGGAATATTGATGCCTTCATGGAGTCGTTTCTATCAGCGGAATCCCAGGAGCAGAAGGAGACCGGAAAGGACGGCAGCTCCGCGCGCGCGGTGCAGCTGACCCATGAGTGGTACATGTCCCGCTGCGTCGATGAATATGCGCAGTTGCTCCTCTATGTTGCGGAACAGTATCCCTACACCTATGCCCGTACAGTGACCTTCCTTGAACAGCTGCAGATTCTCGGCCCTGAAAAATTGAGAGAGGATATCCTCGACCGTTTTGAAGAGGAAAAACTCGTAAAGGCAGGGCGGGACGAGATCATTGCAGAATTGGATCGGGCTTATGGAAAAGTGCGTGCGGCAAAAAAACAGCCCGTTTATGTTGCCGAAGGCGGAGTGACCTATAAAAGAGGCGCTAAAAAGATCATGCCCAACGATCCCTGCCCCTGCGGCTCGGGCAAAAAATACAAGAAGTGCTGCGGCAGAAAATAGAGGAGATGAAGGAGACTATGATGGAAGGGAAAAAAGTATTGATCATTAATACCGGCGGAACCTTATCGTCAGTGGCCAGACAGCACGGGCTGACACCGGGACTGACGACCGACTCCATGCTGCAGGAGCTGCATATTGTGGCGGGAGAGGCCGAGCTGACCACCATGGAATACGGTTCGGTGGACAGCGCCAATATTTTTCCCGAGGACTGGGCAAATCTGGCAAAACTGATCAGTGAAAACAGGCACATCTTCGACGGCATTGTGGTGATCCACGGGACGGATACATTGGCCTACACCTCTTCGATGCTTTCCTTTATGCTGCAGAATATCCGGATCCCCGTAGTCATCACGGGAAGCCAGCTCTCCATTTCCAATCCTGTGGCCGATGCCATGGAGAATCTCAGGTGCGCAATCTATATGGCCCAGAGCGGTTATGCAGGTGTTTATGTGGCCTTCAACAGGAAGGTTATGCTGGGATGCCGTGCCTCCAAGGTTCGCTCACTGAGCTTTGATGCTTTTGACAGTATCAATTGCCAGAATGTTGCCATGATCAGCTCGATCGGGATGAAGATCAATGAGCATGTCCTTCCGAAAAAGAACGGCGTATTCCGGTTGCAGAACCGCTTTTGCCAGGATGTGGCTGTGATCAAGCTCTTTCCCGGCATACACAGGGAGATCCTGAAAATGTATGTCGATAATGGCTATCGCGCCTTTTACATTGAAGCCTTCGGACTTGGCGGTATGCCTTTTTAAAACACGATTTTATCGGGGAACTCCGGAGGCTGACAGAGAAGGGCATCACGATCCTTGTCGGCACGCAGTGCCGCTTTGAGGGAAGCAGTCTTTCCACCTATGAGACCGGCCGCCGCGCCCTCGATGCCGGCGTTCTACAGGCCTATGACATGACTGCGGAAGCCGCTGTAACAAAACTGATGTGGGTCCTGGGACAGACAAAAGACGCCGGGGAGATCCGCGAATACTTCCAGCTCAACCTCTGCGGGGAAGTGCAGATCGACTGACACGGCTGACGCTTTCATTCTAAGAATAATGGGGACGGTCCTTTTGTATCTGTCCCCTTGTTTTACTTTTATCTGGTTCTAAGGAAAATAAGGAACGGTCCTTTTGTGTCTGTCCCCGTGTTTCCGCATTGATGAGTGCTCGTCAGACCA
>CADBPC010000152.1 GCA_902796425.1 uncultured Lachnospiraceae bacterium
CCGCTCATCCCGCCGGACATCCCACTCATTCCGGACATGCCGCTCATCCCGCCGGACATACCGCCCATTCCGGACATGCCGGCGGCGGACTGGCCCTGGGACTGGCCGGTGAACTCCATGTCCATCAGGTTTTCGCGGGTGATGACATTGGTCTCGTCACGGATCAGCACGTTCAGGTTGACGCCGTCGACCGTGACCTGCGTCGAGCTGACCTCCGTCGTCAGCTTTCCCGCGATCTGCATATAAATCTGCGCGACGGTAAGGCCGTACTGCATGGCCTTGTCCTTATCGATAATGAGGTGGAGCGACGCCTCCTGCTGGTCCGTGCCGACGGCGGTGTTTTCAAAGCCCTCCGTGCGGATGACCATGCTCTCGACGTCCTTTGCGATCTTGGCGAGCTTGTCCAGGTCCTGCCCGTATACATTTACGGTAAGGCCGGATGACATGAAGCTGCTGAGATCCCCCATCATGGATGCGGAGATGCTGACCTCGCTCTCCAGATCCTTTGTTGCTTCCTGAATATTCAAAACCAGTGTTTCGATATCGTCGGTGCCGAGCCCTTCATCCACCGTGATGTATCCGATGTAGGAACCGATCTGTGCGCTGCCGCCCGCAAGGGATGAGACAAGGCCCGCCGTCGAGCTCTGGTCCATCATGCCGACGTCCTTTACGCCGTCAACGGTCATGACTCTGTCCATGACCTCGTCCGCCTGGGCACACGCAATAAGCCGGTCGGTTTTCTCCGGCGTCTCCACGGAAAGCTGAATATTGTCACCGGCCATCTCCGGGAGAATGACGATTCCCATCTGGATCAGGCGGATAATGCCGAGGGCAAGAAGCCCCGTCGCAATGCCGAGAGGAATCAGCTTATGATCGAGCGACAGATCCAGGAGCCTTCCGTATCTGTCCAGAAGCCTGGAGAAGAACCCTTCCTTCGGCTGCCGGACCCTTCGAAGGATCACGGAAGCAGAGCTGGGGACCACGGTCATCGCCACGATGAGGGAGGCGGTGAGGCAATAGGTGATGGACAGCGCCATCGGCAGCAGGAGCTCCCTGACCGTTCCGTTTGTAAACACCATCGGCAGGAAGACGCAGATGGTCGTCAGCGTGGAGGCCACGATGGAGTTCGAAACCTGTTTCGCTCCCTGCACGCTCGCCCGCGCGGCCGTAATTCCGCGCTGGCGAAGGCGCATGATGTTTTCCATAACGACGATGGAGTTGTCGACCAGCATTCCGATTCCGAGCGAAAGGCCGGAAAGGGTCATGATATTCAGGCTCAGGTCCGTAAAGTACATGAGCACCATGGTAAACAGGACCGACAAAGGAATACTGATGCCGACCATCAGCGTCGGCCTCACGTCCCGAAGGAACAGGGCAAGGACAATGATCGCAAGGAGCGCGCCGAGCACCATCGACGAGAGAAGGTCCTTCACAATGAGCGTGATGTAGCTTCCCTGGTCCATCAGGTAGACGATGTTGAGATTCTCATCCTCGCCCGTCAGCTCATCGAAGGCGGCATTGACTCCGCGGGAAACCATGTTCGTGCCAGCAGTGGAGCCCTTGAAAACGGCAAGGACGACCGCGTCGTTCCCGTTCAGTCTTGTGTAGTATTCGTCGGCGTTGTCGATGACGGTTACGTTCGCAACATCGGTCAGGCGGATGACGCCGATCCCCTCGACGTCCGCAAGAAGCGCCGTCTCGATATCCTCCGGAGAGCCGTACTCCTCGCCGACCTTCAAAAGCCAGGTATTGTCCTGCGCGTCGTCAATATAGCCCGCCGGCATGGCAAAGTTCTGGGCATAAATCAGCTGTGACAGGGTCTGGGCGGAGATCAGGCTGTCCAGGTTCGCGCTCTTTAATGCCTGCGCGCGGATCGTGTCGTACTGCTCCCTCGCCTGGGCGAGCTGCGCCTTGTACTGGGCGAGCTGGATATCCGCCTGTGAAAATCCGACCGCAGCGTCCAGCTGTCCCTGCGTCAGCATCGCGATGGCGCTGCCCGCGGGAACGGTGATCTGCGGAATCTCATCCGCCTTCTGGTAAATCAGGGCGATCTGGTACTTGATCTGCTGGATCGCCTGCTCGATATCCGCTTCCTTCGGCGTGTTTTTGCTGATTTCCTCCGCGATCGACTCGATATCCGCCTTGATGGCGGGGAGGATTTCCGCAATCCGGGCGATGCCCGCCGCAAAGAGCTGGGAGCTCTGTCCGTTCATGTTGGCGGAAATATCCTGGAAAATATCCCGAAGGCCCGACAGCTGTGAAATGGCTTTTCTGATTTTTGCCGACGCCGACTCACCCGTCCCGGTGATCGTGTTTACGGCATTTTTTACCTTAACTATGAAGGGGTCGGACTCGATCAGCGTCTTCAGCGCCGTCTCAAGGCTTCCGGACTCCTCGAGCTCGTTAATAAACTTTGTGATCTTCTCCTGCAGCTCGGGGGTTATTTCCGCCGCCTCCCCTCCGGCCTGCTCTGCGACCTCCCGCATGATGCCGGCAAGGGTTTCGCCCGTCTCCTCCAGGTATCCCAGAAGAAGATTCAGACTCTCCTCCAGGGCCTCCCGATCCGCGTCCGGCGGCAGCTCCATATCGCCGATCTTATCAAGAAGGCCCCGGACCGCATCCCTGACCGCCGTCAGGGCCGCCTGGTAATCATCCGCGTTCTGCTGCGCATTCTGTATCGCGTCGCGAAGGATCTTCACCGCGGCTTCCAGATCCTTCTGCGAAGAGGTGCCGCCCTTCCGGATCTGTTCAAACGCGCTCTGGAGATTCCGGAAGGCCTCGGTCATCCGGCCGCGGGCCTCCTGGAGTCCCTCCAGCGCGGTCTTGATGTCCATGACAGCGAGAATAATGCCCTGCCGGAAGCTGTC
>CADBPC010000153.1 GCA_902796425.1 uncultured Lachnospiraceae bacterium
CCGTATGCATCCGGCTGATTCGTCATCCCCCTGTAAGTAAACTTACGGGGTCTGTCGAATCAGCCGTCTGCGCATGGCTCATTGCTCACGCAAAAAGTCCTTGGCAGACGTAGTGTCTGTCAAGGACGAATGGGTACAGTTGGTATGTACGACACAATCCGCGGTGCCACCTTGATTCACGGCATGACCCGTGCGCTTTGCGGGATACCTTCATATCCCCGGCTGATAACGCCCGCCTTCGGCGTCGCAGAATACTCAGAAGTGTAAATTCCTTTGACTGCGCCCTCGGAAGTCCATTCAGTGAAATGTTTCATGCCGCGCTCTCACCTGCCGCGGTTCTCTGTAATGAAAGGGAAATCACCTACTTCTCTCCCTCAACGGTTTAGCTGTTTAATTTGCTAAAGTATATGATAGGGCTGCAGGTAATGTCAATATTTTTTATTAATCGATATATTATTGTTCATCGAAATATCCGGCCTGCCGCCTTAGTCCTGCCGTCTCAAAGCGTAAAGGCTTATCAAATCATCCCGCCCACTCAAAGGCGGCTTGTCATGGCATCCACAAAGGCGCTGAATATCTTCCGGCTGTTCTCATCCTTTAGATAAGAGAATTCCGGGTGCCACTGAACTGCCCAGAGAAAGCGGCTTTCAGGACGGCACACTGCTTCCACAATGCCGTCCGGGGCCATGGCCATAACACTCAGGCCGGGTGCAAGGTCCCTGACGACCTGGTGATGGCAGCTGTTAACAGAAATGGACTCGGTTCCGAGGCATGCCATTAATGGTGATTTGTCTGTAATCTTTACCTCGTACGAGGGCACATCATAAGGAGCCTTCTGGTGATGTTCGGTCTCTGAGGGGTGCTGTGACGGAATGTCCTGGAAGAGCGTCCCGCCCAGCATGACATTAATGAACTGGATGCCGCGGCAGATCCCGCATTACGTTCCCCTTAAGTGTCCTTCACTGCTTTTCTTTCAGGATTTCAGGATCTCGTATCTATCGATAATCCAGTCATACTGCCTAAGATCCAGGTTCCTGCCGCAGTAGCTGCAGGTCTTGCCCTCCATCAGCGAGAGGCTGGCGCCGCACCCTTTGCATTTCAGGACGGATGCGCCGCAGACTGCCTGCGTCCTGCAGCCGGCATCCTTGGTCATCGTAAGCTTCAGGTTTTCAGTGCGTTTCCGGATCCTTCTGCCGTCATGCTCCATAAGGCTGAGACGGGCGCTGACAGCCGCGGTCTGAAGCTTTTTGTCCGCCGTATAGGAATCCATTTTCATATCAAGAATATCGACATCCACAACATCCTTATACTTTTCCAGAAACGGAGACATGTCATTTTCGGAGAAGGCATTGATCTCTGCCGGAAGATCCGCGAAATGTATGGCGGAAAGCTTATTCTGGACGCCGCCGAAAAAGCTCTGGAGGGAAAAGAGCGGGTCTCTTTTTCGGACCTGCCCAGCCATCTGCTTCTCCTGCTCCTCTTCCCCGGCGCGGCTGTAAATCATCTTCCGGCTCAGCGACTCCGATCTCGCGCCGGCAAGGAGGATAAAAGGAACACACAGTGTCAGGACCATTGCCTTGAGACTCCATGCGAGAAGTCCCAGCAGTCCTGCCGAAAGAAGTCCTGCCAGGAGCCGCATGAAAATGTTCGTACCCGGCATATATACAAAAGCTCCGATTATGCTGAAATAAATCGGGGGAAGGAGCACCGCCAGGGTTATCCAGGGATACGCCAGCTCCTTTACCGCCTCCTTCTTGCTGGCGGATGTGCGGAAATCGCGCCGCAGCCCGAAGCTGTCGACCTTGTTCTTCATGTCCTCGACTGTAAACTTCGTGCCGCAGTAATCGCAGCCGTCGAGGAGGTTTTCCCTTGTTGTCTTATTCCCGCAGTTGGGACAGATGACCCTGGCTTCGCCCGACTGCTTTGCGGAAAGCAGGGTAAAATGCGCCACCTCATTATCCCTGATCCGCCGAATGGTCCTGGCTCCCTGCTTAATGATCCTCAGGGCCGAGATTTCCTCATAAATATCGTTTACCTGGTATCTTCCGTCGAAATAACTGTTCTGCCTGAGGCAGCCCTGCCTGCCGGTGTATGCCCTGCGGACTGAATCCATCTCAATGGTCAGGTTCTTTTTCATCAGCCGCTTTTTCTGAAGCGCGGCACTGTGCCACATCAGCTGGGTCGCATAATTCTGGAGAGTGCTGTTCTGCTCCGCGAACTCACCCGAGAGAAAATCGCTGTAGCTTCTGCGAAAGCCGCTCAGCAGCCGGGTCAGGTCGCTCCGGTCCTCCACCACCGGGTAATTCGGGAAGAACTTATTTAAAAACTCCGGCAGGTCCTTTCCGGTCTTGTCGTATTCCGTATAGAGGGCAAAAAGCATCCAGAAGGTGCCGGCGCACAGTGCGAGAAACCCAAGCCCCACCATCCTGTTCACGGCTTCGGTCGTCGGCGCATACACGATGATCAGCATAAGACCGGCGGCCAGGACAAGCACCGGACCGGCTAAACATTTGAAATCGAATTTATGGTCTTTCATGGGATCTACGGTTCAGCGGCCGGTGAGCTTCGCGAGGTCTTTTCGGATCCTGTCCGCGATCACCTGCCGTTTCTCTTCTTTGACAAGGTAGTAGAGGTAGGACTCGGTCACGAGTTCGATGGGGAGGCCGCGCCCCACAAGCTTGAAATTGACAAAGCCGCGGTCGATATAGGCGGGGAGCTCCTCCTTTGAAATAAAGGCAGGTCTTTTGCGGCACTCGTCAAAGGAGGGCCTGGTCTTTCGGTTCGGGCAGTCGAACACCTTGCCCCGCTCAAAATTCAGCTGCATGAAGCCCTCGTCGCGGTAGTGCTCCGCGCGCCTTGGGCAGTTCGGAAAACAGATCTCATCGGTCAGGATCTCGATCCTGTCCGCGTCCTTCTCAAGAGCTTTTAATGTCTTTTCATCGTGGTTCAGGTCATAGTCCAGGACGACAAGCCTGTAGTCCCTGCCGAGCTCTGCGCCGAGGGACTCGAGATCCGTAATCCGCTTTGTCGTCGACGAAATATATTCAAAGTCCGGATAGCGCTTCCTTAAGTACTCCTCAAGGACCGGCGAATTGACCAGGACCTGGTTCATCCCGTTATCCGCCGTGTCCATGATCAGGTTGCAGTAGGTATCCGAAAGGTGCTTTTCTTCAATCAGCGGATTCGTCCAGGTAAAGCGCACCGGAACGCCGAAGCGGTTGTAGGTGGAAATGATCTTCTGCATATCCCCGTGCGAGGCGAGGCCGAAGACCGCCCTGCCGCCGTTCCAGATGGCGCCCGGGAACGTCCCGTAGACGCTGCCTGCGCAGTATCCGTCATAGAAGGCCTCCGGACAGGTTTGCATCAGATGGATCAGGATCTGGTTTAAATAGAAATAGACATAAAAGCCCGGAAGGTGCCAGTATATTTTCTTTTCAGCGCCGCCTGCTGCCTGCGGATTTATGCTTAGTTCCATATGTTCTCTGCCTCTTAGCATGCTTCACGGCCGGCAATGTCCCGCGCCCCGGCCCGGCGCTCCCCGCTCCTATCCTACGGCCAGACGCCGGGTCTGGGCCTCATGACATTGATCACCTTTGCCTGCTCGAGATTTCTCAGGAGCAGGAGCCTTGCCGCTCCCACACATTCGGGCTTCAGCATGAAATAGCAGTAGGTCTCGATCAGGGAAAACAGGTTCGCCGTCCTGCCCTCGATCTTGAAATTGTTGATGCCGCGGGGTACGTATTCGTTCCAGATCTTCTCCGGGGAGACAAAGGTGGAATAGCCCTGAATCGTGTACAGGTTATTGTAGTCCCCGTATTCGCAGGTCCACGGGATCAGGGGCTGTCTTTTCTGCGGCGGGAGCTTTGCGTTCCTTCGCATGATATTCTGGTTTTTCGCTATGTTTTTGTAGTGGTCTCCCCTGCGCGGACAGTTCGGTATGCACAGAGGATTGACAAGGACCTCCAGCTTTTCCTTATGAGGGAGGTTTTCCAGGATGTCCCATCGCCCGTTCAGGTTATAGTCGAGGACCACATAGCGGTAGTCCTTTTCCAGCTCGCGCGCAAGCTCGTCCGCGTCCCTGATCTCCTTGCAGGTCGTGGAGTCATAGGCGAACGATGGATATTTTTCCCGAAGATATTTTTCCAGGATCGGCGAGAAAACAAGAACCTCGTTCATGCCGCCCGACGCTTCGCGCATCAGGAAATTGCAGAAGGGATCCTCCAGGTCCGCCTCCGTAATCAGGGGATTTGTGAAGGTATAGCGGACGGGAATCTTTTTGGAGTTGATGGCCTTTATCACGTTCCGGACAAAGGCGGCGTCGCACTGATCGTCGGGAACAAGCCTTCCCCCGTTCCAGATAGCCGGCGGGAAGGTGCCGAAAAAGGAGGCGATTTCCACCCCGTCCCTGAAGTACTCCGGATGCTGATCCAAAAGACTATGCCACATCATGTTCAGCGGGAAATTGTATCTTAATCCCGGAAGATGAAATCTTACCTTATCCATAGCTCACCCATAGTTCACCGCACCCTGATTGCCGATGAATTCTTTTCTGCTTCCGATTCGTTTTCTGCTTCTGATTTCTTTTCTGCTTCCGATTCGGGAGCGCCTCCGATTCAGGAACGCCTCCGGCGTTCTTATATCAATATATCACATTCCCCCTTACGCGGGCGGGGCGCCGCAAAAGCGGCGCCCCGCGGGCTTTGAAGGCAGTGCCGGATCATATCCTTCCATACCGGATAAACTTACTTGTTGGCATCCTCAACATACTGCTTCCAGGTGTCGCGGATTGCTTCAACCTGCTCGGAAACAACAGAGCCGGGTCCGATGTTCCAGATCAGGTCCGGACCGAGATCCAGGTTCGGGATCATGCCGTGGTATGCGATGGTTCCGTGTTCTTCTTCTGTCATCATCGTGATGGTCTCATCGACTGCTTCCGCGTCAAAGATACCGTTGCGGGCTGTGGACAGATAGCCGTTGTAATCCTCGTAGCCTGCAGGAGCATCGGTGTAGAGGTTGTATGCGAACGCAAGCTTCCATGCCTTGTCTGCGTCGTAGCAGGCAGGGATTGCCGCCGGGTTGTTGGACCATACGTTGATGTAATCCTTGCCCTTAGGTCCCTTCGGGAACATTACGAAGCCGACCTCGTCCTGCATATCCTCAAGGAAGTTGCCGGGAGTTCCGCAGTACTCGTCGTCTACCATGAAGGCAGCCATGCCGTTGACAAAGGCTTCCTTGTAGTAATCCCACTCAGCGCCTTCCGGATCGGGCATGTCGTACTTGTTGAAGGTATCGACCGTCCACTCAAGAGCTTCCAGGGTCTCTGCGCTCTCAAGGTTGTAGAAGTAGCCGTTGTCGTCCTTGCCGATGTAGGATCCGCCGTTGGAGAATACGGCAGCCGTGGTCATGATGCCCTCGTTCAGGGTCAGGCCCCAGATATCTGTCACGCCGTCATTGTCGACGTCTCTCTGAGCCTTTGCCATAACGTCTGTGAAGGCATCCCATGTCCAGGAGCCATCTCTCTGCATCTGATAGATCTCTTCGGGATCGATGCCGGCTTCCTGCAGAAGTCTCTTGTTGAAGTAAACGCCCGTGCGGGCCTCGGAATAGCCTGCGAACATGGCATAGATCTCATCGCCCTTGGAATACTGCTCGTGGAGCTTATTTCTCTGGAACTTCGTCGCGGAGAAGTCAAGGCAGTCAAGAGTTGCCAGGTCATACATCAGGCCGTTGGACATTGCGGATGTGATCGCAGGATCATCGCGCAGAATCCAGATATAGTTCTCGTCGCCGCCGGTTGTCGCATAGTCGACGAAATCAGCGGGCGTGGAGCCCCAGTCGGAGATAGCCTGCTCTTTGATGGTGAAGTTGTAGGTCTCCTGGATCCAGTCTCTGTATTCCTGAACCGCTTCTTCATAATCGTTCTGCGGCTCTGCCGGATCACCGGACCACCAGTTGCGGATAATAATATCCATGCCGCCAAGGTCGATGGGATCGCCGTTCTCATCCGTAATCACGGTATAAGGGCTCTCTTCTTCCTCAGGCTCCTCTGCTTCTGCCTCTTCCTCTACAGCCTCTTCCTCCGCTGCTTCTTCCTCTGCAGCCTCTTCCTCCACTGCTTCTTCAGGCGCCGCAGCCTCCTCCGAAGCAGCCGGGGCAGGTGCCGCCGCGGGTGCGGGCGCGGAACCGCCGCATCCTACTGCGCTCATTGCCATAGCAGCCAGCATGATCGCGACTGTTACGTTTTTTGCAAGAGACTTTCTCATAGTAATCCCTCCTTGAGAATTGGATGGTAAGCGCCTTACCGGTAAGGCGCGTGTGTTGTCCGGGATATCCCCGGTTGTGCCTTTATAAATCAGCTCCCTGCAGGCTTTTCGGTCAATGCCTTCCGGCCGCCCTGTGCACTGCCTTTCACAGTCCCTGCAGGCATTTCCTGCAGCCCGGGGAGAGATTTACCTTATTTTGCCGGCCGCAGCAGCCTTTGTTCTGCCGCCCGAAAATCCTTACATCTTGATGCCGGAGCTTGTGATGCTCTCGACAAAGGCCTTCTGCGCGAACAGATACAGGATGATCAGCGGCATAATGATCATCAGCGTCCCTGTCGCCAGGATGCAGTTGGAATACGCGATGGAGATGGTCGTCTTGACGCCGTTGATGCGCTGGATATATGCGCTCAGGCTGTCGACGATTCTCGAAAGCGCCGTGCTGACCAGCTTTGTGTTGCCAAGGAACATCTTGGAATAAAAGCCGTCCGTCCACTGCCAGACAAAGGCGAACAAAAAGCAGGAGGTCAGGATGGGCTTTGACTGCGGGAGCATGATCTTTATGAAGGTCCTGAGCATTCCGCACCCGTCCACATAAGCCGCCTCTTCAAGATCCACGGGGATATTGCGGAAAAACTGCCGGATCATGTAGATATACAGGCCGTTTTTGAGTCCCATGCAGCCCGCGCTCATAAGGTAATACGGAAGCGCGGAGCCTCGAAGGTTCACCGTTTTTCCCGTTGTCAGCTTAAACAGGCCCAGGATATCGAAGAACCTGAAGTGCAGGTGAAGCGAGCTCGCGATGGTCTGCGGCGGGATGAGGATAACCAGGATCACACACGCAAACCAGAACTTCTTGAAGGGGAACTGGAACCTTGCGAACCCGTAGCCTGCCAGCGTGCAGACCGCGATCTGCAAAAGCGCGATGGTAAGCGAGACGATAAAGGAATTCGTCAGTGCCTTGCTGTAAGTCATCAGCTCCGCCGCGAGCCGGTAATTCTCCGTGGTAAAATGCTCCGGGATGGATATGACGACCGGATTGTACAGGTCCTGCTCAGTCATGAAGCTGACGGAAATCTTGTTGAGGATCGGCTGCAGGATCATAAAGCACATGCCGAACAGAAGGATCGCGCGGATGATGCTGACCGCCTTCTGTGTCACGATCTTCCTTAAAAGATATCCCCCGGAAAGCCGGTTTCTTTCAAAGAAGCCGAGCTGGGAATAGCGGACCTGCGTATCCGCACCCGCTGCAGCCGCATTTGCTGCGGCCATGCCGGTTTCCGCCGAAGGAGCCCCGGTCTTTGTTTTTTTCCAGGAACGCTTAGTCATAGTAATAAACCCTCTTTGAGATCAGAAACGATGTCACGCCTACAAAGGCAAGGACGATGACGAAATAGATCCAGGACATCGCCGACGCGTTTCCGTACTGCTGCTGGTCGATCATGACCGTCTGTATCTTTTTGATGACGCCGTTGTCGCTTCTCATGCAGAAGTCGACGACCGTGTAGATCCAGTTGACGAGGAACAGGGAGCTGATCATCGGGAAGGTGATCTTCCACAGGCTCTCCCACTTCGTGCAGCCCTCGATGTCGGCCGCCTCGTACATGTTGGAGGAGATGTTCTGGAGTCCGGAAAGGAAAATAATGATCTGGATTCCGGACGCGATCGCGACGTCGTAGATGTTGTCGATGACCTCGAAAAGTGTCTCGTACGCCCTCACGCCGACGCCCGCCGTGCGGAGGATGCTCTCAAGCGCCGCCGTAATGCTGATGCCCTGCGTTGTGTTTTCAATCGTCTGCGCAAGCGAGGACATCAGCTGGTTGTTTTCCTCGAGGCCCAGGATGACTCCGGAGGATAGAATCACGGGCAGGAAGAAGACGGCACGTACGAATGCTCTTCCGTGAAAGGTCTGGTTCAGGATGAGCGAGACAAAAAAGCTGAAAACAATGATCGCGAGGGAATAAACCATCATCCTGGAGATTTCCTCCACGACCAGACGGTTGTATTCGGGATCGACCATGAAGGCAAAACGATAATTCGTAAGACCGCTGAAGGTCTGGCGGAAGGTTCCCGCGCCGAGCTCGACATTGCAGAAGCTCATGTACAGGGACTGGAAAAACGGTTTTACCATAAACACCAGAAAGCCGATGATGAAGGGCATGATAAACATGTATCCCGCCTTCGCCTTTCTCTTCTGGAGTCCCACATATTTGTGCCGTTTCGGTTTCATAAGTAACTGTTCTCCTGTTGTTTCACCGCGTCCAGGTCTTATCCGCAGCCCGGTCCTGCCTGCTGCCGTAAGGCCCCTTACCGCACCACAAGATAGTCTCTTGCGGGAACGGTGATGCCGTCCTGCGTCTTCGCGTCGGCATAGCCGTAATTGACATAGACCTTCGTCCCGTCGGCGTATTCTGTCAGCGACAGATCGTCCGTGATGTTTTCGTGTCCTGTCATCTCCTGGCAGAAGGTGTGTCCGAGCTCCTTGTTATAGCGTCCGCAGATATCACTCATCCTCTGCTTCCAGCCGTCATAGTTGGAGCCGTAGAACTCGGTGTACAGCGTCTTCTGGGTCGCAAAGGACGTCTCATCCATAAAGGTAAACAGAAGTCCCGCGCCGTATTCCGCGCTGGCGAGGATCTCCTCCTCATCGTTGCCGCTGATATTGAGGGCGTCGCCCGTGTAGTTGATCCTGCCGTGGAGGGCCAGCTGGAAGAACGGGACGCATTCATCGAGAATCGTGTACTCGCTCCCCCGAAGGTCCATGCCGGTGACCATCCTGCAGTAGGGCACCGCGTAGTCGTTGCCCATGTTGACCATCAGGTTCGTCCCGCTCTCGGAGAGCTCCTTCATGCGCTGCTCCTGGAGCTTTAAGACGGACTGCCTGCTGCGCATGTCCTTGCGGTAGAAGTCCGAGGACAGGTCCATTCCGGTATCCTCGAAGGAAATTCCGGCTCCGTAGGAGGCCGCCGCCCCCGCAAGGTTCTCTGTCATCTTCCTTGCGTAGTCCGTGTGCACAAGGTAGTAGGTGTTGTCGTCGTTTTCCCTCTCCGCGTAGGTTATGTGGCTGTACTTGTGGAGCTGCGCGCGCTCCTTGCTGAGAAGCCTTGCCGAGTCCGAAAGGGAGAAGAACCCGTCCAGCAGGTCGCTGTCATACGCATACTGCGTGATGCCGTTCAGGTACAGGTCCGCGCCGCACTCCTTTGCCGCTTCGCAAAGGCGCTTCAGGCCCGAAGCCCCGCCGAGCTCGCGGATCGGCTTTACCCTGGTAAGGACCTTCTGCTTTATGCCCCCGTTGCACCAGCCGCTGAGCTTGACGGAGAGGTTGGTGATTCCCATCCCGCTGATGTCGCGGACCATATCCGCGGCCTCATCAAAGGATGTGAGCTTTAAGGGCCTGGATACCGGGACGCCGACGATCTGCTTTACCTTGTCGATCGCGCCGATGATCTCGACTACGACCGGCGCATCCGCGTCGCTGTTCATGGAAAGAGCGCTCCCGTAGCGGTTTTCAAGATACGCGCCGTACTGTTTTGCCATATCGACGTAGCTGCCCGAATCGATAAAGCAGTAGCGCTGGGAGAGCGTCTCGTCCCATACCTCCGGAAGGTATTCATAGATATCACTGTTCGCGATATCGCCGACGTCGTATTTCTCCCTGGAGCAGACGCTGTAGACAGCATTTACATAGTTGTAGCTGTTGTTCTTGCCGCTCACGTCCGCCTGGATGGAGGCATAGGAGCTTCCGTCCTCCAGGATGCAGATAAAGGAATCATCGCCCTCCGATACACCGTAGACGCCGTAATACGCTCTGGTATTGTGTACTACGGCGTCACGGCGAAGGCACATGTCCCATCCGTACACATTTGTATAATAGCTGCTCTGCTGCGTCTTGCCGTTGTTGAAGCGGATCAGGCTCCCGCCGCCCTCGGGCACCAGGATAAAGCCTTCCTCGTTCGTGCCGCCCGCGCCGAAATACGGAAGGGGCGTTATCGTATAAATCGGGGTCGTGCTCCGGTATTCCAGGTCCCTCAGCGGGACCTCGACCACCAGGTCGTCCCCCTCGAGACGGTAGATGACAGAGACATTGAAAATCGGCTTGTCGGAAACCTTTTCCTTCAGGTCCAGTTCCTTGTCCGCCAGATAATCCTCATAGGTATAGCCCGCCTGTTCGAACAGCTCCTGGATCGTCTTTCTGGTCTGCTCCTTCGTCGTGTCGCGAAGGACGTAAATTACGCTCTGCTCGATGATGGGATAGTTGGCGATCAGTTCCTTCTTGTTGTCCTTTTTGCCCAGCTTGTTGATGTCGTACTTTTTGTAGTACTGCTGGATCAGGTCGACGGACTTCTTGTCGAGCTGCGCCATCCATTTGTCAAACTCGGCCTTGGTGATGACCGGCGGGATGATA
>CADBPC010000154.1 GCA_902796425.1 uncultured Lachnospiraceae bacterium
ACACCGGATCCAGGCGGAGCGGAAAGGATGTCGCAGAGTATTATCAGAGACAGGCCTTCGAACACCTGAATATGATCGGCGAAAAGTACGAGGCAGCGCTTGCGGAAAAAAGGGATGCCTTTATCGATCAGATGAAGGCGGAGGGCCGGGAGAAGGAACTGGGCAAGCTCCTTCCCAAATGGCAGGCCGCGCAGGAAAAGCCGGAGGTTACGGTTCCGTATGAGGTCGCCTGGTGCGAGGGAGAACTGTTCGAGGATTACATCCATGACATGAAGATCATGCAGGAGTATGCAAAGCTGAACCGCAGGATCATAACGGAGGTAATCCTTAAGAACTGCAAGCTCCATGCCGTGGAGCAGTTCGAGACGATCCACAACTATATCGACACGGATCATATGATTCTGAGAAAAGGTTCTGTTTCCGCAAGGGAGGGTGAGAGGCTCCTGATTCCGATCAACATGCGGGACGGCGCGCTGATCTGCATCGGCAAAGGGAACGACGACTGGAACCAGTCGGCGCCGCACGGAGCAGGGCGCCTTATGTCACGCTCGGAGGCAAGGAACAGTATCTCCATGAAGGAGTACACGGAGTCCATGAGCGGGATCTACACGACCAGTGTCAACAAGGGAACACTGGATGAATCCCCGATGGCATATAAGCCGATTGACGAGATCGTTAAGAACATAGAACCGACGGCGGAGATCGTATCGCATATCAGGCCGATCTACAATTTCAAGGCAGGAGACGAAGAGTGACTGCGATGCTGCTGGCGGCCGGCATGTTCTTTTGCATTGCGCCATTAAGTGTCCACGCGGATACGGGCTCCGTCAAAGATGTCTATATCGACAATACCGTCGACGCCAGTGTTTCCTATGTAAAGGCAGTGGTTGAGATAAAATATACTTCAACCGGGGAGACAGTGTCGGTGGAGGTCTATAGCAATCATGCATCGGTAACATACAGCAACCCGCAGACGTCCGAGGTTTCAGGTATGATTTCGAGCGCCGAAGCAGCTGCGCGCAGCTATGCGGCGGAAAGAGGGTGCACGGTTACAGAATGCGGCGTTTCGACGTTGACCGGAAGAGTATGGGACAATCGCAAATATACTACCGTTGAAGACAGCGACGCTGTCCTGATCGGAGACCCCGGCGTTCTTCCGTCCGAAGGGAGCGGGTATACAAGAACCCACATCGCTTCCGGTGATTATGGAAAAGAGACCACCTACACAGTCACTGTGAAGGCAGAAAAGGCAGAGAAGAGTCAGGATGACCCCGCGCCGGAGAAGCCTGCGAAGTCAGGAGGGACGGCTCCGAAGGCCGGGGAAGGCCGCCAGGAGAATCATCACACCCACACCTATGTCTGGCAGACGCAGATGCAGGCTACCGAGACAGAAGACGGCGAGAAGATCTATGTCTGCTCCGAATGCGGGCATGTCCTTTACAAGGCGCCGATTTCAGGATATTACCAGTTCTGCGCCGGCACCGCGGACAGAATCAGGAAGGCTGCGCCGGGCGCAGTGGTCGATGTCAGGACAGACCGATGGATTTCCTTCGCCGGCATCGTGCTGCAGGCCATGGCCGAAAGGCCGGATGTCACCGTGAAGGTGAGTTTTCTGGAAAATGAGTTCCGCGGAAGACACCTAGGCGTTACCATTCCTGCCGGGACGAACACCCTGTCGCTGGCGGACGAGAACGGCTATGCAGGGTTCATGTTCCTTGCCGGACAGTTCGGTTTTTCCGAAGAATAATCCTCCGCTGCATACATATAGCGTCGCCTACTGATCTTTACAGCATTATTTTCAGCACCTGTCCTTACGGGCCGGTGCTATTTTTGCGCGATGCAATGAGCCATGCGCAGATGACGATGCAGAAGCGTTTCGGGAGCTTGCTCACTGAAACACGGATGCAGAGTCAGATGCATACTGTCGGCATGGCTCAATGTAACTCAAAATGATATACTTTTCTAAAGCATTATTCATCAGGGAGAACAATCACATGAAACGACTGAAAACGGTGCTCGCGGCGATGGCGCT